>JAAYPP010000097.1 GCA_012519765.1 Lentisphaerota bacterium
AAATCCGCGCGCGCATTATGCGCGCGCGGATTTAAGAATCAGAAAATCAAGTTATGAGTTGAGATTGGCAATCGATTCGCGTACCAACAGTTTGTCGGTATCCTGACGCGGTGAACAGCCTTCGACCGGCAAAGTTTCATAACCGCCGCGTCCGAAACATTCTTCCGGCGGAATATATCCGCATTCGCCCATAGCCAAAACTACCGGCCATGTATGCTTAAATGGCGATCCTTTACGGATGGCTTCTCCAATCTCCATAAATGCTTCGCCGGGCAACGAAGTAATTGCCAGCGTATTACCGAATTTTAGAGAAATCAATTCAAATTCGCGTGATTTGCCGGAGCAATTCTTTTTGTAAGCAAGCATCTGTTCGGCAAAAAAACGTGCCACCGGGCCATCGCCGGTCGCCAAACCTTCGCTGGTCATGTCGCCGCCATCGCCGCCTTCTACCGGTTTTGCCAGCACAGCTTCAGCGCCTGCCAGTTCCGCATCAGTAATATTTCTGAACGGGACGGTAATTTTTCGCAGACTGGTCTTGATGAATTCAGGCTTGAATTCTTTTGCGGAATCAATCACTTCCAGCACAATTTTACCATAACCGAACCCGATCCGGCAAGCTTCTTCGTAACCGCCCTGAGCATCTCCGCTATTGACATCAAAATGGTTGATGTTGCCCTGGCAGTAGATCAGAGAAAATACCGGCAGATCATATCCCAGCTCATTTTGAACATAGCGTTCCATCCTGCCCGGCCAGTCGGCAGAAACAAAATTACCACCAATGGTATCGGTGTGATTTGAAATATGAGTGATTATCGCCGAAATCCTGCCATCCTGCTCCAGTGTCATAACACCGATTTCAGGGTTAACTTCTCCTTCCGGCTTGACTATATTCGGGTTAAGTTTACCTGGGTTAGTCAAAACGTTACCGTTTTCCATCCAGTACCTGCGGTTGAATGCAAACGGATTCTGATCAAGTGCGCCCAGCTTGAGCTCCGCCGGTGACAGCGACGAAAACGCTTTAGCGACAGCTGAAACCGTCTTGGCCACTAAATCATCAAGATATTCGGCCGACGGCTCATTCCCGAAAAATTTGGCAATATAAGGACCGGTATGCGTATGAATTGCTGAAAACATCATATTATCCGCAAAATCAAAACCCCGTTTTTTCAGCGCGCTTTTGAATTCGGCGACTATCTCGGCACTCAAAAAACAAAGGTCGTAAACCGCCATGCCGGAAACAATCCCATTCTGCTCGAAGAGCATCACACGAACATAAAGATCATCAAAAATCCCCGTATTTGGACGGGGATTAAAGTATCCGACCAGCGTAATACCGCGTGGCGGAGTTATGATCTCTCTGCTGAACCCTGCTTTAATCATGATTATTTTACCTTAATGGTTTTTCCGCCATTGCGGGCAGAACAGTGAGCAGCTTCACAAATCAACACATTGCGAAGTCCGTTTTTACCGTTGAGCGGGCGTTGCCGGATAATTGAAGCAGCGTGTTCAACGATAACCCCCTGATAAATATTTTCAGGTTTGCGAATTGTATATTTCTGCTGTTTCTGGAATGTATCTAGTTCCAGGCGCATCCGAATCGGTTCATCGGCGTAGCCGGAGAACTGGAACATAGTTCCATAACTGCGTAAAACCGCTTGATCACCATAAATTTCATAGCCCAGATTGGTCAAGGTACCCCCTGCCCCGCCGCGCATTTCACAGAAAGCAACTTTGGCAGAACAGGTAATACCGTTGGCCAATGTGAATCTGATGTAAGCGCCGTCTTCGACTTTTATCGACATGGTTTTAGGGTAATAAACCGCATTTACTGAAACCACTTTGCTGTTAAATATAAATTCCGCCATGTAAAAACAATGACTGGCCACGTCGCCGATCGGACCACCCATTTCATCCCAGTTTGAACAGCGCCAGCTTGCAGCTTCAGACGGGTCATAACCGAAAGCAAATTCCATGTGAAAACATGCGTCATTGACCTGGCCTAATTTGCCGCGTTTAACCAGCAGACGTGCTTTATTATTCAAAACATTCTTGGTCATCATGTGGTCAACGCTCAGACTCAGGCGTTTTTCCTTGGCCAGCCTTACCAGAGCAGCCGCATCTTTCGAATTTGCAGCAAGTGGTTTTTCAACAATAACATGTTTGCCGGCTTCCAGCGCGGCTTTAGCTATACTGAAGTGAGTGAGATTGTTGGTGGCAACAAAAACCGCGTCAATATTCTTGTCGGACAAAACCGCATCAGCATCTTTATACCATTTGAGCCCTAATTTTTCGGCAGCACTTTTGCGTTTCTGGTTAATATCAGTTGCCCCTACCAGCTTGGCATTGAATAAGGTACCGACACGCTCGGCATCACAGCCAAAACCTTCTTTGGCGATACGATTTTCCGCGATCCCGCCAAATCCAATCAATGCATATTTAATATTTTCCATAATATCATTCTC
Organism: Lentisphaerota bacterium; assembly: GCA_012519765.1. Classification (GTDB taxonomy): domain Bacteria; phylum Verrucomicrobiota; class Lentisphaeria; order Victivallales; family Victivallaceae; genus UBA7640. Next base: position 2,463 of record JAAYPP010000097.1, read on the forward strand.
CCTTTGGAATAAGGAAGGCATTCCCCGCACAAATACAGGGAATGCCTTCTGGTTAATTCATTAGTAATTAACAGGTTATTTTTTCTTCATATAGAAGTCAGCAACCTTGTTGAAGGCATCGATACAGGCCTGCATGTGTGCTTCATTGTAAACCGGATGGGTGAAGAAGCACATCGTGCGGTCAGTCATCCAGTGAGCAGTTTTGCAATCGAACTGTGTATAATCGATATTCCGTGCTTTCGGATCGAAGAACGGGTATTTAGCTACGCCGAAACCATTACGTTCGACATAAGCTTTTTCCTTGTACATTTCCGGCCAGAGCACGCTGTATACCGGAACGCCTTCTGCGGCAATCGCTTTGATGAATGTCTTGATGTCGCAAGTCATTTTGTCCAAATCAAGAACAAACGGTGCCCACCAATAGGAGTTCTGACGATCCTTGGTATCTACCGGAGCATGAAGAACCAGCGGATGTTTGCCAAGCGCTTTCAACAGCATTTTGCCGTTGCGAATACGGTTTTTCAAATTCCACTTGTCGAAACGTTCAAGCTCGCAAAGTCCGATCTGTGACTGCATTTCAGTCATCCGGAAGTTAAATCCGACACGCTTGTGGATATAAAGCAGTTTGCCTTCCATTTCAAGCAGATTGAGACGTTCTTTTACGTCGTATCCATGATCACGGAAAGAACGGCATTCCCAAGCCAGATCGTCATTATCAGTTACGACCATTCCGCCTTCACCGCCAGTGGTGAAATGTTTGCTCTGGCAGAAACTGAAACAGCCGGCATGACCGATGGTTCCAGCTTTTTTGCCTTTGTAAATACCGCCAAAACATTGCGCGCAGTCTTCAACAACTTTCAGGTTATGTTTTTTGGCAATCGCCATGATCGGATCCATGTCCGCAACCATTCCATAAAGATGAACCACGATAATTGCTTTTGTATGCTCGGTAATCTTGTCTTCAATATCTTTCGGATCAATCAGGTGATCTTTAGCGACATCAGCAAAAACCGGAAGTGCTCCAGCCTGAAGTATCGCGAATGATGATGCGATAAATGAATAAGAAGGACAAATAACTTCGTCGCCAGGACCGATACCCAATGAAGCAAGCGCCACATGCAAAGCCGCCGTTCCGTTGGTTACACTCATGGCATTTTTGACTCCAAGCCATTTTGCCCAGGCATCTTCAAATTTTTTACCGACCGGGCCAGTCCAATAATTGACCAAACCTGAACGCAACGGTTCCATAGCCTTTTGGATTGTAGACTCTTCGAATGAAGGCCACATCGGAAATGGCTCATTCCAGACCTTGGCTCCGCCTTCCAATGCGATGGCGCCTTTCTTTGCCGCTGCTTTTGCCGGAGCTGCGACTTTACCGGTTGCTTTCTTTACTGCCATTTTTCTCTCCTTTGAAAGATGTTGGTATTATGGGCGTTAAATTATAATAGAATCTTTCCACTATGCTTTTAATATAGAAACATAATTAAAAAAGTCCAGCATAAAAACCAAAAAAAATGTTTTTAAATAATCAACCATACAAAAATCGGATCTACCTTTGAATCACGCCAGCGTTTCTTCTTCCTGACAACAGAAAAAAAATGTTGGGGTCTTTAAACTTCACGCGCGCATAATGAGCGCGCGAAGTTTAAAATCTGAATTAAATTCAGCTGATCTTTTGTTCCCCTGCATTCTGACCATTGATTACGCTTCCGTCGTCAGCATCATCGCGCTTGACTTCTTTGAGGTTTTTGAACAGACGGAAGACATCAATAATACCGCCAACTAGGAACCAAACCGTCGTTATGAATGCCAGTACCAGTGTAACATAAACTTTAAAGTGCCAAAAGGTCAGCCACGCACTATTACTGACTTCGCCAGATAAGTGTTTCAACGTGAAATAAATAAAGCAGGCCATCCAGAATAAAGTCCACGCTATTGTCACATAATAAAGTGTTTTATCCCGACGAGTGAATTCACGGGTAATACCCAAACGGCGGGAAAGCCAACTGACCTCGGTGCGTTTGATATGTTCGTTTGCGACATCGTATTGGCCGCGATGCAGCATTTTCATCAGGTTAAAATCGGGCTTTTTAAAGACATGATGCTCAATTAATGAAATTGTAACATAAAATATCGAACACGATGCCATCCCGATGAAATATATCCACTGACCGTTGATAGGAAATGATTCCATGTTATTGGCGACCCATTGCCATCCAAAATTGTTTTTTAACCACAATGATAGACCGCTTCCGTCTTTGAAACACCAGGTTTGTTGCAGAATTATACCGACCGATGCGATCATTGCGCCTGCCAAAAGAGTCACCCACGCGGCAATTGTGCCGCCTCTCTTCCAGTATAGCCCTCCGATAATTACCGCCCCCGCGCCACTGTAAACTGCTCCGGTAATCGCAAAAAACAGAAAAACATATTCAGTTTGTCGAAATAAATAACTGAACACCCATGCGAAAACTCCGACGAAAACAATGGACAAACGTAAAGCAATAATATGTTGCTTCGGCGTAAACTTTTTTTGCCTGAACGGCATTACGACGTCCTGTATAAAAATCGAACCCCACGAATGCAGATAAGTATCGTCGGTACTGAGCATTGCTGAAAACATTACGGCAGCAAACATTCCCATAATTCCTGTCGGCATAATCACTGATAAGGCAGTCGGTACCAGACCTTGTTTTTGAAGTTGCGGATCACTGATTCCTGCAACTGCTGTTTTAATCTGCTCGGCCAGTGAAGAGAAATCAGGATGTTTCATTATTGCAATTACTGCAAGCGGAAACATCATGATCATCAACCCTTGCGCCAGTCCCCGCCAGGTGCCAAGAATACCGGCCATTTTTCCCTCATGTGGCGTTTTGGCGGAAGCCGCATAACCCATTCCACCCTGCCAGCCGCCCCTGCCGTAAACTGCGGCAAAAATACCGATCAAAAAATACCAGATATTGAAATCTTTGATTTTTGAACTGTCAAATGGATTGATCAGGGATTCGCCGGGCGCTGCGGTCAACAGCGCACTCTCAATATGTTCCCATGTGATAAACCTGAATATGAAAATAATAAAAATTATAAATGCAATATTGCAGAATGTTCCCTGCATGAAGTCGGTAATCATAATCGCGATCTGTCCCCCTGAAATCGCGAACATCACACCTATTCCAATGGCAAAAGTCAACAATACCGGATAAGTCTCCCATTGAATACCCATAAAATTGAAATATTCAGGGAGCCGACAGAAAAACATAAAAAAGCGAACAGATACTGCCGGAAAAATACCGTAGTTAATTACACCGGAAGTCCAGGCCACGATGCCGGCACAAATACGAAATCTTCTGGAATATCGCAATTCAAAAAATTGTGAAATGGTGAACGCCCTGGTTTCGCGGAGCCGATAGGTAATCCAGGCCACCAAAGCCAGAATCAACCCCAGCGGCGCCGTCAACATGCCCCACCATATTGATGCAAATCCAGCTTCATAAAAAAGTTCAAAATTTGCCACTGAATTTACTACCGCAAAGCCGGCAATGCCGGTTGAAATACAGAGAACGTAACGCCCGGCACATCGATTAGCCGCCAAAAAATCAGCCGTATTCTTAACATATTTCTGGCAATATATTAAAGCGCCAACCAATAGCAAAAACACCCCGCCAACAATCAACCAGTCAACAACGGCCATCTGAGTCCTCTCATGCTTTTAGCAAAACGTAATTATGCCATTCAATTCCCAAATTTTACAGGCAGTAACCGTTTCTCGCTGTATAAATTATTTTATAAATATGTGATCATTTCATTTAAGATAATGAAACTTCATGCAATGACAAGTTCAATTTTACTTGAATCAACAATAAATATAATTTCTAAACACCAACCGGCTTAATGGACTGCGTTAATGTTTATATCTTGAGCACAACTGCGGCATTTACGGCGGACCCAAAGCAAAAATACGGAGATAGTTCAAGAACCAAACCAATCATAAAAGTTTTAACACATTCTGAAAATTTATTTTTTTCATGACAATCAGACTGTAAAAAACATTTTGCCATGTTATATTAGCGGACATTTTTAGTGCTTTTAATTAGGCTTTATTCACAATCACAACTATTAATCAAGGGAGTCTATGACTGTGAGTTACACTGTTATTGTGTTCGTAAAACAAGTTCCGGATACCCAGAACATCACCGGAGAGGCAATGACCCCGGAAGGGACTGTCAATCGTGGCGCATTGCCGGCAATCTTTAATCCGGAAGATCTGAACGCGTTGGAATTGGCGTTGCAACTAAAGGATCGTTACAATGCAAAAGTTGTTGTCGGCACCATGGGACCGCCGAATGCGGCTGAGGTATTACGCAATGCTCTTTTCCGCGGCGCAGACGAAGCTTTTTTGCTGACTGACCGGGCTTTTGCAGGTGCAGATACGCTGGCGACCAGTTACGCGTTAAGCTGCGCGGCCAAGAAGTACGGAAAATTCGACTTGATACTTTGCGGACGGCAAGCCATTGACGGCGACACCGCTCAAGTAGGACCCCAGCTTGCTGAAAAATTAAATATACCCCAGATTTGTTACATTGAAGATGTAATTAAGTTGGAAAAAGGTAAAATCACCGCCAAACGCGCGATTGAAGGCGGCTACGAAGTGCTTGAAGCTCCGACACCCAGCCTGTTGACGGTTATTGATTCCAACATCCCTCGTCCGCAGAACGCCATGCGTATCATGAAGTTCAAGAAAGCCAAAACCAAATCCGAACTGATCAAAGCCAATTCCACTTATACCGACGCCAATGAACGGGCTGCGGAAGAAAAGCGACTGGAAGACAAAGATCTGTTGATTTATGAATGGTCGGCCGAAGATGTCGGCGCTGATAAAGAACGTATCGGCTTCGCCGGCTCGCCGACTAAAGTCAAAGAGATAATGAGCGTAGTACTGACCGCTACTGATACCAAAAAAGTTGAAGCAAGCGAAAAAGGAATTTCGTCTCTCATTCAAGAACTCATTAATGATCACACTTTAGGATAAGAAATATGGCTAATATTGGAAATGTCTGGGTTTTTATTGAACAGGAAGGCGGCACTATTGCAGAAGTGAGCCTTGAACTGTTGTGCAAAGGACGCGAACTTGCCGCCCGCCTCGGAGTAAAAACCGAAGCGCTGTTAATCGGCGACAAGCTTGGTAAATGTGTTGATAAACTTTATGAATATGGCGCTGACACAGTGTTTTTAGCGGAAGATCCGCGTCTTGAGCCGTTCACGGTACAACCGTTTGCCAAAGTTATCATGGATTTGATTCGCGAATACAATCCCAATATCCTGCTTTTCGGCGCAACGATGAAAGGACGTGAGCTTGCTCCTCGTGTTGCTTCCGAAAAATTAGCTGGATTAACTGCTGATTGCACTAGTTTGCGGATTGATGATTTCGAAGACCGTGTCAGCAAAAAATCATATACTGACAAACTGATGCAGATACGCCCTGCCTTCGGTGGCAATATTATCGCGACTATCGTCAACACTTGGGACGATCCGCAGATGGTTACTGTTCGCGAAGGCGTTATGAAAATGGATGAACCGACTCCTGGTCGAAAAGGCGAATTGGTCAAAGTTAAACCGGCACTTACTGACGCGGAAACCGTGATCAAGGTAATCGAACGTGTCCGAGAAGACAAAGATGTCAACCTCAAAGGCGCACAAATTATTGTCGCCGGCGGTTATGGAGTTGGCAACAAGGAAAATTTCGCATTGATAAAACAACTTGCGGAAGTACTAGGCGGTGAAGTTGGAGCATCTCGCGCTGCTGTAGATGCCGGATGGATCAACCATGATCATCAAGTCGGACAGACTGGAGTTACCGTTCGCCCGAAATTGTATATTGCCTGCGGAATCAGCGGTTCAATTCAACATCGTGCCGGCATGACAGGAAGCAAAAAGATTATCGCAATTAATACGGATCCGGATGCACCGATTTTTGCAGTTTCGCACTACAGCATAGTCGGCGACCTTAATACGGTCATACCGCAGATGATAAAAGCATTCAAGGCCAAAGCCTGATAAAGGGGATAACGCAATATGGAAAATTATTTTCTCGACAATAAAGACCTTCAGTTCACTCTTGATAATTTAGATCTTGAAGAAGCGGTAAAACTGCGTGAACACAATTTTGGATTCTCAAAAAAATACGACCATGCTCCTGTCGATTTCAAAGATGCTCGGGACAGTTATCGCAAAGTAGTTTCGGTAATCGGAGAAATCTGCGGCGAAAATATCGAATCACGCTCGCGTGAAGTTGATATGTGCGGACCTCATTTTGAAAACAACACTGTAACTTACCATCCATTGACTCAGCAGAACCTCGCTGATCTGACTAAAGCCGGCGTTATGGGCGTGATGCTGCCGTACCAATACGGCGGTCTCAATTATCCAGTATCAATTTATACTATTATGACTGAAATGGTTTCCCGGGCGGATGCTTCTTTGCAGAATCTTTTCGGCCTCCAGAATATCGCTGAAACTATCGCCGAATTCGGCACGGATGAACAAAAAAATGCTTATCTGCCTGGCTTCGCCAGCGGCGAATTCGATGGTTCCATGGACCTGACAGAACCGGATTCAGGTTCAGACCTTCAGTCAGTACGTCTGCGGGCACACCAGGATCCCAAAACCGGACAATGGTACCTTAATGGCATGAAGCGTTTCATCACCAACGGCTGTTCAAAAATTCATTTAGTGCTGGCGCGCTCCGAAGAGGGAACCTCTGACGGACGCGGGCTTTCTATGTTTATCTGCGAAGCCTGTCCGCAATTGGTGGTACGCCGCATTGAAGATAAAATGGGAATCCATGGTGTTGCCACTTGCGAACTGCAATACAACAATGTTCCGGCACAACTGTGCGGACAGCGCCGCCGCGGTCTGACCCGCTACGTTATGTCGCTGATGAACGGCGCCCGTATTGCGATCAGCGCACAGGCTTTGGGCATTGCCGAAGCTGCTTTCCGTTTGGCTCGCAAGTATGCCTCTGAACGTGAACAGTTCAAAAAGACCATTGATAACTTCCCGCCGGTTTATGAAATGCTTGCCACCATGAAAACACGAGTAACAGCTGCCCGGGCATTACTTTATGAGGCAACTCGTGCAGTCGACCTGCGTGCTGTTTATACCCATCTCTGCGATACCCTGCCTGCGGATCAACTCACCCAGGACATTCGCAACAAGCAGAAATATTATAACAAGCTGGCCGCGTTGCTTACTCCGATGAGTAAAGCGCTTTCGACTGAAATCGCTAATTCTGTCGCCTATGACGGAATTCAGATTCATGGCGGAACCGGCTATATGAAAGACTTCAATGCTGAACGCTATGCCAGAGATGCCCGCATTACCAATATTTATGAAGGCACCACCCAGTTGCAGATTGTCGCAGCGATCGGCGGAGTGATTCAGCGTGATGCAGAACCGCGTCTCAAAGAATTGATGTCGCTCAATTTCAGCGGTAAACTGTTGCGCCTGAAAGATAAAGTTGCAACCATGCTGGAAAAACACCTTAAAGCAATCGCTTATGATACGGAAAAGAAAGATAGCGCCTATCATGACCTGATTGCTCGTCATCTGGTAGAAAATGAAACTTTCATTTATGTCGGTTTGCTGATGTTGCGTGATGCCTTGCTTGACGATAGCCGCGAAGCTATTGCCGAGCGTTATATTCTGGACGCAGAACCTGAATTTCAGAAAAATTATCTGAAGATCACCTGCGGTGACTTGACATTGATTGACAACCATCGCGATGTTATTGATTATTAAATTCTTAAACATAAATAATCGGCACGCGGATTTTTATCCGACGTGCCGATTGATAATTAACCAAGGAGCCACTAATGAACAATGCTTATCTGGAACGTGCTAAATCAGCTATTGACGATCCGAAAATTCTGTCACTGGTTGCCGCCAAACGAGCCAAACAGCTTGCGCTGGGCATGCGCCCGATGGTAAAATGCAAGTCGGAAAATTGGCTTGATATTGCTTTGCTGGAAATTGCGGAAGGTAAACTATCATACGAATTTTCTGACACTCCGGAAGAAGATATCTTTGCTGATGTAACTTCCGATCCTGTATCTAACCAGCAAGCAACCGCAAAAAAAGATGATCTTCTGGCAGATGACAGTGACGACAAATTGTTTGATCCAATAGAAGACACATCTCGTCTTGCTGATATTTTTGCGGATGAAGATAATTCAGACAAATAAAATTGCGAGGTAATTTCGACATGCCAGCACAAATTAAAAATCAAAACTTACCAGAAATAGCACTTATTATGGGAAGCAAAAATGATCTTCCATTGCTTGAAGGTGCCATCAACATTTTTGATAAATTTGACATCAAATACATGGTCAGAGTAATGTCTGCCCATCGTACACCTGGCATTGCTGCCGAATTCGCCAGCAACGCGGAAGCCAATGGGATAAAAGTTTTAATTTGTGCTGCCGGGATGGCGGCACATCTTGCCGGCGCCATGGCTGCCAACAGTACGCTGCCGGTTATCGGAATACCGATTCCATCAGAACCGTTCAATGCGCTGGATTCATTACTGGCAACCGTCCAGATGCCGCCTGGGATCCCGGTTGCAACAGTAACTGCCGGTAAAGCTGGAGCCATTAATTCTGCTCTTTTTGCTATTTCCATTTTGGCGCTGAATAATCATAAACTCGCCGAAAAACTGAAACAATATCGAGCAGAACAAACTGAAAAAGCAATTCAGGCTGATCAAGAAGTAATTGAAAAGTTTAATAAATAATGGCACCTGTCCGGTGCCATTATTTTATTATCCATAAACGCGTTAACAACATTTACATTCCAATTTATCACGGGTTTAGGATGTAATTATTCCGACATCAATTGCGAAATAAAAATTCAATCATTGACCTGTATAGGCTGCAAAACCATTGATCTCAAATGATATTGATTGAATATTTTTGCTGAATATTCCCACCGGTTCAAGTATGCGCAAATTTTGCCATGACGGATTGATGCCGTCCAGCGGCAACACCACTTTTTGCCAGCGGTTGAACGATACTGAAGTTGAATATAATTTCCCGCCAAGAGCAAAGCGCAAGGATGTCCATGACATATTCTCATTTTTTTTCAAACTGGAAACTCTGGGAAAAACATCGAAGGTCAAATAGCGCGGAGAACCCGGAACATTTCCAAGTGGGAGATAGACACTGTCAAAGCGATGCAAACTTGTTGCCTGAGTTCTGAATGAAACACAAACACTTTCTTTCTCCGTCGGCGAAAACTTTTCAATACCATCGTTAACTACAGTTGACGGAATTTTGGAGAAACTGGCATTTTGTCCAAACACTGTTGCAAAACCGTTGACCTGCCTGACTAGCCCATCTTTCGCACTCAAAAA
>JAAYPP010000098.1 GCA_012519765.1 Lentisphaerota bacterium
AAACCTAAATTCTTGGATTTTTTGATATAACCAAATTATTTTCCGGTAAAAAATATTTTTGGATGGTTGAAATATGCGGCGCTTGGGGTTGTACTATAATCGATTGATAAATATAACCAAAAGGAGCAAAACGCCATGAGCTTCATTATCAAGCAGCCAACCCGCAACGGTACAGTGAACATTGAATTAGTAGAGAAATACAAGGATGCACGCGACGGCGCATGGAAGCAAAGACGCCAGCATCTTGGCGTGTTATCCACGGATGGAAAGGAACTTCTTCTTTGTCGCGACAGAAAGGAGCTGACGCCGGAAATCCTGTTCTTATTGGAGCAAAAGGAGATCAAGTATAGCGGTCGGAATTCTCCCAGTTGCGGTCGGCGTTCCACCCCGAGCTCGAAATGGTCGACGAAGAAACTGTCTTTCCCGACTGGAATCAAAGAGGTGGGCGAAACCAGAATTCTCCGCCAGCTGTGCGATGAGGCCGGGCTGACGACTGCCCTAATAAGCGAGGACGCTTTCGGCTTGCACGATGGGCTGGCGGTACTATATCTTGCCATTTGGCAGGCTTGTACCGGCGATGCGCAATACTTGGCGGCAGACTGGTTTGCCAGGCGCGAAATAGCTCCGGAACTGAACACTTTTGATTTCAGCTCTGGTGCTTTAAGCACCTTCATGAAAAAGATTTTTGACCATGGCGCCGCCCGGCAGTCATTTTATCGCCATTGGATTCGCGCCTGCGGCATGCCATCCTCGGTCATCTATGACACCACCGTGTTTTTTACCCATTCCCATCGTCCGGTCATGGCAGAATACGGTTATGATCACGGGCATGCCGAGGGACTCCCGCAATTCAATTTCACCATGGTACTTGACGCCGTCAGCGGACTGCCGCTCACTTATCGCCTTCTTCCGGGAAGTGTAACAGATGTTACGACGATGGTAAAGACCTCCGAGGCTTTGCACGAATATGGGCTTCGTGACTTTATGGTCGTTGTGGACAAGGGATTCCACAGCAACGGAAATATGGCAAAATGCCTGGATGAAAAAATCCGCATCCTGTGTGGCGTTCCCTTCTCTTCGCGTGACGCGAAATCACTGCGGGACAATCTTCGTAGTCAGCTTGAAGATTCGGCACATCAGGTGATGTTCAACCATCAGCGAATAGGCATGGTAGCGGGCAAATGGATTGTGCATCTGCCGGATGAATCTCAGGTAGAAATCGAAGCCTGGCTGGTCAGAAACTTTTCCCGGATGTCAATGCTGGCCGAACACTTTTTGGAAAAGCTGGACAGCGTCGACGACCTGCTGGCTCAGTCCTGGTTCAGTAATGAAGAATCTTATGGCCGGTGGTTGTCAGACCGAAACGACAGCACGAAGGCATTGCTGAAGAATTATTATGTCCGGAGCATCTCCCGAAGATGGATTCTCGAGGAGAAAACAACCAGGAAAAAAACTCGAAGAGGGGCAAAAAAAGCCGTCCGGCGATTTCTTTATAGCAAGACCGGTCTGTCTTTTTCCAGCATAAACGAGGGCGTCAGTTACCTGGAAACACTGGGCAAGGAAATTGCATCGGGCTTGGCTCTGAAAGAACATGACTGCTTCCAGCTGACCAGAAATGCAACTCAGATCAATGAAGCCGTGTCCAACCTTGGACTGTCGCTGTATGTGACTACGGAAAAGATGGATCGGATCGATTTCCTGAAAAAACTGCGGGGACGCGAAAGTATTGAAGAAATATTTGACCTCATGAAAAATGACAATGGGCAGGAAAGGTTGCGCTCGGGATGCAGCAGTGTGATTGAGGGAAGGTTTTTTCTGGCATTCCTGGCGGGCATTGTCAGGGAAATCTTCGGATGCAGGTTCCGGGCAACCACGCAGAATCGCATCAAAAGCATAAATGATGCTTTGAG
>JAAYPP010000099.1 GCA_012519765.1 Lentisphaerota bacterium
AATTGATACAACAAAATGGGAAGTTAAAGTAATAGATCGACGTAACCGTAAAGCGGCCCCGGGTATTATCGGCAAGGAACCGTTATTCAAATTGAACGAAACCAGTAAACTTTACAATAGAAACAGAGCAGCCTTTGGTGACCCGACAGGGATTCCAGGACTCTAAATAGCCCAAGGATAATCGACTCATGAAAAATATAATTTTTAAAAGCAAAAAATCTCTACTGTGTTTAACTTTCTGCGGGTTTCTGCTTAGCGGAATAGCCGTCAACGCTGTTGATGCTAAAACCGCAGAAGAAATCAAAACTGTACGGACTGAACAACAGTCAGAGTTAGACCGGATTGAAGTACTTTTAGATAATGCGAGAAAGCAGACAAATGCAAAGAATTATCCTGACGCCATGGGAGCTTATCAGGAAGCAGTCAAGTCGTTGCAAGTTCTTGAGGGAACCAAGCCAGAAGCTGTTCGTAAACGTCTGGACGGCGAATTTTCAAGGTTCAGAGCAGAATGGGCTGACGTGATTTTTAACAAAGCCAGAAATGCTTATCAGGCTGGGCAGTTTGATGACGCGATCAATCTTGCTTCTGAAGTTTTGATGATTGACAGCCGGCGAAGCAGTGATGTTCAAAAATTTATTGAACAATGCAAAATGCAGAAGAAAGCCAAAGGTTTTTCTGACAATCTTGAAAACGAAATTTTTAGTAAAGAATACCAAAAGAAACAAGAAAATATTGATATTCTTTATCGTGAAGCGGAAATTTTTTTCCGTAATAAACGTTATTCCGAAGCCCGGTCTAAGCTTGAACAAATTTATATCCAGGATCCATTTAATACCAAAGCAAATAATCTGCTTGAACGATGTTACCGCCAGATGTACAAATATGGCGTGGAGCGGCACAAAGCTGATCTCGAAGGTCTTGCTGCGTATAGCAGTTGGGAATGGAACCAGGGTGTTCAGCAGACCAGCGTGGATCGTTCGATAAAAACAGCTCCTGAAGTCAAGACACAGTCTACTGCAGAAGTTCACGCCAAGTTGGAGTCAACTATTTTCCCGAATATTGAATTTGATGAAGCAGATATTAACTCAGTGATTCGTTACCTTGACCGTGGCGCGAAACGTTATGATTCAAGTAATGAAGGGATCAGCATCATTGCCGGTTTCGACAGTACAGTTGCTTCGACTCTTCCCAAGGTTACCATGAGTTTTTCCAAAATCCCACTAAGTGAAGTGTTGCGTTATCTAACCAAATCGGTTGGTCTTAAATACAAAATCGAAGATAATGCCATTATTATCGGTGTTGGTGTCGACGATATGCAGACGGAATATTTTCAGATTCGAGGCGATTTGATCTCAGATATTGCTCCGGCAGGAGAAGCTGCTGCAGGCGGAGCCGGTGAAATCAATACTGCTGCTGTGGTAGGCGGGGAACGTACCGCAACCAATTTTGAAGAATTTACTGCAACCGTAGGTCAGGAAAGAAAAATATCTTCAGAATCGTTGATTAAATATTTTGAATTGCGCGGAATAAAATTTGATGAAGGGGCGACCATTGCTTATGACACCAGAAGCGGCAGGCTGATTGTTAAAAATACGCTTGAAAACCTTCGCCGTATGGATGAATTATTGCGGCAACTTGATCTGATCAGGTTTCCACTGGTTCTGATTGAGGCGAAAATCGTTGAACTCAGTCAGGCAGATGTTAATGAATTGGGCTTTGACTGGGCTTTCAATGTCAGCAATCAGGACCAGAATTGGTCGCTCAATCAGGGGGCAAATCCATTACGACATTTTCAAGAATTAAATTTCCCAAATGAACGCGGCAATGCTTCCAACAGCCTGGTTAAAGATTTTAAACTCTTTCCAAACTTTGGAAAAAATCTTTTATTCGGCTCTGATTTGAATGTTTCGCTTTCGGTAAACGCGCTAAGCCAGAATTCACGCACCGAAACATTGTCCACTCCCAAGGTTTTGACTGCCAGCGGTCAGCGGGCTGTGATTGAAATGAAAGAACAACGGACTTATGCTGAAGACTGGGATGAGCCGGAAGTTACAGTCAGTGGTCAAAATGTAACGGTAACTCCATCAACACCGGACTGGGGGGAAGCCACCGATATTGGAATTATGCTGGATGTATTGCCGGTAATCAGTCCTGACAACTATACGGTTGAACTCCACATTATTTCGAGAGTCACTTCATTTGTTGGAGAAGATATTTACAAGGTACCGATTGAAATTACATATATCAGACCGGGAGAAACTGAAATAGAAAACCGCGAAGCTGAAATAAAAATGCCGAGAATCGCAGTTCGGAGCGTTGATGTCAATGTTAAGGTTTATGATGGGGAAACCATTGTTCTTGGCGGAATGATTATTAATAGAAATGTCAATCGCAACGATAAATGGCCCATTATTGGAGAAATTCCGATTTTGGGCCGTATTTTCAGTAGTCAATTGGCTTTGGAAGAGAAAAGAAATATGTTGCTCTTTGTTACTACGAGGCTGGTCAATAATGACGGCATTCCGGTCAGAAGAGACAAACAGCGTGCTTTGCCTGACTTCTACAGGTAATTAAATTTTATCGGAGGATAATATGATTCGGTTTCATTATAAGTTTGCAGGATTGATCGGTTGTCTTTTAGCCGGAGCTGTCGTTACGGCGGAAGCGCCTGACTTGGTTCCGCTGATTAGAGAAGATGCCAATAAGGTTCGCTCCGGCTATCAGGAAATTGAGGCGAAAGCGATCTCTTTTACCCGTAAGGGACATGATTTTTTTGTTAAGCGCCAATACAAGGAAGCGGTCGATAATTACATTGAAGCGATTGCTGCTTATAAGTTGCTTGAGGTTGAAGAGGTCAATCCGGTTATCAAATCCAGGATAGATTCCTGTCGTGAGCAAATTGCCAAAAGTTACTATCATTGGGCTGAAAAGCTGGCTCTTGATGCTGACGAGGCGGCTTCAGTAAGTCAGTTTGCTGAAGCGATTAGATTGTGTCGCGAAGCGATATTAATTTATCCAGAATTGAAAACTCAACTGGATAAGAAAATTGTCAGGTACGAGCAGATGATGAAATCAGCCAGTCGCAAACTGGAGGTAGAGGAAAGCCGATTGATCAAAGATAAAGATGAAACTGATTATAATATTCAGTTATTTTTGCGGCAGGCTCAATTATTGGCACAAACAGGACAACTTTTAGAAGCCAGGCGCAAATTTGAACAGGTTCTGTTGCTTAACCCTTATCGGATTGAGGCAATTCAGGGATTGCGTGCAGTTAATATCAGGATTGAGCAGGCAGCTCGCGTTAGAAGGGACAAAACGACTTCAATGGAGCGCATTACTGAGGTCGAATGGAAATGGGCATCACCAATCAGGCCGGATTCTATCGGCGAAAAAGATGATATCAATATCAATACCGTGTCTAAGGATTTACCGGACAATAAAATTCAGCAGAAACTGCGCAGTATTATTATTCCCAGAATCGACTTCGAAGACGTGACTATTCCTACCGCTATTAAATATCTTCGTGAACAGAGCAAGCAGTTGGATCCCGAAGGTGAAGGCATCAACATTTTTCTTCGCCTTGCCGAGGCTGGAACCGAGGGTGCCACTGTCGCTCCGGCTGCTCCGCAACCGCCATTAGATGATATGGGGGGCGGTGGAGGAGGAGAAGTTCAACCAGCTAATCCAGGGCAGATTTCCACACCTGAAACTACATTAAACTTTGTACTCAGCAATAAAACATTGCAGGAATCTCTTTATTTTCTTTGCCGTGCAGCAAATTTAAGAATGCGTGTAGAAAAATATGCTGTGGTAATTGCTTCGCATAATATTCCTTTGGATGATTTGGAAACCAGGATTTTTCCATTGGAACAGGCCGCATTGTCGTCTATTGGCGGTGGCGACGATCCAGAGCAGCTAAAAAAATATTTTATGGATCGCGGTATTCGTTTTCCGGAAGGGGCAAAAATTGTGTTCGACCCGAAAATCAGCCGACTGATTGCCACTAATACTTTGGAAAATCTTCGTGAAATTGAAATGCGGGTTACAAACGAATTGAATCACTCCGACCCGATGGTACAGATTCAAGCAAAATTTGTAGAAATGACGCAGAATGACCTGAAAGAACTTGGCTTCAATTATGCATTGGAAATGGGACAGAATGACCCCAGTCATAACGGCAGGTTAGAGTTTACTGCTGCCACCAGTATGAGAAACGCCAGTGCTCACGGAGATGATAATATTCTTAATTTTTCGAGAACATTCGGGAACGATGACAAGTTTTCAATGTCAGTCTATGCGCTTGATCAAGCCGATAATCAGAATACTATCTCATCGCCTCGCGTAACCACCATGAATATGCGTCTGGCAACCATTAATATGGTCGAAGATGTTTATTATCCTTCTGATTATTCTGATCCGGAGCAGACGGTTACCTCCCCTTCCGGGGATGCCAATGTATCTATTAGAACTTATGTTGGGCCAAGTCCTACTTTCACCAGATATCAGCTTGGAGTAAGCTTGAGTATTATGCCTAATGTTGATATTGATCAACGTACTATCACCATGGATGTATCACCTATGCTTCGGGACTTTGCAGGATGGACATCTTATACCTATACGTTAGACCAAACCGAAGGCTTACCGCCTCGCGTAGATGTTATGAAAAGACCGGTTTTCAGGGAACGCAATATCCGAACCCGGGTTACGGTTTACGATGGCGAAACCGTGATATTGGGGGGCGTTATAAAAGATGCTTTTGAAACTGTTGATGATAAAATTCCAATCCTCGGCGAGATCCCAATTATCGGTCGCTTCTTTACGTCTCAGTACACCAAGAGCGAAAAAGTCAATTTGCTGGTATTTTTGAGTTGTCGCTTGGTCAAACCCGACGGTTCACCATTTTTCGCCGATAATCCTCCTAAAGGATTGCCTACTTTCCCCAAAGAACAATAAATTTGGTAACGCAGTTGGAATATTGACGTAAAAATATCCAACTATCGGATGGATGTTCACTGGACACAATTGACAATGGTTTGATGCCTGACCTTGCTGCACTAACGGTTACTCTCGCGAAGTAGTATCCGTTTGTTGCTTTTTGATTTTCCTGCGTCATACATAACGACTTCTATTTTAGTTGATATTATGAAAGGAAGTCGTTTATTTTGCTGGATACTGGAGCTTCCGGAATAAGCAATGCATGACGATTTCCTTGACCTTATTTTCATGTTGTAAGCAACTGAAATAAATCCGGTTTATACGGCGCTATAACTTGAAAAATGAAAGGGGCGGTATACCTTATTCATCTATAATATTGTAGTTGGAAATCAATCAAAATGAGGTAAATTCATATCATGTCTGATCTCGGCAATAACGAAACTCCGATCAGTGCTGAAAATAAGCCGTCGGCACATCATATCGGCTATCAGGCCGATGCGATTACTGTTCTGGAAGGATTGGAGGCGGTAAGAGTTCGTCCCAGTATGTATATCGGCGATACCGGTATTCGCGGATTGCATCATTTGGTTTATGAGGTAGTTGACAATAGTATTGATGAGGCTTTGGCCGGGCATGCCAGCAATGTACAGGTGGTTATTCACGAGGATGACAGTGTTTCCGTGAATGACGATGGACGCGGGATTCCGGTAGACATTCATCCGACCGAAGGTAAACCTGCTGTTGAAGTTGCTTTAACGGTATTGCATGCCGGTGGTAAATTTGACAAGGATTCATACAAAGTTTCAGGCGGCTTGCATGGTGTCGGGGTTTCTTGTGTCAACGCATTAAGTGAATGGTTGATTGCGGAAGTTGATCGCGACGGATTTCGTCATCGTATTCGTTTTGAGCGCGGAAAAACGGCTGAGCCGTTGATTCAAACTGAGGCGAGCGATAAGACCGGGACCAAAATCCACTTCAAACCTGATCATAAAATTTTTCAGGAAACCGTTTATCAGTGGGAAATTCTGGTCAAGCGGTTGCGCGAATTGGCATTTTTAAACCGTGGAGTGACCATTTCGCTAAAGGACGAACGTGACAGTGATGACCATGGGCCGCGTTTTGAAAAATTCCATTTTGATGGTGGTATCATTGAATATGTAAAATATCTCAATGCCAATATGCATGTGATGCAGAAAGTTATTTATTTTCATCGCGAAAAAGATGGTATTGATCTTGAACTTGCAATGCAGTACAATGACGGTTTTACCGAAAATATCTATAGTTACGCCAACAATATCAACACGATTGAGGGCGGAACTCATCTGACCGGTTTTCAGGCGGCACTGACCAGAACGATCAATAGTTACGCCAAAAACGAACTGAAAAACGACAAGAATGTTACTGCCAGCGATACTCGCGAAGGGTTGACCGCAGTCATCAGCGTTAAAGTACCTGAACCCCAATTTGAAGGTCAGACCAAAACCAAGCTTGGCAACAGTGAAGTCCGCGGTATTGTTGAATCCGTGATCAATGACGGATTAGGGGAATTTCTCCATGAAAATCCTGCGGTGGCCCGTGAAGTGGTTATGAAATCAATGACCGCTGCTCGCGCCCGTGAAGCAGCTAAAAAAGCTCGTGACTTGGTGCAACGCAAAGGTGTGATGGACAGTTTTACATTACCCGGCAAGCTGGCCGACTGTTCTTCACGCAAACCCGAGGAGTGTGAGCTGTATATCGTTGAGGGGGATTCGGCAGGAGGTTCCGCTAAGCAGGGTAGGGACAGTAGCTTTCAGGCTATTCTACCGATCCGCGGCAAATTGTTGAACGTCGAAAAAGCGCGTTTGGATAAAGTCCTGGAAAACAAAGAAATTCAGTCGCTGATTTCCGCTATCGGATGCGGAGTCGGCAATCATCGTGCCGAAGACGAAAACGATGCCGAAAATGGCATTGAGAACAACGGCTTAGGCGTTGATCCTGCCAAAGCGCGTTATCATCGCGTAGTCATCATGACAGACGCTGACGTTGATGGCTCGCACATCAGGACTCTGCTGCTGACTTTCTTCTATCGACAGATGAAGCCGTTGATTGAAGCCGGTTATATTTATATTGCCAATCCGCCATTGTTCAAGGTTCGCCGCCGCAAGGCTGAACGTTATATAGATACTGAAGATCAATTGGACAATTACCTGATTGATCTTGGGTGTGATGATATTGAAGTAAGAAAGTTAAACGGCGAGCCAGTGGAACGCGATGTGCTTATGAGCTTAATTGCTCTTTTTCGTAAGATCCAGCATTGCGGCAGTAATTTGCGGCGTTACGGTATCGACCAGGAAGAATATTTCTCGGCGATCCGCGATGGCAAATTCCCGACGGCCAAAGTCAACATCCGTGAAAATGACGGTACCGTATCCAGCGTTTATGTCTTCAATGAAGAAGAGCAACAGCAATATATTAATGCAGCAATATCGAGGTTGGCACCGCCTGATAACAGTTTTGCGCAAGAGATTTCTGCTGAACAGGGAGAAACTGATCCGGATGTAATAATCAGCGAAGCGGAAATTGAACCGCTGATGCATCCGGCGATTGACGTAATCAATATTTTCGAATCGGCCGCCTGTGAAAACATTGCCGCTGAACTCAAGACAATGGCGCTTGGATTTGATGAAAATAATATTTTTCGCGGTAAGGAAGCGGTTTTTGCGGTAACTATTGAGTCTGAAACCAATAACATCTGTTCGTTGAACGATCTGTTTGAATCCATCAAGAAAAATGGGCGGAAAGGGATGTATATTCAGCGCTACAAAGGTCTTGGTGAAATGAATGCGGAACAACTTTGGGAAACCACCATGGACCCTGAAAACCGCAAAATGATCAGAGTAACCATGGAAGACGCAGTGCAGGCAGAAAGGATGTTTACGCTTCTGATGGGTGACATCGTTGAACCGCGTCGTGATTACATTGAAAAATATGCGGCGACAGTGAAAGATTTGGATATTTAAATTGATGACTTAAGGAGATTTAAGATGGCGGACGATAAGCAGGATAAAGTTGCGGCACAATTGAAGGAAGCGAAAAACAAAAATCTGGAGATTGCGATCAGCCAGATTGAAAAAGAATTCGGCAAAGGATCGATCATGCGACTTGGCGACAATGCCAAGTACAGCGATGTTCCGGTTATCAGTACCGGCGCATTGGCACTGGATATTGCGCTTGGTTGCGGTGGTCTGCCCCGCGGCAGAATTATTGAGATTTTCGGTCCTGAATCGTCGGGGAAAACCACACTCTGTCTTCATGTAATTGCCAATGCCCAGAAAGGCGGTGGGACTTGCGCGATTATCGACGCTGAACATGCTATCGATCCGGTTTATGCGGCCAAAATCGGCGTCAATGTTGATGATCTGCTGGTAACTCAGCCGGACTGCGGTGAAGACGCGTTGAATATTGTCGATACGCTGGTACGGAGTAATTCCGTTGATGTGCTGGTGATTGATTCGGTGGCGGCCTTGGTTCCGCGTGCTGAAATCGAAGGTTCAATGGGCGATTCGCATATGGGGCTCCAGGCTCGTTTGATGTCGCAGGCTTTGCGTAAATTGACCGGCGCGGCCAGTCGCGGACGCACCTGCATAATTTTCACCAACCAGATCCGTGAAAAAATCGGGGTTATGTTCGGTAATCCGGAAACGACTACCGGGGGCAACGCTTTGAAATTTTATGCGTCGATCCGGATGGATATCCGAAAAATCGGCGTTATTAAAGAACCATCAGGCGAGATTACCGGAAATCGCACACGCGTTAAAGTAATCAAAAATAAAATGGCACCACCATTCAAGATCGCTGAATTCGATATTACTTATTCCGAAGGTATCTCGCGGTCAGGTTCGGTTCTTGATGTCGCAACTGACCTCGGTATTCTGGAAAAACGCGGTTCGTGGTTCTCTTTTGACGGCGAACAGCTCGGGCAGGGGCGCGAACAGACTAAAGCCCTAATAGCCTCCAATAAAGAGATTGAAGCTAAACTTTTGGATAAAATCCGGGAAAAAATCAATGACGACAAAGTCAAAGTGTCCAGTACCGGTGATGAACCGGACTCATCCGCGGAATGATCGTGTGGAAAGCCGCTATAAAATTCGCGCGCGCATTATGCGCGCGCGAATTTTAGCATATAGTTTTTTTTCTGAATGGCGCAGGTCTGTTTCGAATTCCTCAAATTCACATGAGGGTATTCGCCGAAGCGTCTCGCACTGGTTGTTTTCAGGATTGTTTCTCTGTTCGCTCTGCTTGCATGGAGCAGAAAATACCGGAGTTGCCCTGGACGATCCGATAGTCAATCCTCCGCAGATTAATGCCGCTTGGCTCAGAACGTCGGATCTGGGGAATGAAGCTTATAACGTCGGCGATTACCTGCAAGCGATTTCATTTTTTCAGCAGGCAAAAACACAAGCTAAAGACCGCGAAGAACTTCAACAGACCTATGAACGGTTGATTGCTACTTATCTGAAAGCCTTTTTTCCAGGAGAGGCGGCGCGCGAAATTGAAGAATATGCTCAAAAGTTGCCTGATGTCGGCACCGACCGGCGGCAATTATACCAAGCTGATGTGCTGTTGTTACAGCGAAATTATGCTGAAGCCGAAAAAATCCTCAATTCCTTGCAGGAGCGCAATGCGATTTCCGGGGGGCTTTATTTTCATCTTTTGTCGAGTTTGGGCTATGCCAAACGGATGCAGAAAAAATGGGATGAGGCAACCAAAGTTTATCTGATACTGGAGAAAGCCGGAGCCGGACAGCATTGGGAGTTCACTGCGTTTCTGAATCGGGTTTACTGCATGATTAAAGGAGATAAATTTACCGAAAGCGCGGCGGAGCTTAACGATGTGGAACGCTTTAAACGGGAAAAAAATTTTCATGAGGTTGATATCCTTCGCTTCATCATGCTCATTGAAAATCAAAAGTTTGTTCCAGCAGCAGAATTTTATACGCAGCTGAATGCAAAGCTAAAAGAAACTCCCAATCAACTGCTTTACAATGCCCAGATAGCCGCTGCCAGGCATTTTATAAATAGTGCCAATCCGTTAGATGCGGTTGTATATCTTAGTGATGCATTTCATACTGCTCCTTCCGGCGAAGACCGGCGTTTGGCGATGCGTCAGTTGGTAAATGTTTATTTTGTGGGGAATGATCGCCGGTCAGCGGTTGAAACGGCAGAAAAATATTTAGAATTTTATAAAGATGCCCCCGATTCTTTTGACGTAAGGATGAAAATTTCGAAACTTTATGCCGGCATGCAGGACTACAAAGAGGCGCTGAACGTTATTCAGGTGGTTATTGATAATGAAGAGTTACCAATGAAAAAACGGATTGAAGCCGCTTTTCAGGCAGCGATGGTCTGTCTTGCCAGTGACGATTTGACGGCGGCAGTTCCGCAACTTGAATTCATCAGGAAAAACGGTCTTACTCTGGATCAGCGTGAAGAAGCCTCATTTATTCTGGGAACCTCATATTTTAAAAATAACAGTTTTCCGCAGGCTTTGGCGGTATTCAGCAACTCTGCCGAAATTGCCAGTAAATGGCAGGGACGTTGTTTGATAGGAAAGGTGAAGACTTTAATTGAGCTGAAAAGCTACACGGACGCTTTAGCGGCGGCCAGGACAACAGTTGAATTAGAAAGTTCAAATGAAGATGTCGAACAGGGAATGTATTACACTGCCTATGTTCTTAACCTTCTGAAGCGTCCGATTGAGGCTGTCCGGGCATATAATGCGCTGGCAGACAAGTATCCGGAAGGAAATTATGCCGCCGATGCGTTATTTGAAGCAGGCAATCTTTATTTTGAAATTCGCGACTATCCTCGCGCGGCAGAGATGACCAGCCGTTTTATTAAAGATTTTCCTCAGCATAAAAACGCGGCAGCGGTACTGTACCGTTCAGTTTTTGCAAGTTTTCTCGGGGGGAATATTGAACATGCGTTGCAGGCAACGGAATCGTTGAAGCAAATGTATCCTGGAGAAAAATACACTGCCGCAGCACTGTTCTGGAAAGTCGATTATCTGCGCAATATGCAAAAAAATGCGGAAGCCGCTAAACTTCTGTCAGAAATGGCGGAGATGTTCAAGAACGACAAGGAGATTGCAGCTCGAATCATAATTGACCGTGCGGTGGTGGCTGAAGCGGAAAGCAAAAGCTCGGAGGCGCTTGTTTTGCTCGAAGCGTATTTTAAAGAATTCCCAGATGATCAGCGTTTTGCCGATGCCCTGTTTCTGGCGGGCGACATCGCCTCGCGTAATACCGATTATGCAACAGCGTTGAGCTATTATGAGCGTTGCGCAAAGCTTCGTCCGGGTACGGCATTGGGACGCGCGGCTCAAGGACGGATTGGAGATTGCAGCAGCGCACTGTTTGACAAAAATCGAAAATTTGACGATATCCGGCGCGCCGCAGATATTTATGTGTCGTTGCTGAACGAACCTGAATTGAGTCATGAAATGAATGCGCAGACGCTCTATAAGCTTGGTCTATGCCGTTTGCGCATGGATGATGGAAACGGCGCGTTACGTGATTTTAATGAAGTGATTTTTCGGTTCAGGCTGGCCATTAAACGCGGGTTAAAGCTTTCGCCGGTATGGTGCATCAAAGCGGCTTACGCCGCGGTGCGGCTTCACATCGGGCGCGGAACTCCGGAAGATGCGGCGGCAGCGATAAAGATTTTTGACCTGATGGAAGAAATGAATCTGAACAATGACGGCGAATTCAATACAATGCGCGCCTTGTTGCAGACTAAATATAAACTTTAAGGAGATTGACTGATGCTTTTTATGCAGATAATGAAAGACGGCGGTCCGCTGATGTGGATTATTTTTGGTTGTAGCGTGATTGGGATGTTTATTTTTTTGGAAAAATGGTTTCAATTTCATCGCGAACAAATTAATGTCAGCGAGCTAGTGCGCGGATTAATCAATGTATTACGCCGCGACGGTTATATTGAGGCCATCAGTCTGTGTGATAATACGCCGGGCCCGGCGGCGCGAGTACTGACGGCGGCGATTCTGGCGCAAGAACAGGGTGACGACCTTGAGGATATGAAGCAGGCGATTATGGACGCGAATATGGTAGAAGTTCCCAAGCTCGAACGCCATCTTAATCTGCTGTTAACTATCGGGTTTATTGCCCCATTGCTCGGTATGCTCGGTACCGTGCTCGGAATCATGCGTTCTTTTCAGACTATTCACTCGAAAAGCGTTTATCTTTCGGCAGCCGATCTTTCAGGGGATATCAGTATGGCAATGGTCTGTATGGTTGGCGGTCTTTGCCTGTCCATTCCGTGCTATGTCGCGTATAATTATCTGACTTCGCGAGTTGAGTCAATGACTTTGGACATGGAAAAAGCGGCTTCTGATATCATTCATTTTTTCAAACATCACAAGGCATTAAAGGACGATGCCAGCAAATGAAAGATCCATTCAAGCAAAGCTTTAGAACTAAATTGCACCCGGCCGGAATACGTCCGGATCTGACGCCTTTTTTCGGGCTGATTTTTCTGTTGCTCTTGTTTTTTATGCTTGGCAGTTCATTTATTCAGGTATCTGGAGTAAAAGTTGAATTGCCGGATGTTGGCGCGCAGAGTGTAATCGGCGTCGAAAAATATGTAATTGCTGTAGCCCATACCGAAAAAGGACCCGAAATAAGTTTTAACGAACGTCTCGTGACTATGGATGCACTTTCCCAGGAATTGGTCGAGCTTTCAGCTCATTCCGGTTCCGGAACGGTTATTCTTTGCGCTGACAAAAGGGTACCTTTCGAGGCCACTGCTAAAATTATGGCATTGGCAGAACGTGCCCGGCTAACCGTCGTAATCGCCACCCTTCCCCCGAGGGAAAAGGGTGAAACCGTTTTTGAGCAGAATTACTGATTTATGGACAATGCATCACAGAAAAAGAGAAAGCGCGATTTGCGTTGGATGGTGATTGAAGCGGTTATTTTGACGCTGGTAATTCATGCCGTTTTTTTCTTTTTTTTCGACTACCAGGCTCCGAAACCGCGTGAAGTGGAAATAAAGCCTTATAAAACAATGATGCTGAATCTTCATGATACCAATCGTCTGTCGCTGCGTTCTGTCAGTGGATGGCTTAAATATCAGAATCCTGCGGTTATGTCGAGACCGGATTACCGTTTTGGCTATAGCAGAATCGGCGCATTGCCGAAGTGGCGCTCCCTCGCGACGTTACCGTCGGCTTCACCGCCGGAATTATCCTGGCGTCCGATGATTGCGCCGTTTCATGGATTGGATGTTGAGCCTAGCCATACGGAGGTTGCTACTGCCGCTGAACTGGCCGGATTCAGCACGGCTGAACCAAATTTTTTAGATGTGGTGCAACCGGTATTAACAGAATTTAAGTATCCGCTAGTGCTTTCGGGAGGTCTGCCGGTTGATAAAGTTGACCTTAGTCTGATCAAGCTTACCGATGACATTAAGACGGCAACACCGACCAGGATGCGC
>JAAYPP010000100.1 GCA_012519765.1 Lentisphaerota bacterium
AACAAACGGCGCAAACAACTGTTCAGCAGTTTGATGCATTGGAACTGGGGGGGCATTCATTAAGTATTGGCTCTGAAGCGTTATTGGAGCCTATTTTAATGACAAACTTAAAAAAGTTGGAATGGTTCCAGAATCTTGATGATTCATCGAGTTACCTTGAATTGGTTGGTGCTAAAGGAAAGCGCAACGTTACGACATTCAGAATTAAGATTAAGCTGAAAGAACCGTTAAAATTATAGGCCGGTGCGATTATGAATAATAAGTTTCTCAAAAAAAATATTTTTTTGCTAGTGGTTTTATCAGTAACGATTATTTGCACTGTTTTAATGCTGTTTATGATCAACTCTGAATATGCAGAAATGAATAAATATATTGCAGAAACTACTGCAATGGTTGATCAAGTAAACAAGCTTAATTCTCAAAAGCCTGCGCCGGTTCAAGAAAATTTTGAGAGGATGAAACTCGATATAACAGGATACAAACAAAAGCTGGAAGATATCAGAAAATATATCGGTATGCCTTATTATGATGCAAGTATGGGCTTTGTCAAAGAGTTGCTGGCAGGTTATAAAAATGATCAGGGCAAAGAATTGTCGGACCAGGAAAAACTAGAACGCTTTAAATCTGCTCTGCACAGATACTGGGATGAAAACAAAGCGACTGTTGCCAGAGATCAGGTATTTATTTCATTCAAATTAAAATCAAAAGAACTGTTAGGAGTCGATTTCGCAGATTATAATATCCGCTGGGATAAGGCGATGAAAAAGTTTGAGGATGAGGCCAAGAAGCATACTAATGAAAAGCTAGATGAAAATATTCAAGATTTTTTTATGTTTGCCTTCGGATTCAGCCGCAATATGTCTTTTCAAACTGGAAAGTATGATAATTTCGCGAGATTGCGCCGCTATAGCCTGATCGATTACTTTACAAAGAAAAAGGTTGCTTTCGCAGAACAAGGGGCTTCCGCTTTCGGCTTCCCTACTAATGAACGTTCACGAATTGACAGCATGAATATCCCGAAATATGTTTTCTGCTGGGAAGTTGTCAGTGATATTGCCAAACGGATCGCAGACTCTAAAATTCTTCAGCTCTATGAATTTAAAAAAAATAACGTCGAACCGACTGTCGAAGGTAATTATAAATTTTATCGCTTTACTTTCAAAGTCGGTGGCCGCTTGGAATCGATTAGAAATCTTCTTAATAATCTTTATGACGCTTATTTGGACCGGCGCATATATATTGTGCGCAATATATCTTTGCGATTGGAAGAAGACACTCTTAAAAGCTTTATTCAACAGGAAGATGCCGCAAAAATTCCGGATGTTGTTACTGGATTAGGGGATTCAGCAAAGCCTGAAAATCAGGTTCCGCAAGAATTTCCTCCGGGAGCGGAAGCTCCTTTGCCTGGGACTGTTGACGCCAAGACACCCGCCATCTCTGCAGAAGAATATAAAAATCTTCCATATTATGAACGTCCTGGTTATGGGAAAATAATATTCGGCGGCAGCCAATCTCTTTGTGTTGCGACTTTTACTGTTGATTACGTTGTTTACTCCACTGAAGAAATGAGATAATTAAGGAGGAAATTTAATTTGCAATTTCTAAAAAAACATTATGAAAAATTGATTCTTGCGGTACTGTTGGTGCTGTTTATTTTCTCCATGATTTATCTCATTGAAATTATAGCCTCAGCTGCCGAATTGAAATCTGAAGCTCTTAAGATCCAGCCGCGTCATGCAGACTGGCAGAGCACGGATTTCGCACAAGAAGATTTTAAAATTGAAAAAATATTTCTTAAGAATACCCAGTGGAACAGTTCAAAAAGCAGAAATGGCAATGCGCTTTTCAGCGATTTATTGTTGATGTTTCCATGTGTACGTTGCCCGCATTGTGAAAAGTATATTCCTTTAAGTTTCTGTAATGACGGGAAGAAATGTGAACTATGCCAAAACGAATTGAAGCCGGTTCGTGAAGTGGTAATCATTATAAAAGATCGTAATGACCTTGATAATGACGGTATTCCAAATGATGTTGAAGTAAAACTTGGCATGAATCAGAATGATCCGGAGGATGCTCATAATGATATGGACGGCGATGGTTTCAGCAATCTTTTTGAATATAAAGAAGGAACACAAATCAACAATCCTAAGAGTTTTCCGCCTATGTATAAGCGGCTGTACATGTCTTCTCTGAAAGTTATCGAATTGGATGCGATGCTGATGAAAGTTTTAGCGGTTGGCGATAAAAAAGAGAACTGGGATATTCAGGTAAACATTGGAGAAAGAACACGTTTTGTAATTTTAGGCGACACTATTCCTTTGGAAAAAAACCGTTCTTACAAAATTGTGGATGTGATCTATGATGTTAAGAAAGTAATGGATGGTAACGTCGAAGTTATGCGCGATGAATCGAAGATAATCTGCCAGTCTATTGACGGCAAATATACCGTTACAATGGAAATGGGCAGGAATGCCAAGTCACCTTTGCCAAAAGCATTTTTGACTGATATAGCTGATGGTAAAGAATACAGCGTTGATATTGGGGACCGGATAAAAATCGGAGATCCGCAAACAACCGGGGTTTTCGAATATACCATTTCTGAAATTGATACAACAAAATGGGAAGTTAAAGTAATAGATCGACGTAACCGTAAAGCGGCCCCGGGTATTATCGGCAAGGAACCGTTATTCAAATTGAACGAAACCAGTAAACTTTACAATAGA
>JAAYPP010000101.1 GCA_012519765.1 Lentisphaerota bacterium
ATACTGGAGACCATATCCATATTGATGATCTGCGTTTTGGAACTCTGACTTTGCCGATCCCATCGAATGCCGTCCACTTCCGGTAATTCGGCGATCTCCGCCCGCTGTCTGCCTTGTACTGTCACCCACAGCATGAAACGTTCGCCGACCGTAACCGCATCCGGCTCCAAACTGAGTTTAACCTCGGCAAATGAGATGACTGTTATCGTACAAAGTAATAGCGTCAACCAGATTTTAGACATAGATTTCACCAATCTTTTTCAATTTTAATATCGCGAATTTCTTTTTGGCGCTGCTTTTTGAGCGCATCCCGTAATTTTCTTTCATCGCGCGCCATCTGTTCCAGCAATCTTTTTGCCTGTTCCGGATCAATCTCCGGCGCTTGCTGTTTTTCGCCATTACCCATCTGCTCTTTTTTATCTTCTTCAGGCAAAGGTTGATCTTGATCCTGTTTGTCTTGATCCTGCTTGTCTTGATTATCCTGTTCTTTTTGCTTCAGGAGCTCCAACGCTTGTGCAAGGAATTCCTGCGCTTTCTGCGGTGATTCTGCGTCCAAGGCTTTCTTCGCTTCATCTATTAGAGGAGCGGCTTCACTGGATTTTCCGTCCATTTCATGCTGACGCAGTTTCTTTGACAATTTGTTCAGCCGCTGAACTTTTTCATAGGACGTCTTAACCTTGTCAATCGCATCTTGATTCAATTTTGACGAAACCGAACTCTCTTTCTTTAATTGCTCAATTGATGCTTCCAATTTTTTGATGGCTTCCGGCTGGATGTTCTTGAATTCTTTGATATCTTTCGTGACCTCATCAACGGTCTGACGATTATTCAGCAACACCTGCTGGTTGGTGGCGAAATCGTTCGCTTCAACGGACCCATCATCTTCAACCGCCTTGAGATAAAATTCTTCAGCCTGTTCCATTAATTTCCCGGCGTTCTGGTATTCTTTTTCTGCCGCGCTGAGATTTTGCTCCTGCATGCTGTCGGCTTTTTTTATCGCTTCGCGGGCTTTTTCATGTTTCAGTACGCCCAGATTATGAAAAGCGCGTTGGCGCACCTGTGGGGTTGAATCCTTGCTGTTAATGGCTTGCTCATACCATTTTTCAACTTCTTCCTGACCGCCTATTTGTGCTTCGCGCCCAAGATTGTATAGCACTATCGGATCTTTCGGCGCTTCTTCAATTTCAGGTACCGGTGCGGCGATTATTTTTTCGTCACGTTCTTGTTTCGCATCAGCCGCCGGCGCCAACATTTCAGGCTGTTCTGAGCCGTTGGATATTGAAGCCGATAACAAAATAAACAACACCGCCAATTTTGCCGGAAGTTTGGCCGTTACCAGACGTTCAGAAAGCGCCATCCATATCAACAGCAACGCCAATGCGCCGCCGATGAAATATTGAAAACGTTCAACCGGCCGCGTGCCGGTACTGTTTTCCAGTTTTTCCGGAGTCAGCGAGGAGATTTTTGCCTTCAGCGCATCAATACCGGGTTCGGTCATGGTTGAGCGGACATAAAGGCTGCCCGGCACTGCTGCGCGTAGTTCCCGCAACAGTTTTTCATTCAGCTGTGTCTTAACCAGTTCACCTTTGGGATCACGTTTAAATCCCGACTTACCGTCGCCATTGGGAATCAAAGCCGGTACAGCCGGATCCCCCATTCCGACAATAAATAACGGAATCTTTTTTTCTTTCAGCTGGTTAATGACTTTGCTGCTGTCCCCTTCCAGCTCCTCGCCGTCAGTAATCAAAATCACTGCACGATGTCCGCCCTCGGCCGACTTGAATGCCTCCAGTGCGGCTCCCAACGCACGTTGAAGATTCGTCCCCGGCAGCGGAATGGAATCCGTATTCAATTCATCAAGATATTGACTGAAACCGGACATATCGCGAGTCAATGGACATTCCAAAAATGCTTCCCCGGCAAATGCCACCAGTCCATAACGGTCGCCAGTCGGTTCAGAAATCAATTCACGCAACAGCCATTTGGCATGTTCGAGCCGCGAAGGTTTGATATCCTGAGCCAGCATACTTTTGGATACATCAAACAACACCATCAAATCGCGTCCTTTCGCCTCATAAGGAACAATATTCATTCCCCACCACGGACGCGCCGCCGCAAAAATCAGAAAAATAACTGACAGACAAAGCATCGCGAAACGAATATGACGGCGCGGATAATTGACTGAAACATGTTGCGGGTCATCAGCTCGCTTGCCCAGAATCGAAAACAATAGCTTCCGGCGTCGTACAGTTCCCCACCAATAAATCAGCAGCATTGCAGGAACAATTACCGGCAACCACAACAAGACATTGGCATTGATAAAATTCATATATTGACTCAGTACTTGACATTAAAAGTTTACAGTAAGAAAAACGCATCCGTAGCGCGCACAGATAAATGTTTAATGTAGAATCTGCACCGAATTTTTCAAGCGTCAAATTTTTCCCGGTCATTACGGCCTCTTAAATTCTCGCGCGCATAATGCGCGCTCGAATTTCAAATTGCCACATACCGGTAATTTTTTCATTACACGAGAAAAAAATCACCGACCCAGTTCCGAAGCTGAGCCATCATCAGCAAAAATATCCCAAACCGGAACGGCACCGCGTTTTTGAGCGGCAAGCCAGCGCAGTCCGGCAACCGTGAGGATATCATGTCCGCCTTCGAAAATCATCAATCTGACCTTGGCCGACTGTCTCAATAGATGGATCTGGCGGGTACCCAGAGACAAATTACCGCAATCCGGTTTGAGACTTAAAGGAACCTCCTGATTTGCGGTGATAAAATCAATATCTTCGGAACAGATAACCGCATCATCATCGGCCAGAACATTGAATCCATTAATCGCATGACTGACCGGAACACTTCCAGTATGACCGTCATGTATTCCGCTAGCGATGGAAACCGGAATCCCTGAGGCATTTTCAAGCCATGTGAGCGGGGATCGGTGTTTTGCCTCGGCTGCCGCTTCGGGGTCAAGCGACGGATTGCCGCTGCAAGCCTGGACAATATGATCAGCATAACCCTGATAGCGCGTGCCATCGCATTGCCTGAACCATGCAGCAATGTCCACAATTGGACACCATGCGGAGACGGCAGCCCATAAATCCGGACGCCTTCCTGCAAGCAGAAGCGCCGCATGACCGCCACCGGAACCGCCAATCAGATAAACCCGGTCAGAATCGACCGGACCGGACTCCTTCGCGAAAGTTACCGCATCGCTGATATCGCTCACGACCTTATCCGATCCGAGCGCGTCCGAAGTCCAGTCGGGTCCGCGAAAATCGGGGAAAATAAAATTCCAGTTTTCCTGCGCACAGAATTCCG
Organism: Lentisphaerota bacterium; assembly: GCA_012519765.1. GTDB lineage: Bacteria > Verrucomicrobiota > Lentisphaeria > Victivallales > Victivallaceae > UBA7640. Next base: position 3,328 of record JAAYPP010000101.1, read on the forward strand.
CTGCATCACGACAGGACTGGGTATAATCCCCGCTCCATGTGTGCAACGAAACTACGAGCGGCCTCGGATCATCACCTTTCGCTTTTAAATACATCGCTTTCTGCATGCTTGAGTCAACAGTGCAAAAATATTCTACTTCAGAAATCATTTTTCATTTCCTTTTCCCTGTCCGGGAATTGTTTTTAATTTTTAAACTCCATATTTTTCCGATTTACAGCGTCTCTGAAATTAGCGCGCGCATTATGCGCGCGCTAATTTCATGCCGATACTTTTGGACGTTATTCCGGCACTTTAGATATTTATTTTTCAACGCTTTTACGGACAAATGCTAAATATTTCCGGTAAAAACATATTGAAAACCGCGTTCCAAAGCGCGGTCGCGAATTTTCAAAACCGTTTTTACAGGGGTCGGCGGCGCCGCCATTTTATGCGCCGGATGATAAGCGGAAAAATGCAACGGTACATTTTTATCCAAATGTTCCTCCACCCAGTCCAGCCACGCGTCAATCAGCGCGGCATCGTCATTATAGCCGGGAATAACCAGATTGGTGAGTTCGAGATGTTTGCCCAGCTGATAAAAATACTCAATGGAGTTTAGCACATCCTTCAACGACGCCCCGCAAATTTTTCGATAAAAATCTTCAGAAAACCCTTTCATGTCGATATTAGCCGCATCCATCAGCGGGTAGATTTCCTGCGCTGCCTCCAAGCTAATATAACCATTGCTGACCATCACATTTTTCAGGCCGGCAGCGGCCGCAACTTTCGCGGTATCGCGTACATATTCCGCAAACACCGTCGGCTCGTTGTAAGTATAGGAAACCGAACTGCATTTATGCTGCTGTGCCTGCTCGACAATCTGCCCCGGAGTTACGTATTGCGGTAACTGCCGCAATTGGTAATGACCGCGCGACAATGAGTCGTTCTGACAAAAACTGCAATTCAGATTGCACCCAAATGTACCGAAAGAAAAAGTCCGGGTTCCCCCCATAAATCGCGCGAGCGGTTTTTTCTCGATGGGATCAATATTGATCGCAACCGGATACCCGTAGGCGATGGTCAACAGCCGTCCGTCGCCGTTAAAGCGCACCCCGCAGAAACCGGTTTCCCCGGGCTTGATCAGACAGCGCCGCGGGCACAATACGCAGCGAATCGTCGGCGATTTTTCAGCTTCCCACCAGTCAGCATCATGAATTGTCGTCATTTTTTTCACCTCTCAAAACCTTCGCAAACCAAGAAAAAAATTAAGCCTAGTCATAGATATTAAAATAACAGCTTATCGCATAAATCCAATTTTTACATATTAAACACAGCTATTAAACTTCGCGAACGTATTATTCGCTTCAATGGATTATTGCCACTCCAACTCAAGGCGGGATTGTCCGGCGCACCTTCCGGCCCGGGCGACCGCCTCTATGCTTCAACCCTTTATCCGGCAGCATTAAAAAATAATTTTTGAGCGTATTTTTATTATCAGCTGGATATATCAGTGCGACATATTACCTTAATGTGATATTTTATAATGAATGACAATTTGCATCTAAAAAACTTGGATTTGCAAATATCGGCTTTAAAATAAGAAGAAGTTTTCGAACAAACACCACAACCTGAGTATGGAGTACGCATGAAACGGCAAATAGTTCAAAGCATTCGGACTGAAAAGAAATTCATTTTTCCCAGTGGAAGCGACGTTTTAGCCCTAAATTGTTACAGGATAAGGAAACTGCTGCTAACTGCTGCTGTTTCTCTTGCCGCCCTGAGCATTTTAACTGCAAATGCCGCAGAGAAATCCGAGGAACTGATTGATTGTGCGGATTTGTCCATGTGGACGGGGAAAGTGCTGCTCAATCGCGAGATCAGGCGCACCGGAGTATTTTCTTTTGAAACATTCGGGAAGTATCCGACAGAAACAATTGTCAAAGACTTTATCCCCGTAAATCCGAACAATACCTATACGTTGTCTTGTTTTATGCGAAGCCAAAATGCTGACAAGCCGGCCAGTGGTTATTTGGGACTGAGAATGTACGACAAGGACAAAAAAGCAATCAATCATTGCAATGTCGGTGTCTATCCGGATACTCAAAATGAGTTGACAACCGCAGCCAACAGCGGAGACCGGCATTTGCTGGTGAAACAAAACCCCAATTGGCTGAAAATCAAGCAAGCAAAAATCGCCTTCAATGCCCCGGCAGACTATTCCGACCTGCCAAGTTTTGATCTTTCACCGCAAGTCGCGGAAATTACGCCAGACGGCGACAGACTGAAAGTAATGCTTAAATCACCGTTGAAACAAGCATATCCGGCTGGAACTGCCGTACGGCTTCATTCACCTTGGAGCGCACCGTTATATGGGATTGCCAAAGGCTGGATGCCGACAGAATGGAAGGAATTCAAAACTGTTTTGAACGGCGAATCCGAACACGGCACACCGCGCGATAAGTTCTGGCGCGGTACCAAATACGTAAAGCCATTTATCTGGTTTGGGAATTGGGATAAGAAACCGGAAGAAGGCGCCCGCCTGCTGGTGGATGATATTCGTTTCACCGTTCAGTCTGCCGATTAAGATTGGTTTTAAAAAAGGTATTTAGCAATGTTGAATAAAAAAATTACTTGGATAGGATGTTTACTGATGTTTGGATGGCTATGGAACTGCGTCGCAACCGAAAAAGATTTTCGTGAATCCCCGGATAAATATTGGAATTATGCCGAACTGTCCAAAGTCCCGGATTTCCGGGATGCGCCATTTCCTGACAGTAAATATGAAGGGTTGCGCGATATTCTGATCACCGGAACTGAGATCAAGGGAAAAAGACCTGAGTTTTTCGCCTATGTGGGTTACCCTTCCGGACCGGTGCCGCCCGGCGGATTTCCCGGAGTAGTACTGGTTCATGGCGGTGGCGGGACTGCATATCCGCAGTATACAAAATTATGGATAGACCGGGGTTACGCGGTTATCGCTATTGACTGGGGTTATCGCAGGCCAGTACTGAATCAGGAAGAATTAAAAGAAACTATTCAAAAAGAACCGCTGAAAAATGGCGGGAAAAGCGGTTATATAACTAACGTCGCAAATATCGTGTTGACACATTCGCTGTTGCGTTCGCTGGAAAATGTGAATCCTGACCAAACGATTTTTGTCGGACTGTCCTGGGGCAGTTGGTACGGGGTAATGGCTGCGGCTGTCGACCCGCGATTCAAGGGCGGAATACTGATCTACTGCGGAGGACTCGTTCGGGCAAACACTCCTTTCCTCAACGGCCGTTTTCACCATGCCGTAAAAATACCTCTGTATTGGGTGGCAGGCACCAACGATCTGGCGGTCACTCCGATTTCACTGCAAAACGGTTTCGATGAGTGTCCGAAAGTTGAGAACGTGTCTATGGTGATACGTTTACCGCATTCGCACGTCGGATTTACTTTTGAATCATGCTTCCGCATGGCTGAATACTTTTTGAAAGACGGCGTCGGTCTGCCGAAACTTGGAAAATCCCGAATTGACGGCAAAACCATTCGTGCCGATATCCTCGCCAAGGGCAAGGGGATTAACCGTGCAATCCTGTGCTATACGGAAGATGCCGCGGAAAAAGTCAGCCACAAACGTCTCTGGAAAAGCGTCCCGGCTCAGTTTGATGATAAAAATGTCTGGGCAGAGCTCCCTGACCACGTCTACCAATGTTTTCTCTCGGCATACGATCAGGAGTCCAAGTTCAATGACCTTTGTGGCTCCTCAAGTATAGTCGAATTGACATCACCGTAAATCTGGGAACGTCCAGAAAATTAACCCAAAAAAGAGATTTGAAAATGAAAAAGTTATGGTTTTGTTTGACAATATTAATGGTCGCCGCTGGAACCATGGCACAATCAGTTCAGCCGTACAATCTGAGCCTTATGCCTGATATGGCCATCCATAATCGCGACACTACGATCGAAGGAGTAACCCTCAGCGTCTGGGGCGAAAACCCGCAAACGTCACTGGCTTTGGGTTTCATCAACGGTACAACCGGTCACAGTGTCGGATTCAGTTGGTCGGTTTTCGTTAATTACAGCGATTCCTATCAAGGCGTAGAGTGGGGTATGATCAATTACTCTCAGCAGGATTCCGTGGGCTGGGATGCCGGATTCCTTGCCTACACGAAAAACAGCCTGACCGGTCTTGGCACTGCGGTCGTCAACTACGCGGGACGTTTGAACGGACTGCAGCTTGGCCTGCTCAACTATGCCGAAGATACGGATACCGGGGTTCAGGTCGGATTGATAAATATTATTAATTCGAACAAAGGTTGGTTTTCCGATATGCCGAATTCACTGGCGCCGGTGATGCTTTTCGTCAACTGGCGGAAATAGAAAATGGCAGAATGGCAAACGTCCATATCTAATCACTGAAAATGTCATAACTTCACGCTTTAAACTTCACGCGCGCAATGCGCGCGCAAATTTAAGATCCGGCGTCAGAAATATAACCGGGTTAAAAAAACCATCGGCGATGCTTTTTACAGGTTCGCTGTAACCGGTTATTGAAAAACATTTTTACGGTGGTATTTTTGAATTTGCGGATAATTACATCAGGCGGGCAATATGAATTCCGAATTTACCAAAGAACTCACGCTGTTCGATCATCTTCGCGAACTTCGCGTAAGAGTAATTTATTCATTGGCGACAGTCATTGTTGCCGCGGTAGCCGCTTACTGGCGCTATGATGATGTTATTTCGCTGCTTTACCGTCCTTTTGCGGTACTGGAATCTGAAAACGGACATTCACTGTATGCCACGTCATTATTTGAAGGTTTTTCGGTGCGTCTTAAAATCAGCATTTTGGCGGGAGTATTGTTGGCATTTCCTTTTATTTTATACCATGTTGTCAGGTTTGTACTGCCTGCTTTGCGGGAGCGTGAACGCCAATTTCTGGGTGGCGCGATGGGGGCGGGAGCGGCTTTGGCGGTCGGTGGCGTGATTTACGGCTATTGCTGGATTGTGCCGTTATGCGTCAAATTCATGACTGCATCTGAATTTATTCCTTCACGGGTCGGGTTGCTTCTGAATTTCGAACAGAATATTTTTTACATACTGCAATTTTTGCTGATAATGGTGCTGGTTTTTCAGTTGCCGATATTTCTGTCGCTGCTGATGGCGTTGAATCTTTTAAGCCGGCACGTTTTGCTGAAATATGGACGGCACGTGGTGGTTTTGCTGTTTATCGTGTCCGCGGTAATTACTCCGCCGGATCTGATTTCGCAACTAGCGGTGGCGTTACCGCTGGTTTTTTTATATTATTTATCGATTCTTGCGGCGGGTGTTTTCGGCTGGGGCAAAGGAGAAACGTAAGATGTTTTCACTTGGCTTCAGCGAAATTTTGATTATACTTTTGGTTCTGATTATTTTTATCAAACCTGAGGAGTTGCCTGTTTTTTTTCGCAAAACCGGGCGTATAATAGGTGAATTGAATCGAATGAAAGAAGACTTAAAAAAAATGGCTGAAACAAAGCCGGAGGAGGATAGAAAAAATGACAAGCATTGATTTGGTGGTTCCGGCCATGCTCAGCGGAATGGAGCTGGCGGCGGTGATTGTGGTGATTTTGGTGCTTTTCGGGGCTTCCGCCATACCGCGCTTCGCCCGTTCGTTAGGCAAGGCGAAATCCGAGTTTGAAAAAGGTCTGAAAGAGGGACAGGAAAGTTCCGCTGAAGACGATGACAAAGAAGAAGACAAATCCGGAAAATAACCGTTTGCGGATTTGCTAAGATTATTAACTTAACATTTATTTCAGCAAGGAGGGGCTTATGAATCGTCGCGATTTTTTCAAGAAAGGGGCGGCTGCCGTTGGTGCAACCGGGTTGACATTGATGTTGGGAAAAACCGGAATATGGGCTGCTGACGCTCCAGTGTCTGACGGGGCGGTTCCGGTTTCCGGAAATTCACCGCTTCTGGCCGCAGTCAAAGGCGGAGAACCGGATGTGATGCTCAACAAAGCGATGGAAGCTCTCGGCGGCATGGGCAAATTCGTCAAAAAAGGTCAGACTGTGCTGATCAAGCCGAATATGTCCTGGGATTGCCCGCCGGAAAGCGGCGCCAACACACATCCGGCATTGGTCAAATGTGTTGTCGAACAGTGTTTAGCTGCCGGAGC
>JAAYPP010000102.1 GCA_012519765.1 Lentisphaerota bacterium
ATCATAATGTCTCCAATTATTTTGTTTCGGTTTGTTACTTTTGTCAGTCGATATGACCGACAAATATCTTCAAAAAATCCTGTTAATATATCATGTTGTAATCTGATTTTCAATGTGGATTATGTTAATAACCACACTTTAAATATAAAATTTATCGTTTTATTAGGATAGTCAAAGGATTATAATTGTGGTTTTACTTCAGCTATTTCAGGCAGTTTTAAATCATTGATAAATTCGGTAAGGCTATCCAGCTTCAAGGGTGGCTCGGAAAGATTGCGAAGACGTTCCAAACCATTGCGCAGAGCGGCAAATCCGGCGGGAACGAATGAAAGGTAAATGTTTTTTCCTTTATTTAAGGCGAGAAATCCGTATGCGCCGAGTGCCTGCATGCTGCGCTGGAGCCCGGAAACTACCATAATTTTCTCAATTTCGTTCTCGCTTAAAGATAAATGGCTGATGACTTGATTACGAAAATATTTTTCAAGACGTATTCGCAGATTTTCAGGCAACTCCGTGTATGGGTCGTTTAAAAGCGACATTATATCGTAACCTAATGAACCGAAACGTGCGCCCTGGAAATCGACGAATCTGATGGCACCATTGTGAATCATTAAATTTTGTGACTGGAAGTCGCGATGAATCAACACTTTAGGAAACTGGTCAGTTAAAGCTGCTAATGCATCAAATTCTGAATCGAAGCTTTTGAGCCGATTTTCCGGAACCTGACATAGTGCGCTGAGAAAGTGTTCGGAGAAATATCTGCTTTCCCAGCGCAAGTAACTTTTATCGAAGGTGCGGAGAAGCGGTGCGCTACGTTTTCTGAATAATTCTAGGCCGCGGAAATGAAAATCCACCAGCGCATCAATGGCCAGCCGGTAGTAGTGTTCGGTTTCTGTCGTGTTGACCCCGTGTGTGCTGACCAACTTGTATAATGTTTCGTTGCCGAAATCTTCAACTAAAATAGAATATTCATCCGCTTCATAAGCCAAAATTTTCGGAGTGGGAAAATGATGTTGTGCCAAATAATTGCCGATAATGACAAAGCGGTCATAGTCCTGATCCATGCCGTCAGAAATCATCAGTACGGAAGTTTGGTTTTGCTGCCGAATGCGGTAAAATCCTCGGACTGAACCACGTTCAATCAGCGAACTGACAGAATATGGCGCGTGTTTGAATTGTTGGAGAATTTTAATATCGGAAAGTTGACGGTGATCACGATGCAGACTGAATCCACCGGGTCCTAGAACTTCGCAACTGTGAAAACTGTCAGGCGGAATCACCGTATTATCGAGTATAATGCAGTTTATCAGGGTTGACTCCGCGCCGATGACACAGTTTTTTCCGCCGGCGACAAAGCCGTTCAAAGACACTTTTTCAAGCTCTTTGACTTCGCCGATAAAACGGACTGCTTTGCATTGTTCAAAATCCGGAAGCCTGATTTTGCCGGAAATGGCATCAGTATGAGCGCTGAAATATTCCGGCAGAGTGCCTAAGTCGCGCCAGTATGAACCGCTAATATTATGAGCATATACTGCGTCCGGTTCGGCACGCATCATATCAAGAACGGCACGAATGATGGAGAAATTTTCCGGATTGACCGGCAGGTAATCGAAAATTGATTTTGAAATCACCATGACGCCGCCATAAGTCAGAAGTTGTCCCCCGGGATTTCTGCCGAGTGAATCAAGGATGTCGTGGATTTTACCGTCCGGGGTGACACGAACCCGGTTTTCCGGCCCGTCAAGCACCACCATGGTGATTTTGGCTTTTGATTTGTGATGATATGCAAGCATTTTTCGCAAATCAAAATCAGTCAATATGTCGGAGTTATGAATCAGAAACGCATCATGTTGTTTAAGCAACGATCTGGCGTTAACGACAGCTCCGCCGGTACCAAGAATTTCCGGTTCATAGAATATTTCAAATGAATCTGCTTCAGGAAATTCAGAAACAGCGTTGGAAATCTGGTCAGAAAGATAATGTGTATTGACCGCAATGCTATCGATTCCGGCAAGTTTCAGGTTGGTGGCAACCAGCTGAAGCATCGGCAGTCCGAATACCGGAATCAGCGGTTTGGGTAATATATCGGTCAGAGGACTCAGGCGGCTACCGAATCCGGCAGACAGAATAATCGCATTGATTTTCACTTTATCTGGCTCCAAAAATCAAAAATTTAACGTATGTTACTATAATTTTGCATCCATGACGAACAATCGTACGGCACCATCAGCATTGTCATCCCTGGCAAATTTCAATTACCATTTGCTCGAGTATCAGGCGCGGATCTCCGGCGCCGGAAACCAATTTGCGGTTGGCGGTGAGGATAGCTTCCATGATTTCTGCCAGTTTTTCACCCGGGAAGTCAAATGCAGTCTGGCAGAGTTTGTATGCGCGAAATGGATGAAGTCCGGCCAGATAGTTTCCAGGATAATCTTCTTTGCGTACTGATTCAAAAAAACCTTTGTTGACGTATCCTTTAATGCCCAGTTCTGCCGCCGCGCAACGCACTTTGACTAATTCCTGAAAGCTCCGGGCCGCACTCAATACTAAAGCAAGTTCAATGGCTCCGCCGCCGCCGCTCGAGCGCATTTGTTCAATCAACGTATCGACCAACTTAAGTCCCTGCTCGACATCGCGCTCAAGCAACGCGCCGCCGAACTCATAATTAAGCGCTTCCGGAGTCCGGCTGCAGATATTGCGGCAATCATCAATAGTAATGCTATCGCGTTCACCGGTAAAACTGTCCAGCTTGCCGATTTCGTTAATAATTCTTCCGGTATCATTGCCGATGGTGCTGATCAGGTATTCGACAGCACGGTAGTCGATCTTTTTGCCGATTTTATTACAAGCGGTTTGGATGGTATCAGAGAGCGATTTGCCATATCCTTTTTTATTTTTGTCTTCAAGACGTTCTTTTTTGAAGAATTGGATTTCAGCGTCAGTTTTTTGACAGGTTTTGAAAAATGTCTTGCGCTGATCAATGCCGGGGCCATCTATGATCAAGGTTATTTCAGCAGGTAAACCCGGTTTTAAAAAATCCAGAAATTCAGCTGTGATTTTCGACAATATTTTCTTCGCGTCGCCGGACTGGATAAGGTCAAAGTAGGCAAAATGACGCAACCAGATTGTTTTCTGTGGCGTCAAAAACGGAGGTGTGCGCAGGGAATTGAGCAATGCTGTCATAATATTTACTACAGATTGTTCACTGGAGTCATCGGCATCGCCGTTGATAATTTCCAAATCCTGAGCTTGTTCAAGTTCGCAGCCGCAGGATTTTACTGCGGCTTCATGTGCGGCGTTTTTGATCGCAAAATCATCGTCGCCGCTGATCAGATAAAATGAACCCATTAATCAATTCCCGGAATAAAGCTTTCTTTACCGGTCATGGAAGCGATAGTTTCAGTCATGATGGCGATTGCGCCTTCGACATCGCGCAGGTCGCAAATCTCGACTGGAGAGTGCATATATCGATTGGGGATACTGATTAATGCTGTGGCAACACCGGAACGAGAGAGCTGGATTTGCGCGGTGTCGGTACCGCCGCTGGCGCGATGTGCCGCAGTTTCCTGATATGGAATTTTGTGTTTATCGGCTATACGACGGATCATTTTTCCCAGTACGATATTGTTGTCTGCGCTGCTGGTTAATTCTGGACCTGACCCGAGTTTGATTTCGCCCAGGATTTTTTTCTGTACATCCGGAATATCTGTCGCAAAGCCGACATCAACGGTGAAAGCAGCTTTGGGCGCGACATCAAAACTGCTGGTGATGGCGCCGCGCAAGCCAAGTTCCTCCTGGACAGTTCCGACGGCATAAACGCCGACTTTAAGTTTGCGCTTTGAGAGTTCCCGCAAGGTTTCTGCTACAATAAATGCGCCGACTTTGTCATCCATACCTTTGGACATGATGCGATTGTTGCCGATACGCCGGAAATTGCTGACAAACGCTACCGGATCGCCGATTTTGACGATTTTTTCCGCTTCAGCGCGGTTCTCTGCGCCAATATCTATCCAGAGGTCGGAAAGTTCAGGTGGAACCTCTCTTTCTTTGGGGGTAAGCAGATGAATCGGTTTTTTGCCGATCACGCCGCGAATTCTTTTTTTCGCAGTCAGCACTTCTACTTCCAGCCCGGGTACGGTAAGCTTGTCGATGCCGCCGTTGGGGCGGAAATAAAGCAGTCCTTCGTCGGAAATATAAACTACCTGGAACCCGATTTCATCGTAATGTCCGGCCAGCATGACCCGGAATTTTGCGTCAGGGTTGAGTACTCCGGTCGTATTGCCCATGACATCGGTATATACTTTATGGGAAAAATCAGACAAATATGCGCGAAAAACGGCGGCGGCTTCCAGTTCATAACCGGACGGGCCAGAACACATCATCAGATTTTTCATAAATTTTAGACTTTCGGCACTGATCATTTTTAATCTCCAGGGTGAAAATAAATTATAAATAAACACATGTTTAAACTGCTTCAGATTTTTCAAAAATCAACCCGTTTGAGCAGTTTTGTTTTATGAACCTGTCGCTATTTGGATGAAAACCAATGTTTATTGTCCGTGCGGGGCCGATGCAACTATTGGGGCTCTAGATGATTTTTAGCTTGACGGATGGAGTTTCTGGATTCCGAAGTGCTTTAATCGGATTCAAGATAAAAAATATTGCCTTCCGGATCCTTGCAACCCAGCAGAAATTCGCCATTGAAATCTTTAGCTTTTAGCGGTGCCTCATAGCCATAATCAAGCAGGCGTTCCTTCAGCTCGGTTAAGTCGTCAACCCGGATTTTCCAAGCCAACGGCAGTTGTGAATCTGCCGCATTCGATACTTCATCGGCGGATTTTAATTCCAAAATCAGCGAACAGTCTTCGCCGGTTCTGAACTCGACTCGAAAACTGCTGTTCATTTCCGGTTCGCCAAGATTCAGGATGTTTTGATAGAAAAAACGGCATAAATCCAGATTGGCGACTTTTAGAATTACGGCGAAACGGCTTTTTTTCATGATTAAATTAACCAGACAGTTTTAATATTTGAAGAAACGGGTTACTTTTATAGTACTTTTATGTTTATGCAAAAATCTAAAACATATTCCTAAAAATACAAACTTCAACTTTTAAAAGACAAGGTTTTGAAATATGGACTACACTGTTTATCAGAATCCGCTGACCGGCCGGTACGCCGGTACTGAAATGAGTTTCAACTGGTCACCGCAGAAAAAACATTCAACCTGGCGCCGTCTCTGGCTGATGCTGGCTACGGAAGAAAAAGCTTTGGGGCTGGATATCAGCGATGAACAGATCCGCGAAATGGCAGCACATCTCGACGATATTGATTTTGAGGTTGCCGCCGCCAAGGAAAAAGAATTACGCCACGACGTTATGAGTCATATTCATACTTTTGGTCTGAAATGTCCGGCGGCGATGCCGATTATCCATCTTGGCGCGACCAGCTGTTATGTTACCGACAATACCGAATTGATACAGATGCGCGACGGCATGGCGATTTTGCGCAAAAGGTTGATTGAAGTTATTCGCAACCTCAATAAATTTATTCTGCAATACAAAGATATGCCGACACTCGGTTTTACACATTATCAACCTGCGCAGTTGACTACTGTGGGAAAACGTTTTGCCTTGTATCTTCAGGATTTCATTATGGATTTTGAAAAACTGGAATACGAAATGTCAAAAATTCCTTTTCGCAGTATCAAAGGAACCACTGGAACTCAGGCCAGTTTTCTGGCACTGTTCAACGGCGATCATGAGAAAGTCAAAACGCTTGAACTGCGGGTCGCCAAGGCGATGGGATTTGAAAACATTGTCAGTCTCAGCGGGCAAACCTATACCCGCAAAGTCGATTACAATGTGCTTACCGCTCTTTCCGGACTGGCGCAATCGGCATACAAAATGTGCGGCGATATCCGTTTGTTGGCCAATCTTCGCGAAATTGAAGAACCGTTCGGCAAAAATCAGGTTGGTTCCAGCGCAATGGCGTACAAACGCAATCCAATGCGTAGCGAGCGCGTCTGTTCGCTGGCACGATATCTGATGTCGCTTCCGATAAATTGCGCGCATACTCATTCCACGCAGTGGTTTGAACGTACACTGGATGATTCTGCCAATCGCCGGCTGGTGCTTCCTGAAGCATTCCTGACTGCCGATATTATTTTATCCACGGTGGCGAATGTCACTTCCGGGCTGCAGGTATGGCCGAACGTTATAGCGCGTCGCGTTGCCGAGGAACTGCCGTTTATGGCGACTGAAAATATTCTGATGGCGGCGGTCAAAGCTGGAGGTAACCGTCAGGATCTGCACGAAGCGATCCGGATTCACTCTATGGAAGCGGCACGCCGGGTCAAGGAGGAAGGGGCTGCCAATGATTTGATTGACCGAATCAAGAACGATGACCATTTTGCCGTAATCAAAGCACAAATTGACGAGTTGATTGATGCCCGTGCTTTTGTTGGCCGTGCGCCGGAGCAATGTCTGGATTTTCTAAATGAGCAGGTAGCGCCGATTCTGGAAAAATATCAGGATGTCGAGACCGGCAGCGAGGAACTTCAAGTCTGATCGACTTATAAACCGATGCAAGAGTTTACAAAATTTTTTATCGAATATTCGGAGAGTTTTCTGACCGGCAATGCCGCGGAAGACCAGATGATTATTCTCAAGCGTGATCATTGTACCGCAGTTTCCGGATTGGCGCTTGAACTGATGCAGTCGGTATCGGCGTGTCCAGCTGACTGGCGGGCAGCTGAGCTGGGCGGACTGCTTCACGATATCGGGCGTTTCCGGCAATATCGGCAATACCGTACTTTTTCCGATGCGCGTTCGGAAAATCATGCTAAATTGTCAGTCGAGGTGATAGAAGAGTTAAAAATAACGGAAAAGTTGCCGCCGCAGGAGCAAAGGATGATTTTAAAAACGGTGGCAAGGCATAATCTGCCGAAACTGCCGGCAGAACCGGAGACGCGCCAGCGGCTTCTTGATCAGGTGGTTCGCGACGCTGATAAGATTGATATTTACAATATTGTTCTGGATTATTACGAGCGCCCTGAGCTTCATCAGTCTGTCGCGCTTGATTTGCCGGACCTTCCGCAGATATCTGATGAAGTGATTGCTGCTTTGAGCGCGAAACAGTCAGTGAATATGAGGGCATTGGCGACGCTTAACGACTTTAAGCTATGTCAGCTGGCTTGGGTGTACGACCTTAATCTGTTTCGTTCACGTCGTATTTTTGCTGAACGAAACTACATTGAACGCATGTGTAAACTGATTCCGGATTTTTCCGGATTCGGTAATATTCGAAAACAACTAAACGACTTTCTGAACGGAGATGATTCACAATGACTGAAAACAAATCTGAAAAACCAAAATTTGAAGTTCGCCTCCCGACAGTAGCCATTGTCGGGCGTCCCAATGTCGGCAAATCCGCCCTGTTTAATGCCATTATCGGGCGGCGTCTGTCGATTGTTCATGAACAAAGCGGCGTTACCCGTGACCGTCTTGCGGCACCGGTGTCTTGGCATGGACGCAACTTTTTGCTTATCGATACCGGCGGACTGGGCGGGTTTTCGACCCGCAAGGCTGACGCTTGGGATAAGCGTATTGCCGTGCAAGTTGAGGCTGCGGTGGAGGATGCGGATATTCTTTTGCTTACTGCCAACGTCCAGGAGGGAGTTACCGGTCTGGATGAAGAGGTTACGGCCAAATTGCGTGCGTCCGGAAAACCGATTATAATGGTTGCCACCAAATCGGATAATCATGATTTTGACAAACAGGCTGATGAATTCCTGAGACTGGGTTTTTCGAAAGTTTACGCGGTTTCAGCGCTGCATCGACGCGGTCTCGCGAATTTACTGGATAAATTGCTGGAAAACATCGCCGCCCCTGAAGATAAAGAGATGCCGGAGCATCCGGAACCGTTCAAAATCTCAGTGGTCGGGCGCCCGAATGTCGGTAAATCCTCGCTGGTTAATTGTCTGCTTGGTCAGGATCGGGTGATGGTCAGCGAAGTTGCCGGAACCACTCGCGACTCCATCGATATCGATGTTGAAATCCGTTGCGGCGAAGAACTGATTCCCGCGCAGTTAATTGATACTGCCGGGTTGCGGAGGCGTTCCAAGGTTGATACTGCGTTAGAGGTTTTCAGCGCGATGCGGGTAACCGATGCCATCAAGCGCAGTGATCTGGTAATTTTTGTCGTTGAAGCTTCGCAAACCGGGTTGACAGCGCAAGATCGAAAAATTTCCAGTATTATACAAAAATCGCGCAAAGCCTGTATTATTGCCGCAAATAAATATGATCAATGCTTGGCGGTCAGCAAGACGACGTTGAGCGACGAATTGCGTTACACGCTGCCGGGAATGGAGTATGCGCCGGTTGATTTCATCAGTGCGCTGGATAAAACCAACATTCGCAACCTGCTTGACCATATCGGTGAAGTCCGTTCACAACTACTGGTGAAAATTCCGACTGCGGTACTGAATCGCGTGGTCAATGACGCGTTTGAACGTAATTCTCCGCCGGTATCCGGAATCTCCGCATTGCGTTTTTATTACGCGACTATGATTGGTAATAATCCGCCGCACTTCCTGCTTTTTGTCAATCGCAAGGAATTATGCACTGATAATTACATGGCATATCTGCGCAACTATCTGCGTAATGCCTTTGATTTTACCGGATTGCCGATTGACATTGAACTGCGTCCGCGTCCCAAATCTATTGAGAGTTTTCACACTGTCCGCAAGAAACCCACTTATGCGCGTGCCGAGCGGGCCGCCCGGAAAACGCCAATTCGTACTCCGAAGACAGTTAAACACGGTAAACAGGCAGGGAATGCCAAGCGTCCATCCCGCCAAAAATAATGACTTTAAAATTTGCGCGCGCATAATGCGCGCGCGAATTTTAGACCACCGCATAATCGCGAAAATATAAATGGTTTTATATTCTTGAAAATCTTATTTGAACTGTTATTTTTTCTTTGTTGCCTACAACAATCCATAGAGGAGACTATTGATTATGTCTAAGACAGTACTGGTTCCGGCAATTCCCAATCGTGAAATCACTGCAGCGGCGCGTCAAGCTTTAAAAGGACGCTGGGGAATTGCGGTCGGGGTTTCATTTCTCATGTTTTTGATTACTATTACAGTTGCTTTAATTTCTAATCTTAACCCATTACTCGCGGGACTAGGAATTATCAATGTAACGCTCAGTGTCGGAATGGTGCGTTTTTTCCTTTTGTTGGTTCGCGGCGAATCGGTTGCAGTTGAACAATTGTTTTTCGGGTTTAAAAAAATCGGGACCGTTGTTGCGGCATACATGCTGATGATGCTATACATTTTTCTTTGGTCTTTGCTGCTGATAATTCCCGGGATAATTGCTACATACAATTATTTTGCGGTTTATTATGTTCTCGCTGATGATCCGGCAATGAGTGCAAGTGATGCTCTTAAGAGAAGTAAGGCTTTAATGTATGGGCACCGTTTTCAGGCATTCAAGCTCTCGCTTCGTTTTATCGGCTGGTTCCTGCTCTGCGTTCTCACGCTTGGTATTGGATTGATCTGGCTGATTCCGTATATGAACGCCGCTTTCGCCGTATTCTACAACTCCATTCTTCCTGGAAAAACCCTCAGCGAAGCGGCAGATCAAGAAGAGGCGGCGCCGGTTTATGGTGGAATGTCAGTTCCTGCTACAATCGGGGTGATTATTTTGTTTGTTGCAATTGTTACAATCTTTCAAATTCCAGGTTACTATGCTAAACGGAATAAAAATACGAGTATCAGACTGATTACAAATAATATAATCACGTTGCGCTCTCATGGGCAATTATTGATTGAGCATCTGAAAAAAATGCCGGACGGCAATGCGTTCGGGAAAACGATCACATCCGAAGATCTCGGCTTGGAAGC
>JAAYPP010000103.1 GCA_012519765.1 Lentisphaerota bacterium
AAATATTGTGAGTTTCAACAGGAGTATAGATTTTATGGCCAGACAGCCTAATACGCCGGTTATCGAAGAACTCCGGGAACGTATTTTGTCCGGATATTATGACCATACTGCTTTCCTTCCTTCCGAACGGCGTTTGGCCGAAGAACTGAATGTCGGACGTGGAACTATCCGAATAGCAATTCGCGAGTTGCAACAGGAAAACCTGCTCAACCGGGTATCTCGTCGCGGTATCTGTATCGTTAAGGAAAATAAACCGCCTCGCCTGGAACGGATTATGATTCGGTGTCCGAACAGACTGCAACGTGACGCCCATGAATTTTTTGGTCTTCTTTCCGCGCTTTGTCTTGCCGCATCAGAACGTTTTATCGAAGTCGTCCTTACGTTTCCGCGTTGCCAATCCGCCGACATCAAGGATCTGACCCGCCGTTATCGCGAATCCAATATTCATGGAATCATCTCGATTGAGGAGTGTGAACATCTTGATATTCTTAAACGAGAAGGAGTTCCAGCGGTTGTTGTAAATATCGAAAGGCCAAGCGAGCTGGTGCATTGCCGGGTGGATTTCCGTACCGCGGGAAGAATTGCCGGAACATATCTTTTGAATGCAGGGCACCGACGAATCGGCATTCTCACCGGCAATCCTGCCAATTTTATTTATAAAGAAATGATTGCAGGATTCCGCGGCGCATTGGCTGAAGAAGAAGTTTATCTGGACCAGTCTTTTATCGTTGAAGTAAATTTACGCAATGACCCCCGTTCAGAGCTACGCCGCCTGCTGAGTAGTCAGGAACGGCCAACCGCAATTTTCGCGACTCGTGATTATCGTGCGGAATTTATCTGGCAAACCTGTCGCGAGCTGAACTTGAAAATTCCGGAGGATCTGTCAGTTATCGGATATGATAATGTTTCATGGGCAGGGGCTGCTACCGAAGGATTGACCACAATTATTCAGCCGCTCGAAGAATTGGGAAGCACGGCATTGACACTGGTCAGCGACTATTTTGAAAAAGGGGTTCCTCCTGAATCAGTGATTATCACTCCTCAATTGATTGAAAGGAGCAGCGTAAAAACGCTTAATCTCAAGGATTAGTCGGCTTATAAAATTCGCGCGCGCATTATGCGCGCGCGAATTTTAAAGGCAAAGTTACAGTTAACGGCGTCCTTTCAGAGCAGCGGTAATAGTTGCGGAATCGGCATAACTTATGTCCGAGCCGGCGGGCAACCCCTGTGCAAGCCGGGTGATTTTTATACTGCGTCCGGAGAACAGATTTTCAAGATATGCCGCAGTGGCCTGACCTTCGACATCAGGGCTGAACGCCAGAATCAGTTCCTGAACCTCTGGCAATTCCAGTCGTAAGCGAAGTTTCTCAATATTTTTTTCATCAATGGAATTTCCGCTCAACGGTGCCAGTTTACCGCCCAGCACATGATATAAGCCGCGATAAAATGCGCTATTTTCGATCGCGATAATCTGTGTAAAATTTTCTACCACACAAATTATTGAGCAGTCGCGACCCGGTGCCAGGCATATCGGGCAACTGGTGCCGTGTGATGAGATATTTCCGCAATCGGGACAGAATGAAATCGCTCTTGGCAATGATTCAATCAGTCCGCCCAGACAGGATAATTTTTCCGGAGACCATTTCAGCATGGCCAACGCTATTCTGGAAGCGCCGCGTCTGCCGATGCCGGGAAGGGATTGCAAAAGCTCAATCAGCGCGTTAAGTTCATCCGGATAATGATTCATTTCAGAACAAATCCGGAATATCCAGACCGCCGGTCAACTCGCTCATTTTCTGGCGGGCGATATTACGCGCATTGTTGATCGCATCGTTAACCGCCAATGTGGTCATGGTTGCAATGGTGTGGTTATCGGCGGAATAAGACGGGTCAATAGTGATTCTTTTTACAATGAAGTCGCCGCTGGCAATGGCGATGATTTTGCCGTCTGCGGATGTTCCGGAAACTTCCAGCGAGGAAAGTTCTTCTTTCATCGCTTTCATATTGTTTTTAATCTCTTTGGCTTTTTTGACCATATTGGCCATCTCTGCTAAATTTCCAAACATGATAATTGTTTTCCTGTTTCTGTATTATTTTCTGATCTCGGCGATATCGCCGCCGAAAAGATCGATAGTCATTTTTACTGCGGAATTGTTGCGGGCTTTTTCCAGCGCGTCAAGATCCGACATCATACTCTGCCTGGGCTTGGTGGTATCATCTTTCGGCGCATCCGTGATATGCTTCAAATTAATGCAAGCCAATGGACGTTCAGAAAGTTTTTGTAGCGCAAGATTACATTCCGGCAAATGATCGTTGAGTCGCTGCCAGGCTTCTGTGTCATCCTGAGAGGTCAAGACCACCGTCAGAACGTCTTTTTCGAACGACTCGGGGCGGCATCGTTTCATGGTCTTGCATAATGTTTGATTTTCTTTCAAAGCTTCGGCTATTCCGGCCCACAACTTTTCCGGATTAGCCACCCCTGCTAATTTTACCGGTGTTTTCGCCGCCTGAAGTTCAGGGTCTTCGGCTGGCACCGGAGCTTCTTCCACAACTGTCGGAGGAACGGTTTCCGGAGATTTTTTTTGCGGGGCTGGCGAAATCGGAGTTTCCAGTTTCGGAACCGTTGGTTTTTGAATTTTTTCCGCTGGCGGAGTTGTTTTTGGTACGATAGTTGCCGGAGGTACCTGGTCAATAAACTGAAGGTCTCCGGCGTTGCGCAAATGGTTGAGACGCGACAATAAATCTGCAATTTTTACCGCATGAGCTTCGCGCATTGCTTTCAAAAGTATCGATTCCAGAAAAACTTGTTTATTTAAAGCATCATGAAATGCGCGCCCGATTGAAGACAACTGTTCAATCAAAATCTGAATGGTTTCTAAAGTCGTCTGATCACCAAGTTGCCGGATTGAGGCAACGGCTTCGGCATCAGTTTCAAGAATTTCCTCTGGGTTCGGCACCAAATAACATAGTTGAATGCCGCGCAAACGCATCAGCACATCGCTGAATAATGTTTCCAGATTTTTACCTTTGGCGGCAAACCGGTGAATCGCTGCGACTACTCCGGCGCGGTCATTAGTACACAATGCGGTAATCAGCAAATCAATTTCAGCAATGGCACTGAGTCCGAACAACGAAAGCACTTGTTCTTCGCTTATTTCCTGACCATCATCCGTGCTGAAAAATGAAATCATCTGATCAAGCAGTGACTGTGCGTCACGCATACCGCCGTCGGCAGCTCTGGCAATAGCCATGATTGCGTTCTTTGAAACCTTGACCTTTTCAGCTTGACAGATACCTTCAAGGCGTTCAACAATAGTTTGCGTTGAAATCCGCTGAAGATCGAAACGTTGGCAACGGGAAATAATGGTTCCGAGCACCATATGAACTTCAGTAGTGGCAAAAATAAACTTGATATGTGCCGGCGGTTCTTCAACTATTTTTAACAGTGCGTTCCAAGCCTGCTTAGAAAGCATGTGAACTTCGTCAATTATATAAATTTTGTAGCGTCCGTTAATCGGCATATGCATGGCTTCCTCGCGGATAGCGCGAGCGTCATTAACCCCGCTTTGGCTGGCGGCATCAATTTCGATAACATCCATATTGTTGCCGGCAACAACCGCCAGGCAGGAACGGCATTTGCAGCAAGGTTCGCCATCTTCAGGATTAAGGCAGTTCAAAGCCTTGGCAAAAATTCGGGCGGTGGTAGTTTTGCCAACTCCGCGCGGGCCGACAAACAGATATGCATGAGCCGTGCGCTGCATGCGTATGGCATTCTTAAGGGTTTGAATAATGTGTTCCTGCCCAACAACATCAGAAAAGCGCTGTGGTCTCCATTTGCGTGCGATTACTTGATATTCACTCATCTGAAACTCCGCAGAAATTTAAAGTTTAATACCGCTGAATGCATCGGCCAGTGAGTTG
Source organism: Lentisphaerota bacterium (assembly GCA_012519765.1). Taxonomy (GTDB): domain Bacteria; phylum Verrucomicrobiota; class Lentisphaeria; order Victivallales; family Victivallaceae; genus UBA7640. Next base: position 3,922 of record JAAYPP010000103.1, read on the forward strand.
ATTTCGCTGGGCGGGCGAGGGCGGCTATGTGGTTTGTTATCAGATCCATAGATAACAGATTTCTGAATGTCAAAGATTTTACGGATACCGGAGTCTGCAAGAGACAACATCTGTTCAAGTTGTTCTTTGCTGAACGGTTCACGTTCAGCAGTGCCCTGAATTTCAACGAATTTTCCGGATTCAGTCATAATAACATTGCAATCCACGTCTGCTCTGGAATCTTCTTCATAACACAAATCCAACATCGGCTGACCATCGACCATTCCAACGCTGACTGCGGCAATTCCCTCGCGCATCGGATTGACACCGCCGAACATGCGTTGCCACTTGGCGCTGCGAAAAGCCAGTTGAAGTGCCAGTGAGGCTCCGGTTATGCCCGCGCAACGCGTTCCGCCATCGGCATCAATAACATCACAGTCAATATAAATGGTATTCTGACCGATTTTTTCAAGGTCAATTACGGAACGCAGACTGCGCCCAATGAGTCTTTGAATTTCAACAGTTCGTCCGCCTTGTCGGCCGGAAGAAGCTTCACGTTGAATCCGATCATGAGCAGAAGCAGGCAGCATTCCATATTCACAGGTCAGCCAGCCGCCGGACACTTTTTGTGCCCGCATCCATCCGGGAACTTTCGAATCAACTGAAACGGCACAAAGTACACGAGTTTTTCCGAATTCAATTAACACCGATGAGATCGGATTGCTCAAATAATCCTTGGTTGCCTTGACCCAGCGGAGCTGGGAAGGCAGTCGCCCGTCTTTTCTTTCCATTACTTCCTGCTTTTATAATATTCATCAAAAAAAAGACGCCGCCGAAACCAGATTCTCCTACAGCACCTGGATCATTGCATAGAGCTGCTTGGTTCCCCATCTGACTCGATTAGCACGATGCCAGCGCATAGGGTCCGGCACGGCGGCGTCAAAAAAATAAACTTTGCGCCGAAGATGTTCAACATACATCAACCTGAAAAATATTCAAGGCAGAGCGAAAGCTCATGGCGCAAATTTTTCCGGTCGATAACCCGGTCTATCAAACCTTTTTCCAATAAGAATTCTGCCGTTTGAAAACCTTCCGGCAACTTCGTGTTGGTGGTTTCCTGAATTACCCGCGGACCGGCAAATCCGATCATTGCTCCGGGTTCCGCCAGAATTAAATCTCCAACAGTCGCAAAACTGGCCGTCACCCCGCCGTAAGTTGGATTGGTCAAAATTGAAATAAAGGCAAGTCCGGCAACAGACAATCGTTGCAATGCCCCGCAGGTTTTCGGCATTTGCATCAAGCTCAAAATCCCTTCCTGCATGCGGGCGCCGCCACTTGCAGAAACGATAACCACCGGACATTTTTGTTTGATTGCGGCCTCGACCAGTCTGGCAATTTTTTCACCAACGACAGAGCCCATACTTGCGCCCATAAAACGGAAGTCCATAACGCCGAGTCCGTACTTTCGTCCGTCTAAGGTCGCAATCCCGCATCTGATCGCTTCATTTAATCCGGTTTTCTTTTTACTGGCTTCAAGTCGTTCTTTATATGGCTGTGAATCTGTAAAGTTGAGCGGATCGACTGAAATCAGTGCAGAATCCATCTCCGTGAACGACCCGTCGTCGGTCAGCATCGTGATTCGGTCTTCTGCATTTAAAGGGCAATGGAATGAGCAATGGGGACAGACATTGAGATTTTCATCAAGCTGTTTTTTATAGACAGTCATGCAACATTTCTTGCATTTCAGCCAAAGCCCTTGTGGTATCTCACGCTTCTTGTGACCATTAGTCTCAAGTTTTAAAGTTGTGTACTTGCCGCTGCTGAATAACGACATATTTAAACCTGTTTTGTTATGATTATGTTGTTGACGGCAAACCGGAAATAAAGTCCGGACCGAAGCTCATAATATACTTCCCAATGCCATTAAGTCAACTCTGTCGCGAAAAATCGAGGTTGTACATTGGAAAATCAGGTTAAAGCATTATTTTATCTGTTCATAATTATAATCAAAAATCAGTAGCAGACAGGAAGAGGAAATGTCCAAAGCAATCATTTTTTTGGCAGATGGCATGGCGGATGAGCCATTGGAGGAGTTGAACGGCAGAACCCCGCTTGAAGCAGCAAATACTCCGGGTATGGATGCGATAGCGCAAGCCGGATCATCTGGTACTTTCCTGACGCTTCCCGAAGGGTTGCCGACCTCTTCAGACGTAGCCAACATGTCTGTTCTGGGATTTCAACCGGAACTGAACTATCCGGGACGCGGTCCCATCGAAGCGGTCAGCCAGGGAATTGAACTTAAAGAACATGATATTGCCTGGCGCTGCAATCTGGTGACTGTTCAACCGGATGGAATCCTATCTGATTATTCGGCAGGTCATATTGATAACAAGGTTTCTTCAAAAATTATTGACGCATTGCAAAAGGAATTCGGCTCTGAAAAGGTAAGTTTTTATCCTGGTGTCAGTTATCGCAATATTTTAGTGCTTCACGGAACCGAATTTTCGGCCGATATAGATTATCATAAACCCGATTCCTCACAGGGGATTCAGGTTACAAAACTGGGTTTGATGCCGCTGTCCATGAAAGCAGAATATACTGTACGCTTCTTAACTGATTTGTCTGCCGCAGTGCATGAATTTCTGGCAAAACATTTTCCGCAATCTGGTGCTACCGATATCTGGCCGTGGAGTCCCGGCGGTAAGCCTTCTTTGACTTCCTTCAGCAAACTTTACCGGGGGTGTACAGGGGCTATCGTCAGTGCGGTGGATGTGGTTAAGGGAATCGGTCGTTGCACAGGAATGGAAGTTGTCGAAGTCCAGGGAGCCACCGGGTTTATAGACACCAACTATGCGGGAAAAGCCGCCGCCGCGCTGGACGCATTGACCCGCCATAATCTGGTTTACCTTCATGTGGAAGCCATTGACGAATGTTCTCATATTGGTGATTTAAAAATGAAACTGATGGCCATTGAAGATTTTGATGCCAAAATTGTTGTCCCCGTGATAACCGCTTTACGCGGACAGGATGTGCGCTTCGCGGTGTTACCCGATCATCCGGTACCTATAAAATTGCGTCAACATACGGCAACACCGGTGCCGGTCGCGGTTTGCGGCCATGGAATTGACCAAGATGACATTACGAAATTTTCAGAGCGTACCGCCTTAACCGGCAAGCTTGGGTTGATGAAGTCAACACAACTGGTTGACCTGCTTTTGAAATAATCTTCACCCACTTACCGTCTTAAGATCCACCAAACGCCCAATTTAGCTTTAAGCAAAGATCTTATCTTTTTTTTGTTTTTTTTGAACCGTATATTTGAAATTGAAGCCTAAGGCGTTATTTTTTGCGTCTATAGCTACTGATTAATAGAAATTTTATTAAAATTCGGAATAATGAATATTTCAACAAAAAAACTGGTACTGGTATAACGCCCGGCGTGGCCGGGGGATTCATTGTGCAGTTTTTCTGTTGTACTAAGTTTGACAAAGTCAACCGAATTAAAACAGCCTAATATTCCCCGCCTCGCCAGGTTTCTGCTTGGCCGCAAACCTAAATCGGAGAAAACTCATGAATCCTGAAAAAAACGAACCAATTATGATGAAAGGAAGCGAAATCGTCATTGAATGTCTGAAACGACAAGGTGTCAATCTCGTATTTGCATATCCCGGCGGCGCAGCCATTGATCTTCATCAGGCTTTAATTGGATCGGGCATCAGAGTAATTCTGCCGCGTCATGAGCAGGGAGGGGCATTTGCTGCTGACGGCTTTGCCCGTGTTTCCGGACGTGTCGGTGTTTGTATGGCTACCAGCGGCCCCGGAGCAACTAACCTCCTAACCGGTATTGCCGATTGTTATTCTGATTCAATTCCGGTTGTTTTTATCACCGGACAGGTCGGTTCTTCAATGATTGGAAAAAATGCATTTCAGGAAATCGATATTATCGGAATGACGCGTCCTATCATCAAGCACAGTTATCTGGTTTTTGACGCGAATGATTTGCCGCAGATAATCAACGAAGCGTTTGAATTGGCGGCATCTGGACGTCCAGGTCCGGTTGTCATTGATTTGCCTAAAAATGTTCAGCAACAACTTTGCACTCCAAATTTTGAAACGCATAAAATGATTGGCGGTAAAATTCCGCCTCCGGCCGATTCTGCGGATATTGAAGCCATTCGCACGGCAATTGCCGGTTCTAACAAGCCGTGTATTTATTTCGGCGGCGGAATTATTTCTTCCGGCGCATCTGCAGAATTACGTACATTCATGGAATCATATCATATTCCGGCGGTCAGCTCTCTGCTTGGAGTCGGGGCTATTCCTTATGAGCACCCGCTATATTTGACTTGGCTGGGGATGCACGGCGCCACTTTTGCTAACTACGCGGCTAATGAATGTGATTTGCTCCTGACTTTCGGGGCTCGTTTTGATGATCGCGTCACCGGTAATCCACAAACGTTTGCCACTACCGCAAAGATTGTCCATGTCGATATTGATCATTCGGAAATCAATAAAAATAAATTTGCCGATATTGGAATCGTTGCTGACATAAAAGAAATACTGGCCGAGCTGAACAAAAAACCGCTGCATCGCGAATATACCAATTGGTTTGCTCAGATCAGCGAGTGGCGACAGATGTTTCCAATGACTTTTGAAGATAAAACTGCCACCATTCAGCCGCAAAAAGTCGTCCAGATGCTCAGCACTCTGACCAATGGTGATGCCGTTATCGTTACCGGGGTCGGACAGCATCAGATGTTTGCTGCGCAGTATTATAACTTTAAGTTTCCACGGCAGTTGCTGACTTCCGGGGGACTTGGCAGTATGGGGTTCGGTCTCCCTGCGGCGATGGGAGCTAAATCGGCATGCCCGGATAAAATGGTTATTAATATTGATGGCGACGGCAGTTTCCAGATGAATATTCAGGAACTCGGTACCGTCCAAATGGAAGAATTACCGATTAAGATGGTGATCCTTAATAATCAGCATCTCGGGATGGTTGCACAGTGGGAAGATCGTTTCTACGGCGGCAGACGCGGCAATACCGTTCTAAAAAATCCGTTGGCGGATCGCCCATATCCCGATTTTGCTACCATTGCACGGGGTTATGGTATTCCGGCCCGGGAAGTTTATACGCTTGATGAACTGGAGCCGGCATTAAAAGAAATGCTGGATAGTCCCGGTTCTTTCCTGTTGGACATCCACACTGGTTATGAAGAGCATGTTTTGCCGATGATTCCGGCTGGAAAAGATTATAAAGCAACAATTTCACGTTGAAGCAGGACACTAATTAAATGATCAGTGAACCAACTATCTATAAAATTGCTCTGCTTGGCACGGGGTTGCTCTGTTTTTTGATTGCGGTCGGACATTTTAAAATCCGGCAAGAATATATAGGCCATCTTGAACAGAAACTGCGCAACCGCAATCTTGGCTTTTTGCCGGCGTTGCTGGCTTTGCTGTGGTGTATTCCCCATGCCAGACCAATTGTCTGGGACTGGATGTTGCCGTGGTTGTTGCCGGCGGCAGTGATATTCAGTATCGCGGCATATTTTTATCTGGAAAACCTGTTGCCACGTGCGATCGGCGGAATTTTCATCCTTTATGGTTGTTATATCGCACAGGAATCGTTTACCAGACACACTCCCGGCTCATCATGGCTGGTCGGGTTGACCTGGGTTATTGCTGTTGGCGGCATGTTCATTGCCGCAAAACCGCATCTGGTACGCGATTACTTGCGCAAGGTCGTTGCTGACGAGCGTTATCGTTTTATCGGCGGCTGCTTCTGGTTTGTTTACGGATTGTGGTCTGTAGTTGCCGGACTGCTGGAATTTGCCAATCACGCCGCATCATGACCGAACAGTCGATTCCATTTTTTGATGTTGCGGCATTTGCCGTATCATGTCATGTCCGGGACATTGATCATTTTCTGCTGCGCTGCACTAAACTTTTTTTGAACTTCTCACTGAAGCTAATAGTCTTTACAACCTGACCAGGATCAGTAGTCCGGAAGGGTTTTGGATCAAACATGTTGCTGATTCGCTGGCTATCGCCCGATATTTTCCTGAACTGGCGAAGACCCGTATCCATGTCGCTG
>JAAYPP010000104.1 GCA_012519765.1 Lentisphaerota bacterium
AAATGATGCAGCATCTTAAAAATGGGACTATTCAGCAATTTTTATCTTCAGACCCGTCCGGTCGCCAATATCTTGATGTTATTCGTGAATTAATGGAATGCCAGGAGCATATTTCCGCAGAGGGCTTGTCTATGATTAACTCTATCAGCGCAAAACTCCATCATATCAGTGAGATTATTGAGCTCCAACAGCGTTTTATGGGTGAATTGGGAACCGAGAATATGGTTCAACTGGGCAATATTCTTGACGCTTCCGTGGTTATTTTTGAAGAATCCTTTAATAAACGCAATGTTACCATCAGCCAGGACATCAATCGCGAATTGCCTGAGGTGCTGATTGACTCTTCTGTTATTATGCAAGTTTTTATCAATATTTTCAAAAATGCAGTCGAGGCCATCTCCGAAGAAAATTCTTCAAACAAAAAATATAATATTTTTCTGAGTGCCAAAAAAGCGCTTTTGGAAGGTAAAAATTATGTAGTAATTGCCATTCGCGACAATGGTCCCGGTGTCCCTGACGAAATCAAGAAAAAAATCTTTGACTTTGGTTTTTCTACTAAGAAAAATGATGGTCGCGCCAGCCACGGCGTAGGACTTCATTTTTGCGTCAACAGCGTTGCAAAATATGGCGGTCGCATGGAACTGGACTCCAAGCAGGGTGAAGGCGCTGAATTCAGAGTTATTCTACCATTGCCCGATACCAAAGAAGGACTGCCCGGAGTTGCATGAAAATAGAGTGCCAGTTGCAGAAAATTGATTTTTATTTTCAGGAAGGGCAGCGAATCTGGAATACCGCCCCGGAACAAGTGGTCAGCCGTCAGTTCTATGAATTATGGGAAAATATTCAGCATCCATTGCCTTTTACCACCGAAAATGCGGAAATTGAATTGTTGGGATTTAAATTTGAATTGCCGGACAGTAGCGATCAGCCATGGGCTTATTTCTGCTGGGATGACCAGAACGGATGTGCTGCACTTCAGGTTGAATGCGCCGAATGGAAGAAAAAATATTTATTGTGTTTCAGTGACGGACTACCATTGGTAAGCGAGGAAGAAACCATTTTCTCCGGACTGGATGAAATCAATCACGGCGAAAAGCTTGAAGTAATCTACGATTTGATTGCCCATATTCGAAAAACGTCCCCGAATACTGACATTATTGAAATTAAAAAAAAGGATTTCATTGTTTTTTTAGATCAGATCGGCGAAATTTATGATCGTAAAATCGTTAATTCCATGCGCCAGATGACGCTTCCTTTCATGAAGAATATGCTGAAGCAGGCTTTGGCTGATTTCGCGGTTGATGAAATCGGCGCGCAATTGAGTTTACCCATTGGCGGCGACTACTCGCGCGAACAAGATTTAAGTCCGGCTTGCTCAATTCGCAATCTGTGCAACCAAGTCCCGGCTGAAACGGGTTGGACCATTAAGCAAAATCTGAATTTTTTATTGAAAGCATGTCGTTTGAAGGTACAAAATGAATCTGAATTTGTCTTTACTTTTGAACATGCCGAAGTACTTCAAACGGGACAAAGTGAGATCGCAATTAAGTTGCGAATTGCCGGCGATGCACCTTTGCGTCACGGCGATATTTTAAACATCGCAATACGCGGAGAAAAACTCTTATTTGGTACATTTCGGGTCGATATTTTTGATGGAGATGCGGTTTTGGGGCGTTTACGCTGTGACGATACCGGGTCATTTATTGAATTAAAAAAGAGACTATACGGGGTTCAACAGAAAAGCCCATCCGCGTTTATTGCCAGTATGGTCGAAGAATTGATCTCAGAGATTGAAAAGGGCGCAGATAATATCGGTGTCTTAGCTGAAATTATCGGGCTATGCCCTATTGTTTTTGATCTCTCAAATCCTTCAGAATTACATCATGAAATGGATCATTCGCAACATCATGCCTGGAGCGTTGCGACTAATCCGGAAAACCATTTGACCTTGATACAAGGGCCTCCAGGAACAGGAAAAACCTATGTTCTGGAACAAACTATCAAGGAATTTTGCCGTCGTGGGATGCGCGTCCTAGTGGCTGCCCCTTCTAATGCAGCGGTGGATAATATCTGCCGTCGACTGGAAGGCTTTCCGCTTTTACGATTGGGAAAAAACGTGAACAGCATCGCTCCAGACGTCGCTACGCAAAATTGGATTGGTGAGCAAACCGCGATTATGCGCTTTGTTGAAATGCGCCGTCGTAATATGTCCGGCTCAATTTATGCGGGAACGCATGTCGGACTGCTGCGCGAAGATATTATTGCTGATGACATCATGAAAAACGGACTTTTCGACGTAATAGTTTTTGATGAAGCGGGCATGGCCGGACTTGACGAGTTTTTACTCTGTGCAAAACTGGCCAAACGCGCGGTTTTATTTGGTGACCACCAGCAGTTGCCGCCTTTTCCGTTACCGCAGGAGGTTTTGGATCGTCTATATAAAGAGTCCGGTCCGGTTACTGACGAGCAGCGGGCTTTGGTTTCGCGAAGCGCCTTGGAATGGCTGATTGAGTCTCGCGGCTGTCCGGTGATCATGCTTCAGCGTTCATATCGCTGCCAAAACCCGCGGCTTTTGCGATTTTCTTCAACCCTGTTTTATGATGCCGCGATTCGGCCGAGCCGCCAAGCAGAATATTATCAGCTTTCTTATCAGGAGCGCCAACTGAAATTTTCAGCCGGCACCTTGCGTTTTTATTCCACTTCAGCATTACCTCCGGAATTGCGTCATGAACAGTTGTTTTTTGAAGGACAGAAGCCGGGGATTGCCAATCGAAGCGAGGCGATAATTTGTACAATGGTTTTTTATGAGGCCTTGAAGCGTTACCAACTTGAAGAAGTAACGATGATTGCACCGTACCGGAAACAAGTCATGCTGATCCGCAGCTTGCTTTCAAGGGAGCGTGCCAGTGAAGTAGCCATGGATTCTGAAATCTCTGCGGATCGATGGGATAATTTTCTTAATACCCGTGTCGCTACCGTGGACAGTTTTCAAGGCGGAGAAAGCGATATGGTCATTATTTGTTATGTCCGGAGCAATGATAACGGCAGTATCGGTTTTATTGACAACCCCAACCGGATCAATGTGGCGCATACAAGATGCCGCAGAGAACTTGGTATTGTCGGAGATTTGGTATTTCTGAAGAAAAATTCAAAAAATAAGATTTTTGAGCGAATGGCGCGGGCATTCAGGCGCGACGGCGAGATTGTTGAAGTTCGCCCTGAGTGGCTTGCAAGCTCATCGACAGGTAAAATTTAACCAGAACAAACCGTCGGATTATTTGAGCACGACAGTGTTTCTCGCTCGAACGGAGCAGTGGCTTCCCTTACAAGCTCGAAGAAAAAACGCTGACTCAACTGCTTTTTAAAAGTTCAGGACGCGAGATAGTCCAAGGTTGCTCCAGTAAGAAATATTATCCCGTTTCTCAAGGCATCATCATTAAAATCAAAATTGGAATTATGCAGGACAGCACTGTTTTCACCATTGCCGATCATCAAAAACGCGCCGTTATGCTTTTCCAGATAATAAGCAAAATCTTCTCCGGCCATAGAAGGACGTTCCAACGGAGTCCAAAATTTTTCACCGAGCCACTTCTGTATTGTTTTCTCTGAAAATACCACCGTCTCGTCGTGATTTAT
>JAAYPP010000105.1 GCA_012519765.1 Lentisphaerota bacterium
GCCAAAATCGATAACGGATATGAAATTCAGGTACCGCTTTTCATCAATGAAGGCGATACTGTCCGCATTGACACCCGTACCGGAGCATATGCCGACCGTGTTTCCAAAGCCTGAACATCTTTGTAATCTTGCGGAACTTCAAGCCCGGCTCGCTTTGCGCGCCGGGCTTTTTTCTCATATCAGGGCTGTTTTTGAAGAAAACGGCTTTATGGCGGTTGAAACTCCTTTAGTGATCAATGCGCCGGCCCCGGAAGAATTTATTGAAGCGCCGCGTTGCGGTGAACGCTTTTTGCGTTGCAGTCCGGAATTGGAAATGAAGCGTCTCCTCTGCGCCGGGTTTGAACGTATTTATCAGATTGGCGCGTGTTTCAGGGCAGGGGAACACGGTCGGCGGCACCGTGAAGAATTCACCATGCTGGAATGGTACGAATGCGGCGCGGACTATTGGCAACTGCTCCGGTTTACCTCAATGATGTTGCGCGAGGCCGCACTCAGGATGTTTGGTTCTCCCACAATCAATTTTCAAGGAATGACGATTGACCTGAAAGTTGATCCTCAGATAATTACAGTTGACGACGCATACCGGCAATTTGCGGGGATTTCTTCTGCGGAAGCTTTGGAACGCGATATTTTTGATGAAATAATGAGTTCTAAAATCGAGCCGCAGCTGGGTCTTGGCCGGCTGACTTTTCTGATGGATTATCCGGCATCCCGCGCTTCATTAGCACGGTTGAAAAAAGATGATTCGACAGTTGCAGAACGCTGGGAACTCTATATCGGAGGGCTGGAAATAGCCAACGCATACAGTGAACTCACCGACGGGGTTGTTCAACGTCAGAGGTTTGCCGCGGAAGCTACCGCCCGGGCGGCTTCGGGAATGAATGTTTATCCGGAACCGGTTGAATTTTTTGAATCGTTGGAATACGGTATGCCGGATTGCGCGGGATGTGCGCTGGGAATGGATCGCCTGGCGATGGTTTTCACAAATGCCGAAGACATATCTCAAGTGACCATGAACTGAACTGATTCCGGATCTTGATTTTTCTGGTCCGGCTTCGCGGGAACGTTGATGAAAAATATACATCTTGGCTTATGCTGTCTGTTTGTAGACGAACCGATTCACTTCAAAACAGTGACTCTGCGTACTTTGCGCAATTTCGACCGTCCCCGGCAGCTCTTGAAATTATCCGAAATTTGCGTGCATAACGCTTCAGAACTGGCAGTATCGGTCAGCACCGCGTACCGCCTTGGAATTGATGTTTTTCGGATTTCCTCCGCGCTGTTTCCTTTGGCAACTCATCCGGAAGCCGGTTATGAATTGGCAAATCTTCCGAATCATGAAGAAATATTCAAAACACTGGGTGAAGTCAGATCTTTTTCGCAAAAACACCGGATCCGGCTGAGTCTTCATCCCGATCAGTTTGTGGTTCCGGTTTCACCTGATCCGGCAGTCGCGGCATCCTCAATCCGGGAATTACGGCATCAGTTAATGATTGCGGAATTGACTGGAGCCTCCGAAATAAACCTTCATATGGGCGGAGTTTACGGAGATAAAAATGCCGTGATTCGGCGTTTCGCCCAAGTGTTTGAAAGCTTTCCGGACGGACTGCAAAAACGTTTGACTCTGGAAAATGACGATCGTTCCTATACGGTCAGCGACCTTTGCGGAATTTGCCGCGACTTGGATATTCCGCTGGTTTATGATGTCCATCATCACCGTTGCAATCAGGATGGCTTCAGCATTGAAGAGGCAACTGCGATTGCGGCCGAAACTTGGCGGAAAAGCGGACTGACTCCGCATTTCCATATTTCTTCCCCTAAAAACGGCTGGGCTAACCCGAATATCCGACCGCATGCCGATTATATTGATCCAAAGGATTTTCCGGATTGCTGGCGTGTTTTGGATGCTGCTGTCGATGTTGAAGCCAAGGCCAAGGAAAAAGCGGTTGTCCGGCTGCGCGAAGATTTGTGCGTCTGAAAAAATCAGTTGTGCAGGGTTGCCTGAATTTCTTCAGCGGTAAGTTTTCGCCATTTTCCGATCTGAAGATTTCCCAGTTTCAATTGCCCTATCTGGATTCGCTGAAGCTGTTCAGTGCGTGCTCCGGCGGCGCGTACTAATCGCCTGATTTCACGTTTTTTGCCTTCGTTGAGAATGAATCGATATTGTCCTGGACTGATTTCGTCAATCCGGCGCGGGCAAAGATGTTCACCATCATCAACAATGCCGCCGCGCAACCGTTCAAGCTCTGAATGCGGAATCGGACGGCTGGTTTTGACAATATAAGTTTTGAGGATTTCATACCGGGGATGCATCAACTTTGCCGCATAATCACCGTCATTAGTGATAATCAGCAGCCCCTCGCTTTCTTTGTCCAGACGTCCGGCGGAAAATAGTTTCGGGGCATTCGGCAGGTCGATCAATTCAAAAACGGTTTTTTCTGCATGTCGGTCAAAATTAGTGCAGGTATAACCTAGAGGTTTGTTCAAAATAAGGTAATGCAGGGGATTTTGGGTGATTGGAACGCCATTATAGGAGACGGTGTCGTCAGCTCCGACCGGATCGCCGGGGCCGAGCGGAGGTTTGCCGTTAATGGTCACCATTCCGGCCGCAATCAGGTCGGCGGCTTTGCGGCGTGAAGCGATGCCTGCTGCCGCCAGAAATTTTACCAGACGCATTTTTTCTGTCATGAATCACCATTGATGTTGAAATAAAAAATCCCGGCAGCGGAAGCGGCCGGGATTTTAATCTGCAACAGAAAGATCAGCCGACCAATGCTTTGAAAAGCACTCCGGCAGCCACTGCGGAGCCGATAACACCGGCGACATTCGGACCCATCGCGTGCATCAGCAGGAAGTTATGCGGATCGTATTCCTGACCGACTTTGTTGGCGACACGTGCCGCCATCGGAACTGCGGAGACTCCGGCTGAACCGATCAACGGGTTGATTTTGTAGCCGCTTAGGCGGCACATGATTTTGCCGAAGATAACGCCGCTGGCGGTACTGATTGCAAAAGCAGCACAGCCGAGGATCAGGATACCGATGGTTTCCAGATTCAGGAATTGGTCGGCGGAAAGCTTTGAGCCGACGCAGAGTCCCAGGAAAATAGTGACGGTATTCATCAGCGCGTTGGATGCAGTGTCAACCAAACGGGTGACTACCCCGCTTTCCTTCATCAAGTTGCCCAGCATCAGCATTCCGATCAGCGGCGCGGCTGAAGGAAGAATCAAGGCACAGAGCAAAGTAATGACAATTGGAAAACAAATTTTCTCCAGCTTGGAAACGTGGCGGAGTTGACTCATTCTGACCATGCGCTCTTTTTTAGTAGTCAACGCGCGCATGATTGGAGGCTGGATAATCGGCACCAACGCCATATATGAATAAGCGGCCACCGCGATAGCACCGAGCAGACGCGGCGAGAGTTGCGAAGTCAGCCAGATCGCAGTCGGACCGTCAGCCCCACCGATGATACCGATTGAGGCAGCATCTTTCAGATCGAAGTCGATCATGTCGCCGGTCAGCGCCGTAAGTAATAACGCGCCGAGCAGAGCTCCGAAAATACCGACTTGGGCGGCAGCGCCGAGCAAAGCGGTTTTCGGATTGGCGATCAACGGACCAAAGTCGGTCATGGCGCCTACGCCAAGGAAGATCAGCAACGGAAATACTCCGGTGGCGATACCGATATTATAAGTCATCCCCAGCAGTCCGTCCGGTCCGGATATCCCGGCAAGCGGAATATTTGACAGGATGGCGCCGAAGCCGATCGGCACCAGCAGCAGCGGTTCGAAGCCTTTAAAGATAGCCAAACCGATCAGCACAATACCAACCAGAATCATCAATAATTTACCGATGCCCAGATGCCAGGTACTGCCGAAATCCGAACTGGTTTGTCTTATGATGTCGTAGATTCCGGTACTTTCCCAAAGGCCGCGCATCAACGTTCCGAAACTTTCAAGACGGTCAGTACCGCCGCCGGCAGCTACTGAACTGTGTTCAAGATCAGTCGGGTGCATTTTGAATAACGGCGTCTGCGGTTTTACTTTAGCGGCGGCAATTAATTCCGGATTTACCCAGATAATGTCGCTGGCTGAACCGAGATGGAATTCGGCTTTGCTACGGTTGGGAATAGAAAAAGTCATAGCCTTGAACCCGGCGGGGCGGGTTGAGCCGGCAATGATATTAACTTCATAAGCAGTCGCAACAGTTTCACCGTCATAATAATAGGTACGGGAACCGTCTTCATGCTCGATATAGAAATAGATTTCATCCGCTTTCTGCACTTTTTTGCCTTTGGTGTCAGCAGCCCCGATAATAGAGGCTGCATCGGCAAAGATTCCGGTCGTAAAGACCATGAGCAAAGCGATGAACATCGGTTTTATTTTCAACATTGCATTACTCCAGTTAAGAAAGTTCGATAATGGTCTGGCCGGTGACGATATTTTCGCCCTTGGCAACCAGAATTTTGTTGACCGTTCCGGCCTGCTCGGCTTTCACTTCGATTTCCATTTTCATGGCTTCGATAATTACTACCGTATCGCCGGCGTTGACCTGCGAACTTTCAGTTACAACGATTTTGAAAATCGTGCCGGGCATCGGGGCGACTACTTTTGCGTTTGTTCCGCCTGATGATGGGGCCGTAGCCGTAGCCGCCCCGCCTTCGGATGCGGAAACCTTGAATGCTTTGCCGTTGACAGTGACGCTGTTGCCGTCCGCCGAAACTTGGGCATTGAAGTTCTGTCCGTCAACACTGATGTTGTAACTGCCGCCTTCGGATTTTGCCGCCGGTTTGGCCGTTTCTTTATAACGGATGCCGAGCGGTTTGTCGCCTTTCAAAAATGCCAGGCCTTTATCGCCGCATGCCGCCACGATAAAGATATTTTCATCGGTAACCGGCAGTCCGGCTTCTTCGAGCTGTTTTTTCGCCGGAGCAATACCCAGTTTCGGGTTTTTGTCGTTAAGATCGTGAATATCATCTTTAGTCGGCTGAAGTCCGAGCTGTTCAGAAGCGATTTTAACAATTTCCTGATCCGGTTCAGCTGGCGTATGGCCGAAATAACCGAGCACCATTTTGCCGTAACCTTCATTGATTTTCTTCCAAGGTCCGACCGTGGCATTGAGGAACGCCTGCTGGAAGTAGAATTGAGAAACCGGGGTGACCGATGTTCCGAACCCGCCGCGGCGTACTACTTCTTCCATTTCCATTATGACTTTGTCGTAGAGTGGAAGTGTATTGGTATCGCGCATCATCTGGGTGTTGGCGGTCAAAGCGCCACCAGGCATCGGAGAAAACATTATCATCGGACTGACGGTATTGGATTCTGGCGGAATTTCATATTTGTCGAGGCATTCCGTGAAGATGCGTTCAGCTTCGAGAATCTTTTTGGGATCAATGTCTATAACGTAATCAGTTCCTTTCAGACGGCGCCACATGGTCAGAATATCTACTTCACAAGTTCCGCCGGATAACGGTGCCATCGCCAAATCGACGCAGTCGGCTCCGGCTTCAATGGCGGCGAAGTTAGATGATACAGCCAGTCCGGCAGTTTCATGAGTGTGGAAATGAATCGGGACGTCTTTGCCGAGCAGCTTGCGGGCTTCTTTAATGGTTTCATAAACCACTGACGGAACCGTGGTGCCGGACGCGTCTTTGAAGGCGACACTCTTGAATGGAATTCCGGCTTCAAGAATTTTTTTCAGGGTGTCAACATAAAATTTAGCGGAGTGCGGATAACCTTCATCCGAACCTGGAGGAAGTCCCATGAGAGTAACAGTGACCTGATGATTGGCGCCGGCTTTGTCGATACATGAACCGGAATAAGCAAGATTGCGGACATCGTTGAGTGCGTCAAAATTGCGGATGGTGGAAACGCCGTGTTTTTTGAAAGTGGTAGCGTGGAGATTGATAATGTCTCTGGACTGGGAAACCAGACCGACAACATTAAGACCGCGGGAAAGTGTCT
Organism: Lentisphaerota bacterium; assembly: GCA_012519765.1. GTDB lineage: Bacteria > Verrucomicrobiota > Lentisphaeria > Victivallales > Victivallaceae > UBA7640. Next base: position 5,960 of record JAAYPP010000105.1, read on the forward strand.
GCAGGTCGGCATTCGGAGCTTTGGCGCGGAATTTGTCCATCATTTCGTATGCGTCTTCCTGACAGTAGAAATAAAGGCTTTGGAACCGGGCGCCGCCGCCGATTTCGAAATAATCAATGCCGGCTGTCAGCGCGGCTTCAAATGCCGGAAGAATATCATCGGTTTTAACGCGTGCTCCGAGACAAGACTGAAAGCCGTCCCGGAAAGAGGTGTCCATAAATCTGATTTTTTTCATGTTTTTTCCTATATTTACTTTATGTTTTTGAATTTATTGTTTTTTATGCAAATCTGCGGCCAAGGCAGCTGCGGCAGCCATTCGCGGATCAATACCAGCGGATTTGGCTTGCGGCGCCGGCTCTTCAAGCAGATGCTCAAAAGGTTTGACCATTTTATGCGTTGCTTCGATGATAAACACGACCAGTATCAGAAATAAAAATACTGCGGTTAATCCGAGTCCTGTCAATTTGATTCCGTCAATCAACAGTTCCATGTTATTTCCCCCTAAGTTATTCAGGATTTATTAAAGAATTTTTATCAATCCGGACATCGCCGCTGTGAAGTCTCATCTGTTTGCCTGAAGAGCATTCAAAAATCATTTCACCATCTTCGCCAAAACCGGAAACCCTGCCGTTTAAGGTAAGATTTCCGGTCTCGATGGTGATATTCCGATCAATCAGACGGTTTTCAGAGTACCACAGCTTAAATAATTTATGCGGATTGCAAAATCCCATAATATAATATCCTTTTATGAATATTGCCAGCTCATGACAGAGATTTTTGACGTTAAAATTCCGTCCTGACTCGACCAGAAGAGATGTTGCCGGCTGGTTGATTTTGGCCAGGTTTTCCAATGTCATATTAATGTTGATTCCGATACCTCCTACAATGCCGGATGGACGGTTGCCGGGGCCGGTTTTGATCTCGCCGAGGACGCCGCAGATTTTTCGATATCCGCAGTAGACATCATTGGGCCACTTCAGCCACGGATCTGCTTCCGGCGCGCAATTACGCAGTAAATCAAGTGCTCCGAGCGATAATGCCATAGCGGCATATTGCCATTTGTGATCAGGAAGATTTTTCATGATCACCGAAGCATAGATGTTTTCACCGGACGGCGATTCCCAGCGACGGTCAAATCGTCCGCGACCTGCGGTTTGCGAGGCCGCACAGACCATCGCGCAGTCAGGAAGGTGGTCAAAGTATTCCAGCGCATAACGGTTCGTAGAATCCACTTCATCCAGAAAAATGATTGTAGGTTCATCCATGCGGGGCTCCGGGTTTGGATTCGAAAAATTATACATAGTCAAAATTGAGTTATCTTTTCAGTCGTGTGTTCCGGCATGTTGGCCAGCCGCAAAACAAGAATATAGTGCTGTTTATGAAGCAGCGCAATCATGACGGAGTTTTTTTATTGGCTCTAATGTTCCTGATTTCCTGTGAAAACCGTTTCAAAGCCGCTTGAAAAATATCAAAATCCTTGTACAATAACGATTTAATCTTTGAGGAAAATTGGCGATGAATATTTATCATGAATTAATGGCCCGCGGGTTTATTTATCAGGAAACTGATGCTGTCGGGATTGAGCGGACGCTGGCTTCCAGTCAGGTTCGTTTTTATGTCGGATTCGATCCGACCGGTGACAGTCTGCACGTCGGTCATTTGCTGCCGATTATGGGGATGCGGCTGCTTCAGCGTGCCGGGCATTTTCCGATCGTACTGGTGGGCGGAGCAACCGCGCAAATCGGCGACCCGTCGGGCAAGGTTTCGGCGCGGCCGATCATGACCAAAGAAACGGTGTCCGCCAATGCCGAGGCACTGCGTCGCCAGTTGTCACGTTTTATCAGCGTAAGCGACGGCAATGCGTTGTTTGTCAACAACATTGACTGGTTTGAGAATGTCCGTTATATTGATTTTCTTCGTGAGATCGGTACCCGCTTCAATCTTAATCAGATGCTCGCCAAAGACTCGGTGAAGTCCAGGCTGGAAACCGGGCTTACTTTTCTTGAATTTAATTATCAGATACTTCAGGCATATGATTTTTATATTCTGAACCGCGACCATAACTGTCGTATGCAGTTTGGCGGTCAGGATCAATGGGGTAATATTACCGCCGGTACTGAGCTGGTACGGAAAATGACTCCGGATGCCGAGGTTTTCGCCATGACTTTTCCGCTGTTGCTGGATTCAAGCGGCAAGAAATTTGGAAAAACTGCCGGCGGCAACAATGTCTGGCTTGACGTCAACCGCACTCCGGTTTTTGAATATTATCAGTTCTGGCGGAATTGTGATGATTCCGAGGTTGAGAAGTTGCTGAATTTCTTTACCGTGCTGCCGGTTGAAGAAACCGGGCGACTGGCTAAAGCCGACGACGCATCCGGCATAAACCGCGCCAAAGAGATTCTGGCCTACGAGGCAACCAAGCTTGCCCATGGTCCGGAAGCTGCTGCGGAAGCGTATCTGACAGCCGGCGCCAAGTTCGGTTTTGCCGATTCCGATAACCGGATTGCGACTTCCAGCGATATCACCGCACTGGCCTCTAAAGCCTCAGCTGGCGGAAATATTCCGCAATATGAAGCCGGCATTAGTGAGTTGAAAGCTGTCGATTTGCTGTTCGCGTCCGGATTATGCAAGTCGAAAGGTGATGCCAGACGGCTGATTCAGGGCGGTGGCGCTTATGTCAATGAAATGCGGATTACCGATATTGACTACACAATTGATGCCGCAGCGTTTGCTTCAGGTCAAGTGCTTCTGAAAGCAGGCAAAAAGAACCTGCGGCAGATTGTGCTTAAATAACAATTTATCGCTTAACAAATTCCTGTAATCTCATCAATTGCCCGCTGTTCTTCCGCTGAAAAAATCGGGTGCTCAAGGCATCGGATAATTTCAGTGATCTGTTCCGGGCGACTGGCTCCGATTAAAGTTGAAGTCACTGCCGGACGTTGCAGCAACCAGGCAATTGCCATTTGTGCCATCGTCTGTCCGCGTGCCTCCGCAATGCTGTTCAATTTTTGCAGTTTTGCAATCCCCGTTGGGTTGAGATAGAGTTCCTGCAGCGGGCTGCTGACGGCAACTCGTGAGCCGTCAGGAATTCCGTTCAGATATTTTCCGCTCAGGATTCCTTGCGCCAATGGGGAAAACACAATCGCGCCGACTCCTTCGCGTTCCAGCAATTCAAACAGCCCGTCCGGTTCATAATTGCGGGTCAGCAGATTGTAGCGCGGTTGGTGGATCAGGCAACGAACGCCCATTTCTCGTAACAGGCGAAATGCCTCGGCGGCGCGTGCTGCGGGATAATTCGAAATCCCGGCATAAAGAGCTTTACCGCTGCGGATAATCTGTGCAAGCGCACCCATGGTTTCTTCCAGCGGTGTTTCCGGATCGGGGCGGTGATGATAAAAAATATCGACATAATCCAGTCCGAGTCTTTTCAGGCTTTGGTCACAACTGGCAATCAGGTTTTTGCGTGAACCCCATTCGCCATAAGGACCCGGCCACATCAAATACCCGGCTTTACTGGAAATAATCAGTTCGTCACGGTATGATTTCAGATCTTGCGCCAGAATTCTGCCGAAATTACTTTCGGCAGAACCAGGTTCCGGCCCGTAATTATTGGCGAGATCAAAATGGGTAATTCCGGCATCAAATGCGGTATGAATCATCGCGCGGCTGTTTTCATAAATATTGACGCTGCCGAAGTTTTGCCATAAACCCAGCGAAATTGCTGGCAATTTCAAGCCGCTTTGCCCGCAACGGCGGTACGACATATTCTCATAACGTTTATCATTTGCCCGATACATAAAAGCCTCCCAAAAAGATTAAAAAAAATGCGGGAACTTTTAGGTTCCCGCATTTGTATGAATGGTTATGGTCTGTTATTTCTTTGCAGCTTTGACTTCAGTTTTAGCTGCTGCAGTTTTTGCGTCTTTTGCACAACATTTAGCTTTGCAATCGGCGGCACATTTAGCTTTGCA
>JAAYPP010000011.1 GCA_012519765.1 Lentisphaerota bacterium
ATAGCGTGAGTTGTTCGAAGGCACCAGCGATATAGTTTCATCATAATCGGCCAACAGTTTTTCGATACCGCAAGAACGTCGTTCATCCACGTCATCGAGCGGCAGATTAAGATCACATTTTTCACAATTACGGTCGCAAAACATCGGTTCATAGGAATCAGGTTCCTTATAAGTAGTAATTACTCCTTCATAATTACGCAATACCACTTTGTTAGTTGACCAGGAAATCAGATAATTCGGCATAACCGGGATTTTCCCTCCACCGCCTGGAGCGTCGATTACGTAGGTTGGCACACAGAAACCACTGGTATGACCAATCAGGCTTTCCAGTATCTCGATTCCTTTGCCGACCGGAGTCCGAAAATGACTCAAGCCCTCTGATAAATCGCATTGGTAGAGATAATAAGGCCGCACGCGATTTGCCACCAATTTGTGAACCAGCGAACGCATAATACGCGGACAATCGTTTACGCCGGCCAGCAGCACTGATTGATTGCCGAGCGGGATGCCGGCATCCGCCAATTTTCTCAGTGCTTTCCGTGCTGAAGCCGTCAGCTCGCGCGGATGGTTGAAATGGGTATTGATCCATACCGGGTGATGCTTCTTCAGCATGGCCACCAATTCGTCGGTAATGCGATAAGGCAGCACTACCGGAGTCCGGGTACCGATCCTGATCACCTCAACATGGCTGATACTGCCGAGTTCAGTCAAAATCCAGTCAAGATAATCGTTGCTCAACAGAAACGGATCACCGCCACTGAGCAGCACATCGCGAATTTGCGGATTTTGCCGGATATATTCTATTGCGGCTGCGATTTCTGCTTTATCCGGAATACTGTCCTGGTCGCCAACCCGCCTTTTCCTCGTACAATGCCGGCAATACATCGCGCAGGTATTGCTGACCAGCAACAGTACGCGGTCGGGATAACGATGGGTTAGCCCAGGTACCGGACTGTCTTTGTCCTCGTGCAACGGGTCGGACATATCGGATTTTTCGATATAAAGTTCGTTAATTATCGGGAAGCTTTGCTTGAAAATCGGATCATTATCTAAATTATCGACATCAATCAGTGACAAGTAATAAGGCGTTATCGACATCGGAAATTTATCGGCGATCTTGATAAAGTTACTTCTCATTTCTTCCGAAAGTTTTATGCCCAGAAGATTTTCAAAGGTTTCTAAGTCCTTTATACAGTGTCTCATCTGCCATTTCCAGTCATTCCAACCGTTTTTGGCGACGCCATCAATTTTTTCAAACATATCCTGTTGTTTTTGTGTAATCATTATTCCTCGCTTTTTTTGCGTTAGAGGTTCTGACGATTGTCTTTGTCATCGACAATGTCGGCGAAACCATGCCCTGAGGCGATCGGTGTAATATACCAATTTTAGCGGGTTAACCCGTGAGAGGAACAGAGAGTCGCAAACCAGAAGATTTTTTACAGTATTATAAACAGAATATCATAAGCATGCGGTGGTTTTTCTCTGTCAGTAAAACCCGCCTTCTTACCTTTTAACACCCAAAGCGTACTATTTCAAGAAATTTGAGTATTTTTAAATATGTTTGAACTTAATAATTAGTGATGAATAATAAAAAATAGCCGATTTTAGGATTATTTTTTGTCGACTTAGTGGCTTATACTGAATTCTTTACGATATGCTAATGGCGCTATATTGCGGTGTTTTTTGAAAATTCTGGAAAAATAAAATACGTCGTCAAAACCGCAACGGGCAGCAATTTCTGCTACCGAATCGCTTGATTCAGACAACATTTTTACCGCCAGATTCAGTCGGCAGTTTATCAGAAATTGTTGCGGCGGCAAACCGGTATACTGTTTGAACATTCGCCTGAAATGAGTAAACGATACAAACAGCCCTGCCGCTTCTCGGTTGAAATCCCATTCCAGTTGCGGACTTGATCTCAGCTGCCGGATCAAAATTTTCAGTTTTTGTTCATGATGAGCCGGCACTACTTTCATATTCGCGCGCTGTTCGTGCAGTTGCAGCAATAAACTTTCCAGAAGTGATACTGCCCGTGCATAATTGATGCGATCGTTAAGCGGAATTTTATTCAGTGCAGTCATTGTTTCCATAAAACGATCCGGATTGATAATTTTAATCAACGGCTGTTCGGGATTCAACGGCATCAAACCAGTTTCGCGAAAAAGTTCGGCGCGCTCTCCCGCAAAACAAACAAAATTATGGGAACGCAGTTTTCCATCGCACGAACCATACTGAAAACGCGGTCCGGGCCAGGTAATGAACGCCCAGGAACCTTCCACTGTAAACTCCAAGCGGTCGTCAAAAATTAAATGCAAACTACCGCTATGGTTGTACTGGATACCGTAATATCCGTTAAAAACTCGGTCATACCAAGCTTGATGATGTTCGATCATACTGCGACCGATAAATTTTATCCCGTCAAAATAATTCAAGGTTAGTAATGTCCATAAAATTGCTTATTTTATCTATTTATATAATATATATCAAGATGTATATTTTGTCCATATTGTTTTAAAACCCCATAAAGATGGAGATGCACTTATGAAATTCGGAGTTGCTGATTATGGCATGAATGTCTGGCATGGTGGTCTTTACGGTATTGAAGACCGGCTGCAGTCGCTGAAAGAAATCGGATATGACGGTATCGAACGTATTGAAGCGGTCAGCGCTTCCGATGCCATCAACAAAGCAACGCTTTACCGCAAACTCGGTATGGATTTTTCTACCTGTCGAGGACCAAGTGTCCAGGCAAATATCGAATGGACCTGCGGTTTGGGGAAAAATTATATTTGGCTCAGTCCCGGCAAATCTGACCGCGAAGTCGATTTTGATACCTACTGTCGACGCGTTAACGAAATGGTTCGTATATGCGCTCAATTCGGTATCAAAGCCGCTCTCCATAATCACATGGAGCAACGCATTGAAAATCAAAATGAACTGGATCGGTTTATGGAAAAATGCCCGGAGGCCGCCCTGTTGCTGGACACCGGTCATCTCAGTGCCGCCGGCGGCGATGTTGTCGGAACGGTTAAAAAATATTATAAGAGAATTGTCGCCGTTCATCTGAAAGACGTTGAACTCAGTGATGGCCGCGACGAAAACGGCCGTGCCGTAAAATGGCGTTTTTGCGAGCTTGGTGCCGGTAACGACGGTCTGGACAACGCTGCGGTAATGCATGAATTGATTAAACTCGGCTACGACGGTTGGGTGCATATTGAGCATGATTCACATCTCCGTGAACCGCTTGAAGATCTCAAAGTAAGCTTGGAGTATCTTCGCGCCGCCGGAATTGCCAAAAAATAAAATTATAAGGAGAAGTTAAATGTTTAACCCCATAAAAGTCGGAGTTGCCGGTCTTGGACGCGCAGGCTACGGCATGCATCTTCGGGAATTGCTGAATACTGAAGGCCGCTACGAAATTACC
>JAAYPP010000106.1 GCA_012519765.1 Lentisphaerota bacterium
ATTTGCCATGTAAATAGTGGTCGGCAAGATTGAAATAGTGTGCCCAGTCTTGCGGGGTCTGATCATGATTGCCGGTGCGGTAAAGATAGCTGATATCGCCATTTAACGGGAAGTCGGGCTTCGGCATTTCAATTGCCGGCAAACCGGCTGAACCGAAAAGTTTATAGACTTCCGACGCATGAACGCAGGCTAAAAATTCACCTTTAGGGTCAGCATTGAAATCCAAAGTAGCGGAATGAACCACCAGCGGGCGCGGTGCAATCAACGTCAATAGTTCATGCTGATCAAACGGCATCGTATCTTCCATGCCGATAAAATGTTTCGCCGCTTTGACAAACCAGCACGGCACGTTAAATTCGAAATGATGTTCGAAATGCTGCGAAAAATTTTCACCGTATTTGCGTTTATGAAGCGCCGCGCCGCCGCAACCGGAATCGTTTGAAATCACCATCCGAAAACGCTGATCTGTTGCTCCCGCCCATAAAGATGTTTTGCCGAGCCGGGAGTGTCCGTGAACCGCCACTCTGGCCGCATCAATATCTGAATCGCTTTCCAGGTAATCCAGTCCCCTGCTCAAACCCCACGCCCAGGCTCCGATTACCGAATACCGCTCCCATATCGTCGCATAATCATTTTCATCAAAAAACAACCGAAAAATGCTGTTTCCGGTACTGCTTAACCGGTCAGGATGAATATCATGGTAGCAAATCGTCGCGGATGCATAACCGCGTCTGATTGTTTCCTCAAAACACCAGCGATCGACTTGCAGTGAACGGTTTGATTCCGCCAATTGGTCGGGAGCGGCAAACCCGGTTGGTGCGACATCGGTTTCCGATGTAGTATTGTGATTGCCTTTAAAATTAAGTCCGAGAAATGCCGGTACCGGCCTGGAAATATTACGAGGTATATAAAGCAATAGGTCAAACGCAAACTTTCTGCCATTATTCATTTCCAGATGAATCCGGACTTCTTTCCGAATGGCAGTTCCGCCGAGTGCATCGTTTTTCATGCTTAAAAGTTCAAAGCGCATAGAATCTGGACGCGGCAGGATATCACCGTATTCAAATTTGCGAAAAAGCGCCAAAATTTCATCTCTGCGCGAATTCAGCCAATCCCACGCGTTTTCAATGCGCGTGCCCGAACTATCAATCAGCGGGTCCGGCAGTTTGTATGGAGTTATTTCTGACTCATTTGTTCCGTATGGACCGATTTGGTAATCAGTCGGCCAATCAGCGCCCAATTGTGCATCGCAACTGCGTTTTCCATTCTTATTCATCTCTCATCTCTCCTGTAATTTTACTAAGGTTTAAATTTTGTGGCGCGTCCTGTTTCAGCCACCACCGGCCGACTGGGGTTTCGCCCGGAATCAGCGGATCGCCCTGAATCGGAGTCAGCATCTTGACATTTTCACTGACTGCGGTGGCAACTGCGCGTTTTATCGGTTCATCCCAATCGTGAAACGCCAAATCAAAAGCCGCCCAATGAATCGGCAACAGATATTTGCCCCGCAAATCCCGGTGTGCCTGAATGGTTTGTTCGGGAAAAAGATGCGAGTCAGGCCAGCGTTCATTCCAGGAACCTATTTCCAGACAGGTCAAATCAAATGGTCCGAATTTTTCGCCGATGCTTTTAAAATGTTTGCCGTATCCGCCGTCGCCGCCGAAAAACACTTTATGGCGCGGACCTTCCAGGACAAATGATGCCCACAAAGTAAGGTTACGGGTATCCAGGCGGCGGCCGGAAAAATGCCGCGCCGTCTGCGCAGTAACCTTGAGGTTCCCGACTACCGTATGTTCCCCCCAGTTCAATTCGGTGATGCGCTCCGGCGCAATACCCCAGGTTCGCAAATGTACCCCTGCCCCGAGCGGAACAATAAACCGGACTGATTTTTCCCGCAACGACATAATAGTTTTAAATTCGAGATGGTCGTAATGGTCATGAGAAATAATTATCGCATCGGCTTCCGGCAAATCTTCCCGCCGCAACGGCGGCGGCTGAAAACGCCGGACAATGAATTTCAGCGGTCCGGCATTGCCGAATACCGGATCAGTAATTATCCTGGTACCGTCAATTTCCATGATCAGAAAAGAATGTCCCAGCCAGTAAACTTTCAAATCGGCAGGATTACCGGCAAAAGAGCGAGCGCTCAACTGATGACGCGGAATCTCGAAATCAGGCGACTTGGGAGATTCAAAGACAAAACGGGATATTGCATTGCGACGCGAATTTTTCCATACGATGCGCCGCATCGGCTCTTCATTGACGAACTTACCATCTTTGAAATTAGACAGTTTTGCGTACCTTTCATATTCCGCAGAATCCGGCAGTTTCCCGAATTGAGGATAAGCCACGCTGAAAAGCCCGATGATGCCGATAAGCAAAAGCAAAATTACTGACAATAATGTCAAAATTGAAATTTTGAAGATTTTGCGCCATGTCGATTTTTTCATAATTTCCGACTCTGTGCGAAACTGTAATAAGCTGACCGACTGACAATCAGATGGTCAATCAATTTAATATTCATAGTGCGCGCCGCTTCGTTTACTGCATCAGTCAGTTTTTCATCAGCCGCGGAGGGCTGACAATCGCCGCTGGGATGATTATGAACCAGAATCAGTCCTACAGCATTGCAGCGAAGCGCCGACTGCATCAGCATTCGCGGATAAACCACTGCCTGGTCAACCGTGCCATGATTTATTTCAGTGCTGATAACCATGTTTTTGACATTGAGATAAATCACCAGCACTGCTTCCGCGGCTAAAGCTCCGATTTTGGCTCTGGCAAAGTCTGCCACCCGTTCAGGATGTAACAAAACGTCGCAACACTTCATTTCTTCGCCGAGATAATGAACTGTCATCGCCTTGATCAGCTTGCACAATATCGCCGAGTTTTCAGCCAACCCCGGAACTTTACACAATTCTTCAATCGGCGCATCAATGATCCCGCAGATATTTCCAAAACGCATAATCAGTTCTTTCGCAATCGGTTTGACGTCACGGCGCGGAATGACGAACGTCAACAGCAGTTCCAGTTTTTCATAATCGTGAAATGAATCAAGTCCATTTTCGAGAAAGCGTTTGCGCAATCGTCTCCGATGACCGGCGCTACCGGTTTCAATACTTTTACCTTTGCCTTTATCCATTTTGACTAAACCTCAATCTACAAAAAATTGCGCAGTGCCTTGCCGCTGAAATACAGCATTACATCATTACGTAAGCCATAAAATAGACATGGAAAAAATATTTGCAACTGTGACAAACTTTTTTGCAGTAATAGTCTTCGGATTCCGGCTTGTCAAAAGTGACTTTAAAATTCGCGCGCGCATTATGCGCGCGCAAATTTCAGAGCATCAATTTATTATATATTTCAGACAGGTTTGTAAGATGAAGTCGCCACCAGTTTCATCAGTTCTGCTTCATAAAGTGCAGCGTCCAACGGCAACTTAACTTCTTTTTTCAGCAGCGATGAAAGCAACATTGCGTTACCCAATTCAAGTTCATTCAAAGCATCAGCTCCGGTGACAATCGGCTCCCGGTCGTTCAATACCGCATCGGCGAATTTTTCAAAAACCTCGGTTGCGGAAATTTCATTAGATGGAACCGGAATATTTACATCCCAAACCGGAATCGTCGGAAAGGTCTCTTTGGAGTTGGCAATTACCTCGCTGACCGACGCTTCGGTACGCTTGAAGTTCAATACTCCGTCTTCAAGCACCAGCCGCCCGCGATCACAGGTTACTTCAAGCCGGTTGGTTCCCGGAGCTTCCGCCGTAGAAGTAACAAAAACCGCCGTCTTGCCGTCGGCGAATTCCATGTATGCAGTCACTTCGTCTTCAACTTCGATATTATGATACTTGCCAAGATGGCAGAACGCTGTTACTTTGGAGGGCATGCCGAAAAACCATTGAAACAGATCGAGCTGATGCGGACACTGATTCAGCAAAGCACCGCCCCCTTCCCCGCGCCAGGAAGCGCGCCAGTCGCCGCTGTTAAAATATTGTTGAGTTCTCAACCAGGTGGTAATTATCCAGTTGATACGCTTGATTTCACCCAGCTCTCCGGACTCCAGTAATTCCTTGAATTTTTTATTGGCCGGACTGGTTCGCAACTGAAACATGACACCGAACTTTTTGCCGGAAGCCTTTTGCGCGTCAAGCATCTTTATCCCGTCTGCCTTATGAACCGCCATCGGCTTGTCGCTGATGACATGATATCCGGCGGCAAATCCGTCCACCGCCACCGTGGTATGGGCATAATGCGGCGTAACAATCATCACCGCGTCAATCAGACCTGATTTAAATAACGCATGATGATCATAAAACACCGGCAATCAGTGTTCAGCACCGACCTCGTCGGCGACCTTTTTTTTGATGTCGCAAACGGCAGTAACTTCGATATTCTTTGCCGCCAATGCCGATTTTATGTGGTTTTTCCCCATTCCGCCGGTACCGACAAAACCCAATCGCAACTTTTTCATAAATGCTCCTCTGTTTTTATTAATTTCGGTTTGATTTTAAAATTTAATTGAGATCCGGTTTTACCCAGAACCCATTCAAGTATTTTTCCAGTCAACAATGCTGTATCCTGCCTGATCATCGCCACGCCGGGCTGATTGAAACCGCTCTCAACAGTATCAAACAGCAACAGCGAAAAATCACGTCCCGGCAACTTGCCTAAACGCTCAGCTTCGCGCAAAAAAGCTCCGCACCAGGTCGCGTAATCCAGATAGACCGCACGACATGGCTCCGCACAATTGAAAAGAACATCGGCAACCTCTTTCATCTTGACGCAGAACTCCAGTTCATGCTGCCAGTCAACAAACAGCCATTCAGGACGGATCGATACGGAATTAAGTATGGCCTGTTCGAAAAAATCAATCTTGCGTTCAACCACATAAGGATATTTTAAAGAATTTCTGGTGGAAATGAAGGCAATTTCACGACCTTCCCGGTTAATCAGCCATTTTAAGCCTTCGTCGATGCCGGCATAACTGTCAGTGATGATATAGTCATACCCGTCAAAATTGCGCTGCAACAGCAATTGCGGCACGTTCGCTTTGCGCAAAAACTCCATCGCCATAAGCAAGCGATAATCAGGATATTGCCAAATCACCGCGCTGCCGCGGCGCGCCATATCATTCAAATTCATAACGGCATCGTCAACCCGGCACAACATACAGTCCGCATAACTTTGAATTTCTGAAGCAATTGAGCCTGATTCCAGAAAGGCGTTCTTTAAATAATTACGCTCAAAATTACCGACGATATAAACTCTGCGAATCTTATCGCTACCCGGATTCCGTTCAGCAACATAAGTTCCGGCACCTTGACGGGAATAAAGAAAACCGTCATCAGTCAACTCTTTTATCGCCTGGTCAATACTGCCGCGAGCACATTTATAGCGGATCATAAACTGATGCCGCGAAGCGATTTTATCGCCGCTTCTCAATGTCCCGCTGTTAATATCGTTGAGGATTTTTTCTTTGAGGCTCGCAACTCTGCTGATTTTTCTCATATTATCCCTCCTGCATATCCCTGAATTTCTCACCGATTCATGAGATCTATAGAATATATCGCCACCATAGAGAAAAAACCGCTTATTTTATGATTAAAAAATGCTCACCTGCCTATTTTTAAGCATAAAATAAAACTAACATGCTCATAATTTAAACTATATCATGATTCCGTGAAAAATTATGACCAAAAAGAACGGCAACATCATTTTTGTTCCGATTTATCACGGATTCAGGCATATGAAAATTAAAATCATTCTCCTGGCATGGTGAATTTTTAAATGTTTTTAAGCAATTCATGCTTGAAAAAATCTTAATTTGGGGTAGTTTATAAATCTGCGAAATTTGGCGGGTTAGCTCAGTTGGTAGAGCAGTGGAATCATAATCCACGTGTCACTGGTTCGAGTCCAGTACCCGCTACCAGTTTTTTATGCTTGACTTTTCCATCTATCCGTTGTTTTATTGAACAGGCAAAAAATGCCGCCTGAAATAAGCAGTCAGATCAGCAGTATTTCGATCTTGAGCGAAGCTACAAGTTCAAAGAAGAGTTAGTGATGTGGTCAATGACCCGTGTGAAGGTGAGAAAACAAAAACAACAATCAGGAGAAAAAGGAAACGCCCTGGAAATAAATTTCGCAGGGCGTTCAGTACAGGATATTTTCCTGTTACTCACTCCTGAAAGCAGGAGAAAGATCAAACTTGGAATCAACATCCAACGAGATCAATGTGCGAGTGTGGGTAATACCCGAAATATCACGCATCATTTTATTGGCAACCACATCAGCAAGTTCGCGATTATCACGCGCTCTTACCATGGCAACAAGGTCATATTCTCCCGCGACAGTATAAACTTCGCTGACCCCGTCAAGCTGCATAATACGGCTTATGACCTCTTTTAACATCGGACGTTCGACGTTAACCAAGACAATTCCAGTTACACCATTTACCATAGCTTCAGCCCTCTCTGTTAGTTTTTACTTTTTTTATCTTTGGCTTACGGCTGAAATCCAGCCTCAGCCCGACTAAACTTAATGTAACTTGGGGCATAACGTTTGCAACTGTCAATTACGGATAAATTAAACATTAATACGCAATTGACTTATTATCCCGGGTCAATATTCGAATCGCAACCACTTGTCCGGGCTTTTTTAGCTGGCAACAACGGCTTCAATAAAAGCAACTCCGCGAACGCCGTCGTCAACACTTGGGAAATCCGGTATAAATTTATCATCAAAGTCCACTCTGGCGATAATAGCATTGGCAAATGCGCTGTAAATATTGGCGAACGCTTCAATAAAACCTTCCGGATGACCAGCCGGCAGTCGGGATAATTCATTGGCAACTTCTGCGCCACTCCAGCCACGGCGCAGAAGTTGTCTCGGTTTGTCATTGTACTTCAGACGCAGAGTTTCCGGAGATTCCTGTGCCCATTCAATAGCGCCGCGCGTTCCGTAAATTCTGATTTTCAGAGCGTTTTCTTCGCCGGTAGCGATTTGACTGGCAAAGATTATGCCGCGCGCGCCGTTGTCGAAACGCAACAGAACACTACCGTCATCATCAAGATTACGGCCCAGCACGAAGGTGCCCAAGTCTGCGCACAGTTCGGTGATTTTCAGTCCGGAAATGTATTCTGTCAAGTTTTCTGCGTGTGAACCGATATCGGCCATACAGCAACTGATTCCTGTTTTAGCGGGATCAACCCGCCATCCGGCCTGTTTATTGGTGTCTTCAATAGCACTGGCCAACCAGCCCTGCGGATATTCCGTGATGACTTTGCGGATTTCTCCGATTTCTCCGGACTCAATCATGGCTTTGGCCTGTTTAATCATCGGATAAGCGGTATAATTGTGGGTCAGACAAAAAATCAGTCCGGTCGCTTTTACTTTTTCCGCCAGTGCCTTGGCCTGAGTCAGATTTACCGTCATTGGCTTATCACAAATCACGTGAAACCCATTTTCGAGAGCTTTCATGGCAATATCAAAGTGAGTATGGTTCGGAGTTACTATTGCAACGCAGTCGATACGCTCAGATTCAGGAAGGTCGTTCTCATACTCGAACATGGTTTCATAATCGGGATAACAACGATTTTCCGGCAGAAAAAGTTCGTTGCTCGTTTTCAGCCCCTTCTCATGACTGGAGCTGAATGCCCCACAAACTAAATCGATTTTTCCATCCAACCGCGCTGCCGCCCGATGTACTGCCCCGATAAATGCTCCCGGACCGCCGCCGACCATGCCCATTCTGATTTTGCGTTTCATCTATTCTCCTCCTGCTGTCAAGTTTGCTAACTGTTTCATTTAAATTAACACGTAACGCGTTATCCGCAATTGACAGGTCTAATATTTGAACAAAATAGGCTCGACTCAACAAATCCAAATTTACTGGAAAATCGTCAAAATAACGGTTGGTGCTTTTGACATGATTTATCCATAACCATGCACGAGGATCCCAAATAGGAGTATTAACTATTACCCGCTTATTCTAAGAAAAACACGGTAATAATTTAGTAGTTTTTATACTTACGCCAGTTATCCCCAATATGTAGAGTACCGCAGATATCTGGCATTAGCGTATCTTCTTCCCCGATTATTGACCGGTAATGTAAAAAAGCCGGATATCGCTTTTCGGCACTTCGAACTCAAAACCGGGGGCTCCATCCACTTTTTCACCGGAGCGTAAATCCGTGATGCCGGTGACTTTGGCAAACGGAAGTTTCATAACCGTTTTCTCCGTAGCATTGAAGTAATTTCCAACCAGCAGCAGCATTTTACCATCTTTTTTGACGCCGGAATACAGCATTTCTTTGTTTGTGCCAGTCGGCTCCAGCACTTCGCCATCGGCGATCAGTGACTCATAAGGGCGAATCTGTGCCAGTGCTTTTGCGTGATAGTAGAAATCCAGCGGAGAATCAGTGAAGTCGCCATAGGCGTAATACGTTATACCCCGCGCGCCGTTCAACAAAGTTTCGAGAACCATCTGTTCAAGCTTGTACGATTCGAATTCTCCGTAGGTACCGGCGGTCAGCCATGGGATGATCTGTTTGTTCTTCAGCAGTTTGTGGTTGCCGCGAATGGAGTCGTGCACGTCCCGGGCGCGTCCGGCCACGTACAGACTGGGTTGGGCCATGCTGATATATGCCGGATAAATCCGCCAGAAATCCTCGATCCCGTACAATGGTTTCAGCCCATGACGGTTGTAGGATCCCTGTACGGGCACCGGAATTCCGATCTGTTCAGCTCCGGCTTTGACTGCGGCATCGAGGTCACGCATGGTTTCGCTACCGCAGTCGAGCAGGAATTCATTCATGGATTTACCGGATTTTTTCAACGCCTCCTGACAGCGGGTGCACTTGGACGCGCCAGCCGCCGAATGATGCCAGCATTCGATGTCGTAAAAAACGTAATCCGGTTTCCCTTCACGGACGCAACGAGCCACCCGTTCCATTTCTTTCTCATAGTACGGGCCGCGATAACTTGGGCAGAGGATTTTATTGGTTTCACCCGGAATCTGACAAAAGATTTCACTGCCGGCTTTGTGTCCACGCATCATTTCATGAAACGCAGAATCGTTCATGATGACTTTGAATCCTGCTTTGCGGGAAGCGTCCAGATATTCCTTATACGGGCCGTCGCTCTTCGCATTCCAAAAACGCGGAAAACTGCTGACGGTGTTGAATCCCAGTTTACGCCAGTTTTCAAGAAAATCCGGCCATTCCATGCCATTCCGCTCGATCATCCAGGACAAACTGACGTGGAGGCGTTCGAACGGTTTGATCGGGGGGGGGCTTGTACGATTTTCATCGGCAGTTCCGTTTTGAACTGATTCTTCCCCTCGCAACGCGCATAGATATAGGCAGGTCCGGACGCTTTGTCACCATCGGTGCCGAGAAATAGGGTCGGGCTGTCGAACCGACCTTTGGCTTTGTTGTATTTTAGCGAAAATTCAAGGCGCCGGTATTTTCTGCCGTTGATTTCCACCGATTCAGATTTTGTTTCAGGCGACAACAATTTCAACGGTTCGGGAAGCTCCAGTACCAGTGAGGTCGGTTTGCCTTTTTCCGCTTTGCTCCGCATGTCTTCGATAACGAATTGCTGAGGGGCAAGTAAATCTCGGATTACAGCCAGTTCGGAAACTCGCGGACGAATGACAACTCCGTCCATCGGAATGACAGTGCCCGCGCTTTCATAGGGAAGGTTGAACGTCGCCGGACGGTTTTCTGTTTTGATGACTGCTAGCTCGTCGCTGAAGATGGAACCGGTTGCGCCGGTGATTTTCAGCAGAACATACCGGGCGTCGGCCTGGATATCGAACTCAAACGGATACATACGCGTGGCATATTGAGGGGCGCTTTCGTCCAAATAATAATACTTTTTGTGGGTATGCACTTGACACAACTTTTTTGGAAGATGGCACAATATATGGGCATTGCTACCATAATGCTATCGCAATATGCTGTATCCGGTTGTGTAAAGTGCATACCCCATAATACTTTTTAAAATCACTTTGCGAGCTTTCACTAGGCATGAGCTTTTGCATCGACGCTGCATTGAACCAGGTATCACCGTCCTTTGAGACATACAGATCGAATTGTTTCGGGAACTTGAAATTGCCAGAAGTACCGCCGAGACAGCGGATGATCAGACGATCCAACGGCTGTTCCTCGCCGAGGTCAAGCTGGAAGTAGGCTTCGCCATTGCCAAAATACCAGCCCACGGCGTTCTTGTCAAACCACACCTTGTCGTCAGTGCGGATGGTCAGTTTGCCGTCGGTCAGGTCAGTGGGGTCGGTATCGTTGGTGGACAGGCTGTAGTTCGGAGGCGGATTCATGCGGATAGCCTTGCCATTCGCCAGATTGATTCCACGAGTACGATCAAACCACAGTTGACGATCACGGCGCACCCCGGGATTGGCGGCAACAGTCAAGGCTTTCGGTACAACGTTTGCTGTCTTCACGTCTACTTCGAACGGCATCGTAAAGCTGCTTGTTTCCTGATCGATCTTCACCGTTGCCATCAATGGTGTTTTCGGATCACTTTTGTATGTCAGGGCATCGGCGGTGATTTCGATCTGCGCTTCATAAATATTGCCGCCGGTGTTTTTCAGTCGGATGACTGGATCTTTGGCGAAACGGTAATCAATGAATTGCGGCGCGATGAAACAAGAGGCTTCTAGCGTTTCTTCCGCCAATGAATCAGAAGCATAATAACGGAAAATGAGTTTATCGCCGACTTTGGCGATGCCGTCGGCACTTGCCAAGGTTACGGTCAGTCCGTTTTTCGGGATTTTAACGATCCGTGCGGAAATATAGTCGACCCAGGCTCCATCTTTACCCTTGTTACCGATTTGAGCGAATGCAAGAGCAAAGGTTTTCCGATTTACTTCCTTCATACTGAAGGTGTTCCAGCCAGGAATCAGGATACCGAATCCTTTGCCGCCTGTGCTGATGTTAGCTACACGCGGTGCAGCCGTACTATTTTCCACCCCCCCCATTCTCACCTGTAAATAACAGTCCGGACCGCCGGAGGGAATATAACAGAAAAAATTGCCGTAATTGCCAGGGGCACCGGGTGAAACCTTAACCCGTAGGCGGCCGTCGACTACTTCATGAAGGATCGTTCGGATTTTCCATTTTTCCGCATCGAATTTTCCAAAATCAGTTTCCCATACCGTGTTACCGGAAGCAATAAAACCGATTAACAACCAAGACATTACCCAAAATTTTTTCATAGCTTAAAACCTCATTTTGTTATATATTAAAATTTATATGACTCATGCGAAATAGGAGATAATCAGAGATTCGGCAACAAGTCATAGCCGGTTTTCCGTCATAAATGTCGAAAAAGTTTTATCTGGCGGTAAAATCGCTCAGGTAAGCCGGATTTTGTAGTAAA
>JAAYPP010000012.1 GCA_012519765.1 Lentisphaerota bacterium
CATTCATGAACGAGTTGCGTTAAATACCAAAGAGGACTACAGCGATCTTCCAAATAAGGATTATATCAATGTTAAAATTGAAGAAGTCAAAAAGGATGGCGACGCCTGGATGATTGTTTTTGACGGTCCAATCAAGAAAACCGCTACTGCCGGAACAAAGATTCGCCTCCATAGTAATGCTGGTCATATTTATACCGGAGGTTCCAATACTTTAGTCGCAGGAGAAGAGTGGAAAAAGGCTGGCGGAACAATCAAAGGACACACTCAGTATGGCTTCGGCGGTTATAAGGCATGGCCTCCCGGAACCGCTTACGCACGTTTCGTAGTGCTTGCCAACTATAATAAGGGCGAAGCCACACTTCAACTGAAAAATTTCAAAATAGAAGTTGTGGACTGAGCAACATCATACAGAAAAATCCGCGGTTAAGCCGCGGTTTTTTTTTGCCTGAAAAAACAGTTGTGAATTGTAAACCGCAGTGTAACTCCAAACAGCCTTCACTGATTCCGTCGTAAGACAAGAACTATTTAACCGCAAAATTTTAAATTTTTGAGTTCATCCCAACTTATTCAAAACGCGGGTGACGCGCTCGACGCCCGGAAAATCACGGAATAAAAATCCCATACGCTGAAAAAATGTCGAATGGTCCAATGCGTATTTTATTTCCGGACGCGCCGAGAGACTGCGATCCACTCCGATAAGTAAAGCCACGTCCGGATGGTCGTCCAATGCTTGGAGTCGCCGCAAAAGCGGAGTTGAATGCCAGCGGTGAAAAAGTTCCAAATGGACGGTTCGACCATCCAGTTTTGAACGAAAACTCAAATCAGGGAATATCAGCTCCTGATTGGTAAAATGAAAAAATGGCGATTCGCCAATAATTTCCCAGGATTCTGATTTCTCCCGGAAGAGCCGATGAAACATGGTTATTTCTTCGGGTATGTATGAACTGAAATTACGGTAATGGCCGACCAGTCCGGCATCCTGATTCAGTTTTAATTGGTATTGCCGATCGTCGATCTTAATTTCTGCGTTTATATTCCATTTTTTCAAATCACAAATTGCGGGGAAAAAGCTGGCGAGTTGCAAAGCGTATTTCCGGGTATTTTCAAAAAGGCTGATCGGACCGCTGATTTTCATGGTAAAACGGAACATCGTGTCAGTATTTGATTTTTTCTTTTTTTCCGCCAACGGCTGAATTTCTGCCAGCAGACGAAAAAATTTCATATATTTGAACAACTTCCGGACTGCGGCGGGGTTGGGTTCTTCAATATTCAGTGTGATAGCAGACGCATAGAGCAATAGCGACTGTACTTGCGAACAATTCCAGCGCTGAAGTAATTCACGTGGAAACAGTTCGCGGACTTTACACAACTTCTCATTATGGGGCAAGTCGTTGTAAATTTCGTTATCCGCACATGAACAACGCCGCAATAATTCTGACCGGTAGTCGTGTGAGTCCTCTGGCGGTTCTCCTTCTAACAGCAACGAGGCGCCGGCAACAAAAAGTTTACTGCGCAATTCCCGGTAGTCGATATCCGGTGGAACAGAAAATTCACATCGATCAAGGGCCAACTTGTGCAAACCGCAAGCTAACTTACGATCGCGATGCCCTTTGAGCAACGGCTCAGCCATTTCTTCCAGTTCACCGCGCGTCAGTGCATCCGCAGAATTTTCGGGAATACGGTAAAGTTCAAGCAACTCTCTTGCCAATTGGATGTTGTCATCATCTTCGGCGTCTATGAAAACCGGTTTCAACTGTTCTCCTGAACGGCGGAATTTAAGCAGACTTTTTGGCAGCATCAGTAATTCCTCCTTCCCCGTTGATATGCGCGGTGTTCCCTTCGACGTCGACTGACGCTGATTTCGCTGGTACCCTGGCTGACCAACTCATATAAAACCGCTTTTTTGCCGTTACCAGCCCGTAAAATACGTCCTAGCCGCTGCACATGTTCGCGAATACTGCCGCTGCCGGAAACAATTATTCCGACTCCGGCCTCAGGGACATCGACCCCTTCATTGAGCACCTTGCTGGTAATCAATACGGGATAATCTCCGGAACGAAAACGGTCAAGCATTTCCTTGCGTTCGGCGGCTTTGGTGAGATGAGTGATTACCGGCATCAGGAAGCTTTCGCCAAGCCGATATGCGGTTTCATTTTCCGCAGTAAAAATAATAATCCGTTCATGACGGTGTCGACGAATCAATTCCCAGGTTTTCCTGATTTTGGCATGACCGCCGCGGGCGATGCGACGCTGTTTCAGGTAAGCATCGAAAGCACACCTGCCCTCAGGCGAACGCGCGCACAGCCCGACAAAACGGCTCCAGTCTTTCTGGTTATTGAAACTGAACTGATTTCGTTGCAGAAATTCTCGATAAATGCGGTGTGCCACCTGGTATTCAGCCGCTTCATCCGGATCAAGCGGCAATTCAAGGCGAACGGTACGGTACGGAGCGAGAACATTTCCTTCCAACTGATCAATATCAATCCGATAGACCTGGGGACCGACCAGTTCTTCAAGAATAATTTCGCCGCCATCGCTGCGTTCCGGGGTGGCAGTCAGACCGAGCCGCCATGGCGCGATGCACATGGTTGCGGCCATGCGGTTCATCGTGCCGGGCAAATGATGACATTCATCGAAAATTATCAGTCCGAAACGATTACCAATGAATTCCATATTCAAAACCGCAGAATCATAAGTGCTGACGGTGACCGGAAGTATGTTGTGCGAACCGCCGCCCAGCATTCCCGACTCAATCCCGAAAAGGCGTTCAAGGACACTGGTCCATTGTTGCATCAGGTCAATAGTCGGCGCCAACACCAGGGTTGGTCTCTTGATAGTAGCCATGGCCATGGCCGCCATAAAAGTTTTTCCTGAACCGGTCGGCATAACCACCGTACCGCGCCCTTTGTCGGCAAGCCAGCATTTCAGCGCTTCTGCCTGGTGTACACGCGGCGTGAGGCGCGACTTGAGAGTCAATTCAAGTGGGGTAAAATTTTTGGCATGATCTATAAATGAAATTCCGGCGCTGATAAGTTGACGAATGAGTTGTGCGTAAACGTATCCCTGAGCACGAAACAGTTTTACCCGCTGGTCATATTTGAGCAGGTCAATAACCGGAGAAATTTGTTCGGGATCAGCTGTAACCAGCAACGTACCATGATCGAAATTAATTTCTATTGTCGATTCACTGGTCATTGCCGTGGCGATTCAACGCAGGACGAAACGCCCCTGCCGCAAAAGCGAGAAGTGCGATGGAAAACAGGATAAATAGAGTATAACCCCAGGCGGAAGCTCGATCATGAGGAAGAATCAGCATAGCAAACGGGGCTACTAGGATTCCAATGATCAACACCGAAATGCCGTATTTGAAGCCGCGTTTCCAATCCGGATAATCCGGTTCACTATTCCTTTCCACCTCCAGCAGTTTGAGTCGAAGCTCTGCCGGCAGTTTTTCGTCTTCGTCCGCCATATGATTATTTTCGCTCCTGGATTTGAATTGAACCGATATTGCGTGAAATCGCGACTCTGCCGGATCTTGCGGTTTCCAGAATTTCGAATTCACTTAATAAATCAATGAAATTATCAATCTTTTCGGCGTGACCATGAATTTCAATACCGATTTCTTCGCTGTTGACCAGGGCGATTTTACCCTTGAAAATTTCCACCAGTTGAATAATTTTCGAACGCTGTTCAAAATCAGTCGCTTTAATTTTCAAAAGTACCATTTCGCTTTCAATGAAGTCACTCCCGGTCAGGTCATTAACCGAAATCACATCGACCAGCTTGTTTAATTGTTTGTTTATCTGTTCCAATACCGCTTCATCACCGGAAGTCACGATGGTCATTTGCGAAAACTTGGGATTATGGGTCTGATTTACCGTCAGCGAGCAGATATTGTAGCCGCGTCCGCTGAACAATCCGGCAACGCGCGCTAAAACTCCAAATTTGTTTTCGACCAAAACCGAAATAGTATGTTTCCGCATAATTTTCTCCATAATGCAATCATTGAGACAAAGACTGAAAATATTTTCAAACCTTAACAATATATATCCATCGTCTGATTCTACAAATTTCCGGAGCGGAATATCCTGCGATTTCGGGGCGGTTTACCAATAATCGAGTCGTTACCGGTATGGTGTCGAATGGTATTTCCGCCCAGAAAATTTATTTTTAAAAAGCGGGAGCAGTATTAGCAAATTCCATGGTTATGGCTATGTTAAAACCTATGTTTTTAATGATCTTTTAAAAAGTAAGCTGATAATTATCAGAGGATAAGATGTCCGATATTACCTTGACACCAATGATGAAACAGTATCGCGCGGCTCAAAAAGAGATTCCGCCTGATGCAATCTTGTTATTTCGCCTTGGTGACTTTTATGAAATGTTTTTTGAAGATGCCGAAAAAGCCAGCCGGCTACTGGATATTACTCTGACTAAAAGGCAGGGATATCCAATGGCGGGTTTTCCGTGGCACGCACTGGACTCACATCTGCCCAAACTGATTGCCGCCGGAGTCAAAGTGGCTATTGCCGAGCAGATGGAAGATCCGAAAGTGGCACAAGGTATCGTCAAACGGCAGATTACCAGAATTATTACGCCCGGCACAGTTACCGATACTTCCGCGCTGAAACCGGAAGTCAACAACTTTCTGGCGGCACTGGCCATTGGCAAAGAGCGTTTCGGACTGGCTTCTCTGGACATCAGTACCGGCGAATTCAGGGTAACCGAACTGGAATCAGCTTCAGCGGTTGAAACCGAACTGAACCGACTCGGCGTTTTGGAATGCCTGATTGCGGAATCGGTTTATGAACGCTGGAACAGTCACCACGAAAAACCCGCTACATTTTCCCGCAAAATGCTTTGGACGCCGCTGGCGGATTGGATTTTTGCTGTCGAATCGGCGGAAGAGTTACTGAAACGGCAATTCAAAACCGCAACATTGGAAGGATTCGGTTGCCGCGGCATGGTTTCAGGAGTTTGTGCCGCCGGAGCGGTTCTGCACTACGCGGTGGAAAATCTCCGTCATCCGGCCGGCCATATTCGCAAACTGAATACTTATCAGAATGGCGATTATATGCTGCTGGACTCTATTTCGCAAAGAAATTTGGAACTGGTTGAACCGATGTTCGGTAACCGCGAAAGCACTTTGTTGCATGTACTTAATCAGACCAATACACCGATGGGCGGACGGCTGATGCGTGAATGGATTGTCCGGCCACTGTTTCATCTGGAGAAAATCTGCGAACGACTCAACGCCGTCGAGGCGCTGAAAGAAGCGCCGTTGTCTCTGGCGGAAATCATGGAGATAGCCGCCGCCATACGCGATCTTGAGCGAATTGTCGGACGCATCAATATCGGCAGTGCCAATGCCCGTGACCTGCTGGCTTTGGCTAACAGTCTGGAGGCAATACCGGAAATCAGAGGTTTACTGGCTGACTTTGATATTCCACTGCTTAATTCATTGCGCGAACGCCTCTTTATTGATGCCGATTTGGCTGCCCGCATCCGTTTGGCGATAGCGGAAGAGCCGCCGACGACGCTTAATGACGGCGGCATTATCCGCGAAGGCTTCAGCGCTGAGCTTGACGAATTGCGACGCTGGGCGCGCGACGGCAAGAACTGCCTCGGCGAAATCCAGCTGCGGGAACAGGAACGCAGCGGTATCAAATCATTGAAAATCCGTTACAACAAAGTATTCGGTTACTATATCGAAATCAGCAAATCCAACCTTGCCATGGTTCCGGAAGATTATATCCGCAAGCAGACCCTGGTTAGTGCGGAACGCTTTATTACTCCCGAACTGAAAGAACTGGAAAGTAAAATTCTCGGGGCGGAAGAAAAGTCCAAAGCACTCGAATTTGAACTTTTTCAGCAGATACGCGAATATGCCCTGAAGTTTACCGAGCAGATTCAGGATGTCGCTTCGGCGGTGGCCGCAATTGACGTGCTTTGTGCATTGGCCGACTGTGCCCGCCGCAATGGCTATGTCCGACCGTCAATACGTGACGATAATACGCTTTATATCCGCGCCGGACGTCATCCGGTTCTTGATGCCGCCATGAAAAATGAACGTTTTGTCCCCAATGATGTTATTCTCGACGGCCGGGACAACCGCATGATGATTATTACCGGTCCCAACATGGCGGGAAAATCGACTTATATCCGTCAAACCGCGTTGCTGGTTCTGATGG
Organism: Lentisphaerota bacterium; assembly: GCA_012519765.1. Taxonomy (GTDB): domain Bacteria; phylum Verrucomicrobiota; class Lentisphaeria; order Victivallales; family Victivallaceae; genus UBA7640. Next base: position 6,192 of record JAAYPP010000012.1, read on the forward strand.
CGCAGATGGGATCTTTTATCCCGGCTGAAAACGCGGTTATCGGTATGGTTGACCGGATCTTCACCCGGGTCGGCGCCGCTGACGATATTGCGCGCGGCCAAAGTACCTTCATGGTGGAAATGGTGGAAACAGCCAACATTCTGAATCATGCTACCGACAAAAGTCTGGTTATTCTCGATGAAATCGGTCGCGGAACCAGTACTTTCGACGGGTTGAGTATTGCCTGGGCGGTCGCCGAATTCCTCCATGATACTCCCGGCTGTCGCGCCAGAACTCAATTCGCGACTCATTATCACGAATTGACCGAACTGGCACTCTCCAAGTCCGGAGTTAAAAATTATAACGTCGCAGTCAAAGAGTACGGAGATCAGATTATTTTTCTCCGCCAAATCATTCCCGGCGGTACCGACAAAAGCTACGGTATCCATGTCGCCAAACTCGCGGGGTTGCCGAACCCGGTAATCGAACGTGCCAAAGAAATTTTGGAGAACCTCGAAAACAGCGCTATCAACAATACCGGCGAACCAGTGCTGGCAGCGAAAAGTCATCGGCGTCAGCATCGGACCCGCGAAAACCGCACATCCTACCATGATGATGAAAAATCTTCGGATATTGTTCAACCGACATTATTCTGAATGCACTCTTAAAATTCGCGCGCGCATTATGCGCGCGCGAATTTTAGAAACATAATTTCAACGCATTATAAACTTGAAAAGTTACCGGTTAAAAGTATTTTTAACCATCACCGATAATAGGAGAAAATGATGATGAAAAAGTTTTCAGGTCTTTCTGTCGCATTGCTGGGATTATGGCTGTTTACCGGGTGCTCCACCAATATCCATCCTCCTGAAACAGTAAATACCCCACCGCCCCAAAAATTCGGTTCATTCAGCCAGGTAAAACTGGAAACGTCAGTTATTGCTCCTGAATACGCCGAAAGCAGTTCATCGCGCAAAGCGGTCAACAAGATTGATGAACTGCTCAACCAGCGCCTGAAAACAGTTTTCCCACAACTTAACAGCCCGAATGGGGGTTCCGGCAAAACGCTGGTGATCAAGCCATACGTTGAAGCCATCAAATTTGTCGGCGGCGGAACACGTTTCTGGGCAGGCGCGATGGCCGGAAGTTCAGCAGTAATTTTACGTGTCGATTACGTCGAACAGAGCAGTGGTAAAATTATCGCCTCACCCAAATTCTACTCAAAAGCGTCTGCGGTTTCCGGCGATTACAGCATGGGCGGCAATGACAATGCCATGTTGAACCGGATTGTCAGCGCGGCAGTTGATTACACGGTTTCTCACCGCTGAATGAAATTGGTTTTCCAGATTCAGTATAATTACAAAAATGTAATAATTGCGCCTTTGAAGCAAACGTAATTGTAATAATTAGTAATGATCCGGAAAGACTGCCACCCGGCCGGTAAAAAATATTCTGTGCATATATAGATTTCACTCTGCTCAAAATAGTTGTCCGCAGTACTTTGTGGTAAAGTTGGCATTGTCTTTGCTTTAATGTTTGGCATCTTCAATTTTACTAAGGAGCGAACATTATATGAACATGTCAAACAGAAGCAAAACCGTAACTGCGATTGCCGCGCGGCCAATTGACGGACCGGCTCCGGCCGGAAATATTGAAATCGGATATGGCGATGATGTATTCAACACAGACTCCATTATTCGTTACTTACCGAAACCGACGGCGCAAAAGCTTTTAGCCACTATCAACAACCGCGAACCGATTGATGCCGAAATAGCGGCAGATGTCGCGCATGGCATGAAGACCTGGGCGATCGAGCGCGGCGCGACCCATTTTACGCACTGGTTTCTGCCGCTAACCGGTTCCACGGCGGAAAAACATGATTCGTTTCTTGAGCCTTCCGGCGATAAGGCGATAATGACTTTTTCAGGAAAAAACCTGATTGTCGGCGAGCCTGACGCCTCCAGCTTCCCATCCGGCGGTCTGCGCTGCACTTTTGAGGCGCGCGGTTATACGGCTTGGGATCCGACCAGTCCGGCGTTTATCAAACGTCATGCCAACGGGGCGACCTTGTGTATTCCGACCGTATTCTGTTCTTATACCGGAGAGGCGCTGGACAAAAAAACACCGTTATTGCGCTCGATCCAAGCGCTTTCCAACGCGACCAAACGTTTGATGAAGGCTTTTAAGCAAGCAGATGCGAAAGTGACGGTTACCCTTGGGGCCGAACAGGAATATTTCCTGATTGACAAACACTTTTATCTGAGCCGTCCTGACTTGGTGCAGACCGGAAGGACATTGTTCGGGGCGCCGCCGCCGAAACACCAGCAGCTTGAGGATCACTATTTCGGCTCGATCCGGCAACGGATTCTTAAATTCATGGTTGAGGTGGAACGCGAACTCTGGAAACTCGGAATTCCCGCTAAAACCCGGCATAACGAGGTGGCTCCGGCACAGTTTGAGCTGGCACCGATGTTCGAAGATGCCAACCTGGCGGTTGATCATAACATGCTGGTGATGGAAGTTTTGCGGCAAGTCGCGGAACGCAATGGTTTGGTCTGCCTGCTTCACGAAAAACCCTTTGCCGGTGTCAACGGTTCCGGAAAACATAATAACTGGTCATTTGCTTACGGCAAAACCAACTTGCTTGATCCCGGCAACGATCCGCACCAGAACGCGATTTTTCTAACCGTTCTGACCGCAGTCATCAAAGCGGTGGACATGCATAGCGATCTGCTTTATGCGGCAGTTGCCGGCGCCGGCAACAATCACCGGCTCGGCGCCAATGAAGCGCCTCCGGCAATCATGTCGGTTTATCTCGGCGATCAGCTTAACGGTATTATTACCCAGCTGCAAAATGGCAGCCAGGTTTCGAGCAGCCGTGCGCTTCCGATCCGGATTGGCGTGGATACGCTGCCGCAGTTGCCGCGTGACGCTACTGACCGCAACCGAACCAGCCCATTTGCTTTTACCGGCAATAAATTTGAATTCCGTGCGCCTGGCTCCAGTCAGTCCTGTGCCGGAGCGATGATGGTTTTGAACACTATTGTCGCCGATGTGCTGGATGAATTCGCCGGAAAAATCAGCAAATTCAAAGCCGGAGCATTCAACAATGAACTCCAGAAATTGCTAAAAAGCAATATCAATGCTCACAAAAGAATCATTTTCAATGGCGATAACTATTCCGCTGAATGGCGCGAAGAAGCCGCCCGCCGCGGTTTGCAGGCCGGCGCCGGCACGATCGAAGGACTGCGTGCACTGATCAAGCCGGAAAATGTGGCATTGTTTGAAAAACATTGCGTGTTCACCAAAAAAGAATTGGAATCGCGTTTTGAAGTATTTGTCGAAGAATACCAACGCAAAATCCGCATCGAAGGTGAAATCGCGCTCGAAATTGCCAAAAGCATGATTATCCCGGCGGTAACCGCCCAATATACAAAAACCGCTTCCGCACTCCAGTCTGCTAATAGTTTGAAGACGGCGGCGGGAACTGCGGCGCTGACCAATCTGCTTAATGAACTGGGTAACGGACTGGATGGAATAGAAAAATGTTCTGCCGAACTGGAAGAAGCACTGCGCATGGGAAGTTGCGATGCAATCATCACCGCCATGAATTGTGTCCGCGAAGTGGCGGATCGTATGGAAAAAGTGGTAGCCGACAGCGAATGGCCGCTGCCAAAGTACCGGGAAATGCTGTTTATTTACTAACTCAGGATACAAGATGTCGGATCAAATCAAACATGAATGCGCAGTAACCCTGTTGCGCTTACGTAAAAAGCCGGAATTTTACGGCGACACTTTTTACGGATTCCGAAAGATGCTGTTGTTATTGGAAAAACAGCACAATCGTGGTCAGGATGGTGCCGGCATTGCCGGCATCAAGATTGATCAGGAACCGGGCTATCCGGCGTTTCAACTGGAAAAATCCGCGCGTCGAATGGCTTTGGCCGATTTGATCGAGCGAATCGGCGTATTGAGCGGAACACGCCATCAAGAAAAGTACCGGCACAGTCCGTTTGCCGGAGAACTTTTTCTTGGTCACCTTCGGTACGGCACATTCGGAAGCCGTGGCGAAGAATCCTGCCATCCTTTTGCGCGCGTGAGTTCATGTTTAAACAGAACCATGTTGTTAGCCGGAAACTTCAATCTGGCCAATACCGGGGAGATATTTGAAAAATTGCTGAAGACCGGACATCATCCTTCCGGACGGCAAGACGGCGCCTTGATTCTGAATTTAATCGGTCATTATCTGGAGCAGTCGCTGCAACAAAATTCCGGTCCGACCGACTTCGCTGAGGTTCTCAAACGCGCCGCCGAAAATTTCGACGGCGCGTTTACTCTATGCGGAGCCTTGGCGGACGGCAATTCCTTTGTTTTGCGTGATACCGCCGGAATTCGTCCGGCCTGGTATTATTGTGATGAAAATTTGGTGGTCGCCGCTTCTGAACGCCCGGCAATACAGACTGCTTTCGAATTATTTCCCGAACAGGTCAAAGAGTTGCCTCCGGGCAGTGCGCTGATTGTCCGGCGCGACGGGCAGGTTGAATTGACAGAATGCCTGAAACCGGTCACGCCATTGCGTCGCTGTGTGTTTGAACGGATTTATTTTTCGCGCGGCAATGACTCTGACATTCACCGGGAACGCAAGGCAATGGGACAGGCGCTGCTTCCTGATATCCTGAAAAACCTCGATGACGGCATTAAAAATGCTTTTTTTTCCTATATTCCGAATACCGCACAAATCAGTTTTCACGGAATGCTGGATGCGTTAATGAAAATGCAGCTCAACAAACCGTTGCGCTTTGGACAGATTGCCGTCAAAGACGCGAAGTTCAGGACTTTTATCGCAGATGCCGCTGCCCGTGATGATTTCACGATGCATGTCTATGATGTAACTTACGGGCTGGTACGTCCGAATCTGGACACTCTGGTGGTCATTGACGATTCCATCGTGCGCGGCAGTACAATGCGCCGCGCTATCCTGCCGATTCTCGACCGACTTTCACCGCGAAAAATCGTCATTGCTTCGGCAGCGCCTCCGATATGCTACCCGGATTGTTACGGTATCGATATGGGCAGTCTTCAGGAACTGGTCGCTTTCGAAGCGCTGGTCGATCTGCTCAAAAAACACGGCAAATTTGATTTGTTGACCGAGCAGACCAAGAAAGCTGAAAAAATGTTAAAACAAGACAGCCGCAAGTGTCGGAACCCATTGAAGAAACTTTATGCCGAATTCAGTTTTGATGAATTGACCGAGGCGATAAAAGAGCGGCTGAGACCGCCTGGACTGAAAGCCGAACTCGCGCTGGTTTTTCAACGGTGCGATGCACTGCGGGCATGTTGCCCCGATCACCTGGGTGACTGGTATTTTACAGGCGATTATCCGACACCGGGCGGTTACCGGATGGTGAACCGCGCACTGGCAAATTATGTTGAGAATATCAAAGAACGGGCATACTGAAAACGAGCAGCAGATAAAATTCGATTAAATAGAAAATTTTGGAGTTAAATAATGGACAACATCTATAATTGGCAAGCCAAACGTGAGCGCAAAGCTTTTATCGCGCTGGCAGACGGTGAAATATTTCACGGCTGGAGCTTCGGCGCAATGGAAGACTGCGTTGGCGAAGTAGTTTTTAACACCGGCATGAGCGGATATCAGGAAATTATCAGTGACCCTTCGTATGCCGGACAAATGGTTGCCTTGACAATGCCGGAAATCGGTAATTACGGCTGTAATCGCGATGATATGGAATCACGCAAACTATTTCTAAATGCGCTGATCGTCCATAACCTGAATGAACCTTCGAACTTTCGGTCGGAACTGTCGCTTGCTGAAATGCTGAAGTCAAACGGCATTCCCGGTATTGCGGGGGTTGATACCAGACGTTTGACTCTGCATCTGCGTAAACACGGTACACAAAAAGCTTATCTCCATGTTTCTGAAAAACATGTCAGTGAGTCTGAAGGCGTAGCTACGGCAAATGCCTGGTGCGGGTTGGATAATCAGGATTATGCGGCAAAGGTGACAGTATCTGAAGCCTATGACTGGAACAATTCCGGACGACTGAAAGTGGTCGCGTTGGATTTCGGAATAAAATACAATATTTTGCGGCAGCTTTCAGAACATGACATGCAGGTGAAGGTGCTTCCGGCTCAAACCAGAGCATCGGAAATATTAGGGCTTCGTCCTGATGGAGTATTTCTTTCCAACGGGCCCGCTGACCCGTCGGCAGTGCGCTATGCCGTTGACTGCATCAGAGAGCTTGTCGGAAAAGTTCCACTGATGGGAATCTGCCTCGGACATCAGTTGCTCGGACTGGCACTTGGCGCAGAATGCCAGCGCCTGCGCTTCGGCCATCACGGCTGTAATCATCCGGTAAAAAATCTTGCCGCCGGTACCATTGAAATCACTTCACAAAACCACAATTTTTCGCTCAAACCGGAGAGTCTTCCGGATTGCCTGGAGGTAACCCATCTTAACCTCAATGATCATACTATTGAGGGAATAAGGCACTGTTCAGCGCCGGCGTTCAGTGTCCAATATCATCCGGAAGCCGCGCCGGGCCCGCATGATTCACATTATCTTTTTCACCAATTCAAAACCATGATGGAGGGTTAAGTCATGACCGCACATATTTTTATAACCGGGGGCGTTGTTTCCAGCCTCGGCAAGGGGATAACCGCTGCCAGTCTTGCTTTTCTTTTGAAACAGCGTGGTTGCAAAGTGGCAATTCAGAAATTGGACCCGTATCTCAATGTCGACCCAGGAACCATGAGTCCTTTCCAGCATGGCGAGGTATTTGTCACTGATGATGGCGCTGAAACTGACCTGGATCTCGGACATTACGAACGCTTTGCTGAAGTCAATTGTACTCAGGCCAGTAATTACACTTCCGGACGGATCTACAGTACTTTGCTGGAACGTGAACGCGCCGGCGGATATCTCGGCGCCACAGTCCAGGTGATACCGCACGTTACCAACGAGATAAAGGCGGCCATGCAGGCACTTCATGCGCCCGATATTGATGTTGCCATCACTGAGATTGGCGGCACCGCCGGAGATATCGAGTCGTTGCCGTTCCTAGAGGCGGCGCGACAATTTGCATTTGAAGCCGGCCGGGACCATGCGATTTTTATTCATCTGACCCTGATCCCGTATCTGCGCGCGGCTCAGGAGCTGAAGACCAAGCCGTCTCAGCATTCGGTAGCGATTTTGCGCAATATCGGAATCACACCGGATATTCTGGTGTGCCGCACCGAGATCCCAATGGATTCCGGACATATCGATAAGCTGGCTCTGTTCTGCAATGTCCAGCGTGAACTGGTAATTGAGGAACTGGATGTTCAGCACTCCATCTACGAAGTACCGCTTGAACTGGCACGGCAAAAACTTGATTTGCATGTACTGAAGCTCCTCAACATGGACCCGGGTACGCTCAACCTTGCTCCGTATCGAAAATGGCTTGATGGCGTACTTAACCCGCGTTATAACTGTACTGTCGCTGTTGTCGGCAAATACAGCAAACTGCGCGATGCCTACAAAAGCATTTATGAAGCTTTGGACCATGCCGGAATTGCTTCTGAAACAAAAGTAAAAGTTTTGCCGGTCGAGGCAGAAGATCTGGAAAATCACCCGGAATTGACTGCGGATATTCTTAAACAGGCCGATGCAATTCTGGTTCCCGGCGGTTTCGGCAATCGCGGAGTTAACGGAAAAATTCAGGCAATTGAGTATGCCAGGAACAACCAAATCCCTTTTCTGGGTATCTGCCTGGGAATGCAATGCGCGGTTATCGAGTATGCTCGAAATGTGTTGAGGCATGAAGATGCCGACAGCAGCGAATTCAATCCGCAGACAACTCACGCAGTGATCGATTTGATGCCGGAACAGCGTGGAATTGACCGGATGGGCGGTACCATGCGGCTAGGCGCATATCCATGCCGGCTCAATCCGTCATCAATCAGCGCCAATCTTTACGGAACAGAGAACATCAGCGAACGGCATCGGCATCGCTATGAATTCAACCCTGAATTCCGGGAGAAAATGGAAAAAGCCGGTATGTATATTGCCGGAACTTCTCCGGATAACCGGCTGGTTGAAGTTGTGGAATTGCCGGAACACCCCTATTTTATAGGATGTCAGTTCCATCCTGAATTTAAATCCCGTCCGCGTAACGCGCATCCTTTGTTCAAAGGGCTGGTGGCGGCAGCGTTAAAAAAGCATAGGAGAGAAAATGCCTAAAAGAACAGATATCAAAAGAATTATGCTGATCGGTTCAGGTCCGATTGTCATCGGACAGGGCTGTGAGTTCGATTATTCCGGAGTTCAGGCCTGCAAGGTGCTGAAACAGCAGGGCTATGAAGTGATTCTAGTCAACAGTAATCCTGCCACGATTATGACCGATCCGGAGTTTTCAGACCGCACCTACATTGAACCGTTGACCTGTGACATCATTCATGAAATTATCCGGCGTGAACGTCCTGACGCCTTACTTCCGACGCTCGGCGGACAAACTGCTTTGAATCTGGCGATGGAACTTTTTGAACGGGGAATTCTCCGCAGATATCAGATTGAATTGATTGGTGCCAGTGCAGAATCTATTAAACGTGCCGAAGACCGCCAGCTCTTTAAGGAAACGATGCAGGGCATAGACCTGGAGCTGCCGCGTTCAGGTTCCGCCCATACCATGAGCGAAGCGCTGGCTGTCGCTAATACTCTCGGCGGCTGGCCGTTGATTATCCGTCCCGGTTTCACTCTCGGCGGTACTGGCGGCGGTATCGCTCATAATCAGGAAGAGTTTGAAAAGATTGCGGCGCGCGGCCTTGCCGCGAGCATGAACAGCGAGATATTAATCGAAGAATCTTTGCTGGGCTGGAAAGAGTTTGAAATGGAAGTTATGCGCGACAAAAAAGGTAATTCGGTAATAGTCTGTTCAATCGAAAATTTTGATCCGATGGGGGTTCATACCGGTGACTCCATAACTGTAGCACCGGCTCAGACTCTGACCGATGTCGAATACCAGACCATGCGCAGCAACAGCTTGAAAGTCATGGCCGCCATCGGAGTCGAAACCGGCGGTTCCAACGTACAGTGGGCCGTTAATCCGGTTGACGGACGGCAGATTATTATCGAAATGAATCCGCGAGTGTCTCGTTCTTCCGCCCTGGCTTCCAAGGCTACCGGATTTCCAATCGCCAAGATTGCGGCGCAACTGGCCGTCGGGTACACCCTTGATGAAATAATTAATGATATAACCTCGGAAACGCCGGCCTGCTTCGAGCCGGCCATTGACTATATTGTGACCAAAGTCCCGCGCTTTACCTTCGAAAAGTTCCCACAAACGGATTCGACACTGGGTACGCAAATGAAATCAGTCGGTGAGGCCATGGCCATCGGGCGAACCTTCAAGCAGTCTTTTCAGAAAGCTTTACGATCACTGGAGACCGGACATGCCGGGTTTGGCGCAGGCCCGAAAGATCAGTTCTTTGAGTCAATGACCGATGATCTTCTTGCCATGGAACTTCGCCGTCCCAATGCTGAGCGCGTATTTGCAATCCGCGCGGCATTGCGACGCAATTGGAAAATTGAAAAAATTCATGAACTTACAGCCATCGATTTGTGGTTTTTGCGCAATCTTGCCGAACTGGCATCATTTGAAGATGAAATCAGCAATTTCGGCAGTCTTCAGGCGCTGACCAGTACGCCGGAAGTTTTCCGGCAAGCCAAAGAACTTGGATACTCAGACCGGCAGATTGCTTTTTTATTACAAAGCAGTGAACTGGAAGTTTTCTTGTCGCGCCGTAAGCTCAAAATCAATCCGGTTTTTGCAGTGGTTGACACTTGCGCAGGAGAATTTGAGGCACAGACCCCGTATTATTATTCGACCTGGGGCGAATACGATGAACCAGTACGACCACGCAAGGGAGACAGGTCAATCATGATTCTCGGGGGCGGCCCCAACCGGATCGGACAGGGTATCGAGTTTGACTATTGCTGCGTTCATGCCGCTTTCGCCATGCGCAAAATCGGTTGCGAAAGCATTATGGTCAACAGCAATCCTGAAACCGTATCCACCGACTACGATACCAGCGACAAACTCTATTTCGAACCTTTGACTCTTGAAGATGTGATGGCGGTTTATGAACGTGAACAGTGCGACGGTGTAATTGTTCAGTTCGGTGGTCAAACTCCGTTGAATCTGGCGCAACAGCTGAAAGCCGCCGGTGCGAAGGTCATCGGTACCTGTCCGGATGATATTGATGCCGCCGAAGATCGTGAATTTTTCAGAGCAATGATTGAGAATCTTCACATCAAACAGCCAGAGTCTGGAATCGCATATTCAGTCGAAGAAGCGCTGACCATTGCTGAACGTATCGGCTATCCATTACTGATTCGCCCGTCTTTCGTACTCGGCGGACGCGGAATGGTGATTGTTTACAAAGAACAATATCTGCGGCGTTTCGTTGAAGAGGCTGCCGCAGTTTCTCCCGGAAAACCGATCCTGATCGATCATTTTCTCGAAAACGCGGTTGAATTGGATGTCGATTGCATTTCTGATGGCAAAACTACAGTGGTCGGGGCAGTTATCGAACATGTGGAACCGGCAGGAATTCACTCCGGTGATTCCGCCAGTGTAATCCCGCCAATGACTCTTTCAGCAGAGATTATCGCGAAAATTCACGATTACGCCTATGCACTGGCGCGTGAATTGCGGGTCTGCGGGCTGATGAATATTCAGTTTGCGGTTCAAGACGGAGAAATCTACATAATCGAAGTCA
>JAAYPP010000107.1 GCA_012519765.1 Lentisphaerota bacterium
CAATTTTCGAATTCAATAAAGCAATTATTGATGCAACACATGATCTGGTCTGCTGTTACAAACCGCAGGCCGCATATTATGCCGCAGCCGAAGCCGATGACCAACTGAAAATGACCATCGCCTACATTCGAGAAAAATATCCCGAGATTCCGGTCATTCTTGATGTCAAACGCGGCGATATCGGCTCAACCGCCGAAATGTATGCGAAAGAGGCCTTTGAACGCTACAACGCCGATGCGCTGACCGTAAACCCGTACATGGGCAGCGACAACTTAAAGCCGTTTCTGGATCATGCCGAACGCGGCGTGATCATTCTCTGCCGCACCTCCAACCCGAGTTCCTGCGAACTTCAGGAACTGATCTGTGACGGAAAAACTATTTACGAACATGTCGCGCTTCTGACTCGCGACAAATGGAACTACAACGGCAATGCCGCACTGGTTATCGGCGCGACTTTTCCCGGAGAGCTGAAAAAAATCCGGGAAATCTGTCCGGATATTCCGTTTCTAGTCCCCGGTGTCGGCGCGCAGGGCGGCGACGTCCGGCAAGTCGTTGAAAACGGTATCAATGCCGCCGGCGTCGGATTGATGATCAACTCTTCGCGCGGAATCATCTATGCCGACAACAGCGCGGCATTTGCGGCAGGAGCCCGGAAAGCCGCCGCCGAGTTGCGCGACTTGATCAATCAGTTCCGCTGAGCTGACGCTGTTTTTGAGGTCTTATGCTGCCGCAGTTGCCCGCAGATATGATGATTTTGAAGTTTAAGATGCTATATTATTTTTTTTAACTTTTTGGAAATCATCATGAAAAAGGCATTTTATCAATCAATTGACATGGAACTGAACGAGCTCAAGGCTGAGCATCGTTTACGTGAGCTACGTTCGCCGGAATCATTGGCTGGTCTGATTAATTTATCATCGAATGACTATCTAGGAATTTCACGGCGGCAGGACTGGCTGAGTGAATTTTTGGATTCCGCACCGGCTTCGGATTTTGCGATGTCTGCGGTTTCATCTCGATTGCTGACCGGGAATCATCAGGAATATATTGAACTGGAAGAGAGCTTGAGCCGGTTTTATAACCATCGCGCCGCACTGGTTTTCAACAGCGGATATCATGCCAATTCCGGAATACTGCCGGCACTGACCGGCAAAGGTGATCTGATACTGTCGGATAAGCTCAATCACGCCAGCATTATTGACGGAATGAAATTATCCGGAGCGGATTATAAGCGCTATCAACATCTCGATTATGGGAATCTGGAAGATCAGCTTCGCGCCACTGCCGGAAAATACCGCCGCACCGTGGTCATTTCGGAGTCGATTTTCAGCATGGACGGCGATACTGCCGATTTAAAAACACTCAATGATTTAAGCAAACGCTACGGCGCAATTCTGTATATCGATGAAGCGCATTCGGTCGGTGTCCGCGGCCAGCGCGGCGCCGGGTGTTGCGAAGAATCCGGACTGATTGATGACATCGATATCATCGTCGGTACCTTGGGCAAAGCGTTCAGTTCAAGCGGAGCATTCGCGATAACGAACTCGAAACTTCGCGAATATCTGATCAATCGTACCCGCCCGTTTATTTTCACAACCGGAATGCCTCCGGTCAATGCGGCATGGACGCGATTTGTGCTCGAAAAAATGCCGGACATGACGTCAGAGCGACATCATCTTGCCGAACTCGGCCAAAAATTGCGCGAGGGCTTGACAGCAAAAAATTTAAAAACACTTGGTAATTCGCAGATCGTACCATTAATTATCGGCGAAAACGACACAACTGTTGAACTGGCGGAAAAATTGCGCGGCAACGGTTTTCTGGCACTGCCGGTACGTCCGCCGACGGTACCTCCGGGAACCGCAAGAATCCGCTTTTCTCTGCATGCTGCGTTGAAAAATGAAGATATTGAAAATTTGCTGGGGATTTTATGAAGCGCCAGTGGATAAATCGTAAAGCAAACCCGGTACTGCTGCTGTTTTTTAACGGCTGGGGCATGGACGCGAATGTGCTCAGCCACCTTGATCCCGCCGGCAACGATGTACTGATGTTTTATGACTATACGGAGCCGGAACTCCCTGCGCTGGATGACATTTCAGATTATCCGGAAATCCATCTGGCGGCCTGGTCATTCGGGGTTTATGCTGCGGCGTCATCAGGACTGAAACTGCCGTTGCTCAGTGCGACAGCATTTAACGGAACCTTATTCCCGATCAACGCCGATGAAGGAATTGATCCGGCATTATTTACAGCGACATTAGAAAACTGGAACGAGGCTGGACAGAAGAAATTTTACCGTCGAATCAGCGGCAAAGCGGCGTTTTGTTCACCACTGCGGACGACTGAGGAACAACGTCTTGAATTGGCGGCACTCGGACAAAGAGCCAATGCGGCAGCAGCGCCGGAATTTCGTTTCACGCGCGCTTTTGCTGCTGAAAACGACCGGATTTTCCCGTTGGCGGCGCAGCGTTACTGCTGGGAAAAACGTGAAATTCCGCTGACGGTATTGCCGGGAACACATTATCTTTTTGACCGCTACCAATTTTGGAAGGAACTATATCAGTATGAGAATAAAACTCGATAAAAAACTGGTTTCAGGACGTTTTGCGCGCAGTCTTGGAACTTATGATGAAAACGCGATTGTACAGCGCGATATGGCGGCAGAACTGGTTAACGCCTTGAAAGATTGTGCAGGAGTAAACTTCACCCGGATTTTCGAAGTCGGCTGCGGTACCGGAATTCTGACCCGGCACATTGCAAAAGAACTCAATTATGAAAAATTGATTGTCAACGATTTGGTCCCTGAATACATGGTGCCGATCATGGAAATGGTAACCTGCGACTTTATGGCCGGTGATGTTGAAACTCTGCCCGGAATGCCGCGGGAACTGGATCTGATTATTTCCAATGCCACTTTTCAGTGGATGGAAAATATGGAACGAGTTCTGCGGCGCCTGGCTGAAAAATTAAACAACAACGGGATAGTGGCATTCTCCACTTTCGGCGTTGACAACATCATGGAAATCGGGGAACTGCTCGGCATAAAACTGCGTTATCTGAAAGCGGACGATATCCGCGACGCACTCGGATACTGCTACCAGGAACTCTATTTCTCTGAAACCAGGCGTGAGCTGAAATTTGCCGATCCTCAGATGCTTTTGCGACACCTTCAGAAAACCGGAGTTACCGGAATCCGTAAAGATATCTGGACCAAGTCAATGATGCAGAAATTCATGGATGATTACGCGGAACGTTACGGCGACCAAAGCGGGGTGAAATTGACCTATCATCCGATGATTTTTATCGCACGCAAAACCGAAAAAGGCGGTTGAACAATGTCCGTGTTTTTTGTCGGCGGCATTGACACCGATGCCGGAAAATCATACGCCACCGGCATGATGGCGCGGTACCTGCATAAGCGAAAAATCCGCATTATCACCCAGAAACTGGTTCAGACCGGAGTTGAACTCGGCATGGCCGAAGACTTGCTTCTGCACCGCACACTGATGGGTGTAAAACCATTTCCGCGCGACCTCGACGGCACTACCTGCCGCGAAATATTTAAATTCCCGGCCTCCCCTCACCTCGCGGCGGCGCTCGAACAACGTATCATTGACCTGAAAGCGATAACTGCGGCGACAGAATTGCTCGAACGCGAATTCGATACCATTCTGCTGGAAGGAGCGGGCGGACTGCATGTCCCGCTGAAACGCGGTTTTTTGAGCATAGATTATTTGGCAGAACGCCATTATCCGCTGATTTTGGTGACCTCCGGAAAGTTGGGTAGCATCAATCATACTCTAATGTCGCTGGAAACCGCCGCCGCTCGAGGCATCAAAATTGCCGGAATGGTATTCAACCGTTTTTTTGATACCAATCCAGAAATCTCAGCAGACGCACTGGAGATATTCCGCGAAGCACTTAAGAAATACAGTTGTCCGAACGCATTGGTGGAATTGCCAGCGATTGACAAATCAAATCCTCCCGATGTTTCTTTCGCATCAATATTTGATAAATATGATTCCTAAATTCGCGCGCGCATTATGCGCGCGCGAATTTTATGAGCGAAGTTACGACAGAACTTTGGGCATGACCAGTTTGCTGAAACGGTATTGATTAAGATGACGCCAAAAACGGCACTGCGGACACATGAAATTTTCCAGTCCGTAAATCAAGGCGACCTCGTCAGCTTGTTTTAAAATCGCCTCATCACCAATCCCCATAACGATACGTTCCGGAGAGTTGTCAGCGACAATCTGGGCAGGTCCGCGAATTATCCGGATTTTTACCGATGACGTTTCGGCAATCACCATATGATTGACGAGTTCCATGCTGTTGCTGAATGCCAGTCCGAGCCCGACCCGAAAAACGCTATGTGTGATGCTGCGGTAATATGCGGAGCTCCCGTGTACGCTGGAAAGCCCTACAGCATCGCCGGCAATTTCGTCCGCATAAAGTTCATCGTCAATCCAGACCTGATAGCGCAACGCGCTGGCTTGTTCGGCGTTATGAATAAAAATGTCATTAACGGCAGTCAGACGATGACCGTTGGCGGCAACTTCAATTTTTTTCAGTTTATCGAGGGAGATCTTTCCTGCCAGAAAATTTTGCAACTGGGTTTCATGGCAGTGCTTTTCGCAAAGCCGCGCCGTCCGTGAATCGCGCAAAGGTAGCTTGGGAATGCCCGGCCATTCGCGTTCTGCGCCCAGCAAACTGCCGTCGCCTCCGTATGTGACAATCAGTTCCGGAGTGTCGGAATTATCCTCAAATCCATGTTGATTGAGCAGTTCACGGATATCGTCACAGTTTTTCCCGAGCAATTTGATTTTCATGGTTGACTCCGATTATTTTGAGCGATGACCGCATAAAGGACGGCGGCGGCGCAATTACCGACATTGATAGAAGCTTTGACGCCAAACATCGGCAAGCTTATCGTGCCGTCACAAGCGGCAAGCGTTTCCGGCGCAATACCAAGCGCTTCGTTGCCAAAAACCAGTGCCAGCGGGAATTGATATTTGAAATCCCAGGCGAAAACACTTGATTCAAGAGCTTCGACCGCCAGAATCTGACGAATTCCTTCGGTTCGCAACGTTTGGACCGCACTTATTGAATCCGCCATCTGACGGCACGACACCAGCGAATCAGCGCCCATGGCCGTTTTGGCCAGTTTGGGATGCCCCGGCGCCGGTGTATAACCGCAGGCAATAATTTCACGCGCTCCGACGGCTTCGGCAATTCGAAAAATATTGCCGGTGTTGTGAGCACTTCGCAAACGATCCAGAACCAATGTAATTTCAGGCGGCGCCCCGGAGCGGCAACGCAATTGGTTAACGCTGTATGGAGTTTTGTTCATCAAAAACCCATTCTCCTATGCGCCGCGTTATCGGAACAACCTCAGTAGCGGTGCTGTTTGCTGTTTGCCATCATTCGCAGACGTAACGACTGGAGACGAATAAATCCTTCGGCATCCTCTTGATTATATACATCTTCAGCTTCAAACGAAGCGATTTCATGATCGTAAAGGCTGTATTCGGAACGGCGTCCGGTAACATAGCAGTTACCTTTGAACAGTTTTAGTCGGACATCGCCGGTGACAAACTCCTGGCTTTTGGTAATTGCGGTCTGAAGCATTTCACGTTCAGGCGCGAACCAGAAACCATTATACACCATGCGTGAATATTGCGGAATGAAACTGTCGCGCAGGTACATCACTTCTTTATCCATCGTGATAGATTCGAGTGCGCGGTGAGCATGATGAAGAATCGTGCCGCCCGGAGTTTCATAAACACCGCGTGATTTCATGCCGACGAAGCGGTTTTCAACGATATCAATACGTCCGACAGCGTGCTTGGCGCCGATAGTGTTGAGTTTACGCATCAGTGAGGCCGGTGAAAGTTGTTCACCATTGACCGCAACCGGGATTCCCTGCTCAAACGTAACAGTAATATCTTCCGGAATGTCAGAAGCCTGACTGAGCGGTTTGGTCATAACTGCGAGGTCTTCCGGCGGTGCCTCCCAGGGGTCTTCCAGAATACCGCCTTCGAAACTGATATGCAGGAGGTTACGATCCATACTGTAAGGTTTGGCGGCAGTTGAAGTAATCGGGATGTTGTGTTCGTTAGCATATTTGATCATTTCAGTGCGTGACTTGAAGTGCCATTGCGGATCGCGCCAGGCGGCGATAATCTTGATTCCCGGCTGCATGGCGTAGGCCGCCAATTCAAAACGTACCTGGTCATTACCTTTGCCGGTAGCACCATGACAAATTGCATCTGCGCCTTCGGCCCGGGCAATCTCTACCAGTCGCTTGCCGATCAGAGGGCGGGCAATTGAAGTCCCGAGAAGATATGTTCCCTCATAAATGGCATTGGCCTGCATCATCGGAAAAATGAAATCGCGGGCAAACTCTTCGGTTAAATTTTCTACATAGCATTTTGATGCCCCTGTCTTAATCGCCTTTTCTTCCAGACCGAAAGTTTCTTCTTCCTGACCGACGTCGGCACAGAAACAGATTACTTCCGCGTTATAAGTTTCTTTTACCCATTTGACAATAACCGAGGTGTCAAGTCCTCCGGAATAAGCGACCACAACTTTCATGATAAGCTCCTGTTGATAGATAGTTTTGAAAGTAATAATATACCTTGGAGCGGTTAAATTGCAACGCCGCCGACCATCAGCCAAACTCTCGAAAGTCTTGAAATAGGAACCGCATACACTATATTAGCGTTCTGTGAAACTGAGATATTCGCAATCCAAGCAAAATTTCAAGATTTACAGAACAATAGTTATAATTTGTCCGAATTAATCGGCAAATCAAAAATCAGGAGGCGTTTATGATTAAGAAATTCGGAATGCTCATGGCATTGTCGGCAACAGTATGTACCGGAGTTTTTGCCGCTGAAGAAGTACTTAAACTGTCATCAGAAGGTGACTTCCCAAGTAAAATGGTTGAAGCAGACGGTGAACAGGTTTTTGAAACCGTTCCAGGCATTTTAAAATCAAAACAAGCTTTTGAGGTCGATACCGAAAAGACTTATATTCTCAAGGGAAAATTCCGCAATGTTTCAGGAAAGGAAGTCAATCTCTTTTTTGGTTTCGTTCCGCTGGATTCCAAAGACGGCGAAATTTTGCCGCAACATGTAACCCGCGTCGCAAAAAGTGAGACCGAACTATTGGAAGAGGTCAAACCCGGCGATAAGATTATTAAAGTCAAGGATGGTGAAGCTTGGGCTAAAGCAACTAACATCTGGGTTGTTGCATTCAATGTTGAAGA
>JAAYPP010000108.1 GCA_012519765.1 Lentisphaerota bacterium
ACTACAAAATCCGGCTTACCTGAGCGATTTTACCGCCAGATAAAACTTTTTCGACATTTATGACGAAAACCCGGCTATGACTTGTTGCCGAATCTCTGATTATCTCCTATTTCGCATGAGTCATATTATTCTGACATGTATTAAAGTTTAATCTCAAAACTAGCACTGGCTATTTCAAATGTCAACCATATATTAAAAAAAAACTGGTTTGTTTGGAGTTTCTAATATGGGTTATCACAACAATTTCCTTGAATATATGAAGAGCGAGCGCAATGCCAGCACACATACCATTATGTCGTACAAAATGGATATTGAACAATTTTGCCAACTGATGTTTCCCGATGAAAAAAACTTTGACAATTGGAGCACAGTTGACCTTTACACTGCCCGAATGCTGATTGCCAAGTTCAACGAAATAGGACTTGATCGCGCTTCAATCATGCGTAAGATTTCGGCGTTACGTTCTTTTTTCCGTTATCTGGAACGCGAAGGTATTGTCGAACATAATCCGTTTTCGGGCTTGTCGACCCCCAAACGTGGAAAGCGCCTTCCTATCCTGATGTCATTTGAGGAAATTGTACGGTTGCTTGAGGCGCCATCGAAATATCAGATTGTCGCGAGCACCAATCGACCGGGACACGAGGATGATAATAAATTTGTGGCGTTGCGTGATATGACGATGATGGAAGTGATTTACAGTGGTGGACTGCGTATCGGTGAAGCCGTTGGATTAAATATTAATGATATTGATATGTTCTCTGATGTGGTTAAAGTTCGTGGCAAAGGGGCGAAAGAACGTCTTTGTGCGCTGGGGCGGCCCGCTCTCGCGGCATTGCGGCATTACGTGAAAGAACGGGCCGCTCGTGTTGTATCCAAAAGCGTTTCATCACCGCTTTTCATCAATATCACAGGAAAGCGCTTGACGGCCAGAACGTTTCAACGCAATATGAAAAATTATTTGTTGACTGCGGGACTGCCGCATGATCTCAGTCCTCACAAGATTCGACATTCATTTGCGACTCATATGCTTGATGCCGGAGCTGATTTGCGCAGCATACAGGAGCTTTTGGGGCATTCCAGTATTAGTACGACTCAGATTTATACTCATGTCAGTGCGGAAAGATTGAAAAATGTTTATCGCAAAGCGCATCCGCATGCCTGATTTCGCAGGTTTTTTTTTGTTAAAATCGGACTGGCATTTTGAGGATAATAAAAGTATTGTTACTTGACTGAACTAGTGTCAGAAATTTTACTGCAACAACTGATTGGATCAATAAAGTGATAGCGACAAATTTTTATAAAAAAATCTGCACCCATCCGAATCTGTCAGAAAATGATAAATTTCGGATTAAAATTGCCGTTTCAGAAAAAGAACTTGCTCAAGCTCAGGCTTTGCGCTATGAGGTTTTCAAGGCAGCTCGCGGCATCGGTCTAAAGGAAAATTCGTTCATTGATACTGATATCTTCGATGATTATTGCCTCCACTTGCTGGTTGAGGAGAAAATCACCGGACGAATTGTTGGAACATATCGGCTCCAATCAGGTGAGGTTGCGAGGCGCGGAGCAGGATTTTATTCGGAGCAGGAATTTTCCATTGAAGGTCTCGACCATGTTGCAAGCAAAGTCATTGAAGCGGGACGTTCCTGCGTTTCGGAAGAATACCGCAACGGCTCGGTCATTGGTATGCTTTGGGCCGGTATCGCGGAAATCATGAACCGTTCCAAAGCTAAATATCTGATCGGCTGCGTCAGTTTGGATACTACTGATTCCAACATCGGATGGGAGCTCTACAGGCACCTTGCCGATGAAGGAAAACTTAGCGAAAAGGTGAAAGCGGTTCCGCTTCCGAAATATGTGCTTCCTGCCAGCAGCGGGTTAAGTCGCGGTGATATTCAATTGCCGCCGTTATTCAAAGGATATTTGCGACTGGGGTGCAAAATTTGCGGTGAACCGGTGTTGGATAGGGATTTTGAAACGATTGACTTTCTGATCCTTATCGATACTGCTATTATGCCTGAACGATTCCGGAGACATTTTAAAATTGGTTTATGATTATGCTGGTATTTTTAAGAAAGATCTTACGCCTGACTGTGACCTGGTTGTGGTTACCTTTAATGGGAATAATAACGATTTATTATCATATTTTTGGCGGTGGTTACTGGAAAAAGGTACTGATAATTTCCCATTGCGCCAGAAAGTGGGGCAAGGGAATCACCAATATTATGGGGATTGAAATCAAAGTCCATGGAGATGTTGAACAGGCGGATGGCGTTTTGATTGTTTCAAACCATTGCGGATATTTGGATATATTGGTTGAAGCGGCAACTTTTCCGATACGGTTTGCCCCAAAAAATGATATCAGGAAATGGCCATTTCTCGGCTGGTATTTGGGGTTGAGTATGCCGATTTGGGTTAAACGCGAATCCAAACAGCAATCGGTCAATGTAATGGAGGCGTGCCGCGATACGCTTTTGCATGGGATTAATACGCTGATTTATCCTGAAGGCACCAGTACTGACGGCGAGCATGGAATCTTGCCGTTCAAGTCAACAGCATTTGAAGCGGTATGCCGGCAGGATATTCCGATTCT
Organism: Lentisphaerota bacterium; assembly: GCA_012519765.1. Classification (GTDB taxonomy): domain Bacteria; phylum Verrucomicrobiota; class Lentisphaeria; order Victivallales; family Victivallaceae; genus UBA7640. Next base: position 2,591 of record JAAYPP010000108.1, read on the forward strand.
CCCCGTTGTCATAGCCTATCATCCTGTCCCCGATGGATTTAAACTGTGCTGGATTGGCAACGATAGGCTGTTGCCTCATTTTTGGCGAGTTATCGGGTATCGTAAGATTGTGGCTGAAATACATATTTTGCCTAAAGTTTATCCGCAAGGCGAGAACCGTAAAGAATTGGCCGTTCGGGTTCATGACCTGATGGAAGAAAAATATAATCAGATAAAGTCAAAAATAACCAAACAAGGAGAGCTGGTATGAAGCTTGAAGAATACATGAAATATTTCTGTACGGCGTGGGAACTGCTGATCGATTTGCCGCTTCCCAAAATCCTGAAAAAATCAGGCACTGATGATGATTATGGCATTGAAGTTCAATATTCTTTCCCTTTAGTTGGACTGTTATTGGGCATTATGGTGCTTATCGTAGGTTTTCTGCTTTCTTTTTTGAATAGTTTTGCCGCCGCGCTTATTTTTGCCGTTCCTATGGCAATATTGGTAATCGCCAAGGATTCCGGACGCAGCATCGGTTCACTGATTTCCTTTATTGAACTAAAAGCTGAAAATGTCTCGACAATTACAGCGCTTTACAATATGAAAAGCGATATCCGAAATATTCAATCATTGAGCGCAGTAATCTCGATAGTTACGACCATGCTTTTTTATCTGCTGGTTTTTTTCCTGATGTCCTTAAACCACTTTTACTACTGGATGATTCCGGTAATGGTTTTGAGTTTTACGTTGCAAGGAACACTGGCAACCCTTCCCCTGCTTCATAACGAAAAACCGCTCATTACTGTTCCACGGTTGGCGCAAAACCAGATCTGGCTGATCGCCGGTTTTATTGTGCTGTTTGTTCTGATCAAAACGCCATACGCGACGTTAATAACTGCGGCACTGGCTTTTTTGGCGGCTCGACTGCTGAGGCGTTATCTGCTCAGTAATCTCGGTGGAATTTCTACCCATATTATCGGGTTTGCAGGATTTGTTTTTGAAATTGCCGCTTTATTGATTGGCATCATCTTTATGGCAGTTTAAACCAGACTATGCTCTATAAAAAAAAGTTGCTGTTTCTAGTCGCATTGTTTTTTTTGATGGTGCCTGCTCTGGACGCCAAAAACTCTTATCGCAATTCGATACAAGAAGCCCAAAAATCTTATCAGGCTCAAAAATATGAACTCGCTTTGGAGCAATATCGGATGGCTCTTGATCTGTCGCCGAATGGTTGGAATGACGCATCATGTATGGCTATGATCGGAAATTCACTGGCGGCTTTGAAAAGGTATGACGAAGCTTTGAAATGGTTCGAATTGATTGGTGAACTACCCGATATCAACCAGAATACCAGAGTCAGACGTTTTGATTATGCCGGTGATCTCTATTTTTATCGACTGAAAGATTATCCGAAAGCGCTCGAAAATTATCAGACCTGCCTGGAGCAGACGAGCGATTTCCGGCATTGGGCGGCACTTCAGGAGAAGATGGCACGCGTTTTTCTGGCCATGAAAAAACGCCAGGAAGCTGTTCATTATTTTAAAAGTGCGATTCTTTGTCAAGACCCTTATTATTATGCCGCGGCAAGCGCACGCCGACAGCTCGCCGGACTGCTTCTCGGCGAACGCAAGTACGATGATGTCATTGAACTCCTGCGCGAGGTCGATCTGACAAAATATCGCCAGCATGAACGTAATGCCGCTGCCGGCTATGGCGGAATAGCCGCCTTCCGGAAAAAAAATTACGAGCTGGCTCTGAAATTTTTGACCGCTATTGAACAGAATACTAACATCAAGTTGCTGTATTCCGGACAGTCATATTTGGCATTGGACCAACATGATAAGGCTATCACGGCGTTGACCGCGTTGCGTAATAATAAACGCTTTGCGCATCGCGAGCGGGGCGAAGCGGGAATGTACATCGGAGATAGTTATCGGAAACAGAAGAAATTCGATGACGCCGCGAAGGCTTACAAAAAAGCCATTGCCGTCACCAGTGATGCCAACTTACAGAAGCTACTTCAAGATCGGATCAATGCGCTTAAGGTTACCATTAAAAAGAATAAAAAGTAATTTATTAAATAATGACTTCTTAAAATTCGCGCGCGCATAATGCGCGCGCGAATTTTAGAGAGCAAAAAAAATCAATTCCAATAGAACAATTTAAGGATTTATGAATTATAAAATTAAGTACATAAACGATGTTAACATTACCAGATTCACGCTGGTCGAACTCCTGGTGACGATATCGGTGATCGCGCTTCTGGCGGCGCTGATGCTTCCGGCTTTGAGCAAGGCACGCGAGAAATCGAAAGGGGCGTTCTGTGAAAGTAACCTCAAACAATTGAATGCCGCCAACCTGCTTTATGTTCTCGACTATGGCTATTACATGCCTTGCTACGGTTCAGAAATCACCGGCCCCGGCTCATCAGTCGGCAAACTGTGGATCGGTTACCGTTCCGCCCCGGCCGGAACTCCCGGCAATATTGACATGCACGGAGGATTTGTGTTCGATATTTGCGGCAACTGGAAAATAATGACTTGTCCGAGCTGGAATGTTTCCGGCGGCGCCCCTGATAAAATTACCGACGGTCATGGCTACGGCTACAATGTAATCGGCATCGGTTCCATGGCTTATATAACCGGCAGCGCCTATAAAAGCGGCTCCGGAATGAAAGTCGAAATGGTCAAAAAACCTTCTTCAGTGGTTCTGTTCGGTGACGTCACCGCAACCACTGTTCCCGGTGAAATTCGCCCATATTCTTTTTTTTATCCGAAATATACTATCTCCAGCAGCGGCATGTCAGTCAATTCGCGCGGCGATAACGCACATTTCAGGCATGCCGGCGCCGCTTCAGTCGGCTGGGCGGATGGACATGTGTCCAGAGAACGCCCGAGCAGATTGAATAATAATTTTGTCGGCTCCGCGCATTGGGTCGGCAATTTCGGGCCACCGAACAACTCGCTGTTCGAACCATGGCGATGGACTGGCGCTGGCGCGGTTTATTAACCATTCCCAGCAACCCAGCGCCTCTCACCACTACTTTTTTAA
>JAAYPP010000109.1 GCA_012519765.1 Lentisphaerota bacterium
TAACATATTAAATTTAACTCAATAATATATTGAGCGATTACCCATTTTACAAATGCTACAATGTTACCTGGAAAAAGCAATCGGTCAAGCAAATTTTTCATCCTTAAGATCACGGATGTTGATACCGCCAATATTACGAGCTTCAATATTTTCCAGCCAAGCTCCAATGTGGCATTGATCTGCCCCCTCAATATTCTTTGATGCCTCGTCGGCAAAACCTGTAAAATACATATTTTCCACTTTAATTTGATTTAAAATTAAAATGTACAGCACGCCGTTTTTTTTAACCTGTAAAAACAATACCGCCAAATGACCGGAAGTGCTTAATAATCAAAAACATACCTTAAATCTACAGTTTCTGTCATTTTTTCAGGAACCTCCCCCGGTACACAGTTGCCCCATTTCCCGCACTAAAGAAAAATCACCCGTGTATTCCCGCTCTAAATAAAATATTAAACTTCGCGCGCGCATAATGCGCGAGTGAAGTTTAAACCATGAAGTTATGACATTTTATTTGAATACTGATTTATTTGAAATCTTTGATAATTCCGCTCAAGTCCGCCAATTGATTACGATCTTCGGCATTATAAAGTTCCCAGATAACTTTAAGTCCCTCAGTACTGGAAACCGGATCGGTCAACGGTTCGCCGTCGTTTTCTATACAGTCGAGGAAATGTGCCATTTCAATTGCTGTCGGTTTGCACGCCGGAGCTTCCAACAGCACCTCGGGTTTATACTGTTGCTCGATAGCGCCGGGAACGTGTTGCTCCAGATTGCGGTGAAAGAGAAGTTGACCGGCACGGTAATCCATTTCAACCATTCCCTGTTCACAATGAGCCTGAAATGAATAACCCAACTTAGTGCCGCGTGCGCCCCAGGTACCGAAATGATAACCGGTAACTCCGTTTTCAAATTTTATTGAAACATTGCTGGTTCCCTCACGCTCCATCCACGGGGTTCCGCGGTTGGTTCCGATATGCGAACCGATGACCGGCTTGCTTCCCACCATCCATAACATCAGATCAATATAGTGGCAACCGTGACTGAATAACTGACCACCCCCGACTTGATCGGCGCGACACATCCAGTTTGTCGGTTCACGTTCGGTATGCTGTTCAGTCCAGATTGAAATTTGAAACATTTTCCCATACTTTTCTGCACGCAATATTTCACGCATTTTAACGACCAGCGGATGAAAACGCATACAGTAAGCGACCATCAGAACTTTCCGGTTGGCTTTTGCGGTTTCAATCATTTTCAGGCATTCAGACTCGCTGTTGCCAAGCGGTTTTTCGGCAAGCACATGCTTTCCCGCGTTAAGGCAATCGACAGTATATTGGCAGTGCAGATGATGCGGCAGTGCCAGCAACACCGCATCACAAAGCGGCAGTGCGTCGCGAAAATCGGTAAATGCCGGCGGTTGGTTCGGCATCAATTCGGATACTGCCTGTGCGCGTTCCAATTCTATATCAACAGTGGCAACCACCTCAATGCGGTCAAAAAGTTCTTCGAATCTTGAAGCGTGTGATTTGGCCATGCCGCCACATCCGATAAGTGCTAATTTATGTTTCACAACAAACCCTCCATATTTTTGGCTGTGATTGTATTATACATCCATTTTCCGATTGAAAACAGTCATATATCTTGTATATTATCGTCAAATAATTGTAAAATCCGGCTAAACGCAAATGAACAAAGAAAAATTATACCGTTTTGACTATCAACTCACACCCGTTAATCCATTTCAAATCTCACAAATAAAAATCGATCGTCCTGAAGTAATTCCGACGGTGATTGATATTCACAAAGCAATTCATCTGGGCATTATCACCGGTGGGCAGATGTTGATTCAAAACTGTGGCGCCACCTTGGAACTGAACCAGGGAGATTGCTATTTAATCTCGCCCTGGGAACCGCATGGGGTGTTGCGCCACCGTGCCGGACTGGAAATCCTTTTGGTATCAATTTCCAGGGACGAACTGCTGAAATCATTCATCAGCAAAGCTAATTTTATTCGACAGCTTTTGACTCTGCCGCCCAAAGAACGGATGTCCATAATTAACATTCCCGCAATTATGGAGAGTGCCAAAGTTCTTGCTGAAAGGCTGACTGCAATAAACGTTAATTATAACGACTGGAACAAGTTAACCCAATGGCATTTGATAACCGGTTTTTTTATTTCGGCCGCTCCACTTTTAAAAATCGCTCCCGACACCCCCTATGCCGGACGGTTGGAGCCGGCAATTGAGTTGTTGCTTGGGCGCTCCGGAGTGTTGACCACGGTAAGCGAAGCCGCCGCATCCTGTTCGCTGAGTGAAAGTCGTTTCAACCATCTTTTCAAAGAAACTTTCGGCATCGCTTTCGGCAATTATGAGCTGCATTACCGTTTGAACGGCGCGGCGGAATCACTAGTTATTGAGAACCTGACGCTGAAAGAAGTTGCCCGGCGTTGGGGCTTCTTTGATGAAAGTCATTTCAGCCATTGCTTCAAAAAATATTTTGCACAAACGCCCGGCACTTATCGTAAAAATCGCCAGAAACCACGCTTACTGTAACCTGACTGTATTTCTTACGGATTCCGGTGCAATACTAAAATTTAATATCACGCATTGAATTTATCGGTTTGTGCGATTACAGTTAACCCCCTTTAACAAAACCCGATAGCAAAGGAAAATTATGTTTAAAGTTGTCGCAGCTACCGCCAATCCGCATAAACTGGTTGAGTTCAGGAAACTGCTCCACGATCAAAATGCCGAAATCGTTGGACTGGATTCATACCCGGAAATGCCGCCCATTGAAGAAAACGGCAAATCATTTTTGGAAAACGCCGGTATCAAAGCACTGGCCGCTCATCAATACTGTGGGGTTCCGGCTTTCGGCGATGATTCCGGTTTGGAAATCGAAGCGCTCAACGGCGCCCCGGGGATATATTCCGCACGTTATGCCGACACGCCGGAAGGCCGGATCAACCGGGTGCTGACCGAATTGAAAGGACAGACCAACCGCAGCGCAAAGTTTGTCTGCATAATCGCGATTGCGGCCAACGGTGAAGTTATTGAAGCCTTTAAAGGGGAAGTTAAAGGGAAAATCATTGATACGCCGCGCGGCACCAATGGTTTCGGTTATGACCCGATTTTTGTTCCGGAAGGCTATGAACAGACCTTTGCCGAAATGCCCGAAGAACTGAAAAATAAAATCAGTCACCGCGCCCGTGCCTGTCAGGCCGCCATTGAGTTTATCGAAGATGAAATGTCAATTCTGGACGACGATTTTTAAACTTCTGTTGCCGTTGACCGCTCCGGCATTATCTATCGACGCGGACATCTCCATCCGTGACGAAGCAAATTCTGTCAAGGCGACGGCGACAGTCTGCAAAATCAAACTGGAAGCTGTTGCCCAAAACGGCGGCTGGCTGATTCAGAATATATCCGGAGATTGGAACAGCAACCGAATAAACATCAATCAACCTTTCCAGTTTCCGGCATCATCACCAATCGCGCCGCATTTAACAGAGGTTCTTAACTGTTTATTGCCGTATGCCGCTGAAAAAATCGACGTGCCGAGTAGCGAAGGCTGCCATAAACTTGATAACGCTTTTGTCCGGGAACTGTTGACGCCATATGGTTTCGCGGTAGAAAAAATGTCGGTCGACGCCGAGTGGCGGATAAAACCGAATGAGGCGCAAATGTCCATCAAAGGAAGCGGTCTTGGTCAAAAGATTGAATATCTCATGATACTGCGCGGCAAAATACGAAACGTTAAATTTACTTTCAGAATTGAATCAGAAATCGGCGACGGTACGCCATTGACTGACGGAATAAAAATAAACAGATCTGGAAGCGGAACGATAAAAATAACTTTTTAAAATTCGCGCGCGCATTATGCGCGCGCGAATTTCAGCATGGAGATTTAGAGATGTTTGATATTGCAATCAAGCCCCAAAACAAAGACGGTGAAATTGTGGTTTTAATTCACGGACTGTTCCATTGTTCAGCCATGATGTATCCACTGGGACGTTTTTTAAATAAACACGGATTCAGAGTCTTCTGCTATGATTACCGCACTACCCGCCATAACGTGGTTGAACACGCGGAAAAATTCAAAACATATTTAGAACATCTGGTCGTATGCAATCCGAAACAACGCATTAATATTGTGACGCACAGCCTGGGAAGTCTGGTAACCCGTCAGGCGCTGGCGCATTTGGCTGACGAAAATCAGCTCGGCAATGAGATCTTGGATCGACAACATATCGGTCGTTTGGTATTTACCGCGCCGCCGAACCGCGGTTCGAAAGTCGCTGCAACTGCTTTGAAATTGGCGCCCTTTTCAGGGACATTAATAAAACCATTGGCCGATCTGTCATATGGCGAAAAAAGCCGTGTTCATCAGATTCCAATTCCCGCCGGTGTCGAACTGGGAATTATTGCCGCCGCCTATGATCATCTGGTACCGCAGGATTCGACACAATTGCCCGAAGTGCAAACCGCATTTACAGTAATGCCGGCCATCCACATGACGATCATGAACAATCGTGGTGTCCGCAATGAAATATTGCATTTTCTGCGCCACGGCAAATTCAGTAGCTGAAATACGTTATACTTTATTCCAGGCTTCAAGTCGTGATCTGATAAATTCAATCACCTGCCGATGCGCGTCGCGACCGTTGCCTTCAACGGTGATCGGCGCGCCAAATTCAAAGTAAATATCCTTGCGTTTATCCAGCGGGCCGAAATCTTTGATTATTTTACCGTGGCCGAGAAAATCTGTTTTCAGCGCCATCGGAATTATTTTTACCCCGGCATTTCGTGCTAATTTTACGCCGATAGTGTTAAATTCCTCAGGAATTAATTCAAAGCAGCGCGTCGACTGCGGAAACACCAGAACGGAACATCCGTTTTGAAGCCGTTTTTTCCCCTCGGCAAGGATGGTTTTAAAATCTTCGCGGGGATTGACACGATCAACCGCAATCGCATTTTGAGTACGCAACGCACTGTTCAGATATGGAACTTTCAAAAGACTGCGTTTGAAAATAAAGGTAAATAACAGCCGGGGACCGATGATCGCATTGAGAACCGCTGTTTCAACTGAACTCATGTGATTGCCGACAATCACGTATGGGCCATTTTCGGCATCAAGATTATCAAGTCCGCGTAAATGAATTTTGGCGCCGCAGTGCTCAATTGTCCAGATATTTTTATTACTGTAGTGTACCTGATTATCACGGTTCAGCAAACCGCGACGCGCGCACCGAGCCACCAGATAAAAAATCCATACGGTACGTGCAAAAAAATAGAATCTGGAATTAAGTGTAATTTTGGACAAAAAACTTTGTTTGGTTTCAGGACTGGTATCATAGCAGTCACTTAAAAATAAATTATTCATTTTGCTGTCTTTTTGATTGAGTGAAGAGCCTTCAACATTGTTTTAAGATCGCGTTCGAGCAGCAGTTCCTGCTGAAGCGGCGTAGGATAAAGTTTTCTGACGTTATCAAAAATCGCATCCAAATCACTGTCTGGTTTCATGCCCAGTGAAAAAGCCGAACTGAGCAGCAACCAGTAATCGCTGTTGCCACTGAACTTCTCGGGTTCGCTCAATGCCGCCGCGAAATTACGTTTCGCCTCAGATGCCATCGGCAGCTTTTTCATAATATGATCATAGCGTTGAACTGTATCCGACAGGGTAAATTCGTCACCCATGATCTGGACGAAACATTTCAAGATTAACATTTCCGGATAATTGGGCAACGCCGCCATGGAAAAATCGTTCAGCGCAAGCTCAACATTTTTTCGCCATTGTGAGATCAGTGGTCCATCCTTCAGTAACAGCAACAATGCCCGGCGGTACCAGATATCTGAAAAGTAAGCACTATCTACAATATCAATTGTTTCAATAACCGCTCCGACATCAACAGTTCGGCGACCAATCAGAACATCGCGGGCAACGACATCAAGACATAATCTTGCCAGTAACGCCGGTTCGTGACATTTCTTGAAATCGTTACGCGTCGGCATTGCATTGTTTCCCTGATAAAGATCCGCGGCAAAATCGAGAATATTAAAATCTGATATAAAATCGAGATTTTTAAAACGCATCTTCAAAACTGAGACTTCGCGGGCAAAATCATTTTCAGAAAAGTCAGCATTCTGGATTTGTATCAACAGTTTTGCAACCAGCAATTGATATGCGGCAAGTGAGTTATCCTCCGGCCGCAAATTACGGATGATTGACTCGGCCCGCTGATAATTACGGGTTGCCATAGCCAAACGAACCGCGGCAACGGAATTGCCATCAGCACGTAACGGGAGATCGCGCGACATCGTCTCCAAAATCAGGGGAGCCGTATCGAGATTGCCAAATTGAAAGGCGATAAAACCGCGATCATAAAGAATTGCGTTTTTTAACCGTAAAATTTTCCCGTCAATTTTGCCCAACTCGCCAGTATCGAATTCCGGTTTGAACTTCTCCGCAATTAATTCCCAATTACCAATATCCAGTGCCGACGACAGCATCATAACCGAATCTCGACCGTCAACGTAGCCCTGGGCGGAAATCCATTTATAAAACATGCCCGGCTTCAATGGCTGGTTTGGTGGCAATTCAAAATTATCATTCAAAACGGAACTCTTTGCCGCCAACACACGCTTCCGGTAATCCTGCAATAATAATTCTTCGGCATATGAACCGAAAGCATAATAACGAGCAAGAATCGTAGCGCAACGCGAGATAGCTCCGGGCGCATCAGTACCACTTTTGATAAGGGCACGGGTTAAGAATTGCCCTTGAGCTTCAGGATAATGCCACAGTAGATTTTCAACCAGTTTTTCCATTTCCGGCTTTAGTTCGGTAAATACTGCTCCTGAAAATTTGTCGCCGGTAAAGTGGAAAAGTTTTTCCATGGCCGCGTGATAATTACGTTCTCGTAATAGCTGTTGAATCGAACACAAATGCTGAATCGCATCCAGTTCGTTGTTGATAGTTGCAGATTCGGCAAGAAAACGTTGCCAGCGCCGTAGTTCTGTCTCACCCATCTGCCCCGGAGAAGCAATAAAATCTTTCAATATCTCCAAAAAGTCTTTCCGTAAAAGCCAGCCTGCCAACGCCCCGCATTCCGCGCTACTCAACTCTTTTTTCACCAGCGGAAAAATTGATTTCTCCAGAAGCAACGAATATTGAACATCGGTTATGGCAGCCCAAGGCCAACGCAAATTTGCCACTCCGCCACCATCAGCAGAACGTGATAAATTAAGAACATCCGGTTCAATTCCGGCAATACTCCATTGAAATCCGTCGCGACCGGTCCATGGCAGTTTACAACCAATAAATTTTTTATGATGAGCCAGCATAATATCCTTCGGCCCGGTATTATTCAGCAGATGATTTTTCAAAAAATCAAGCTGCTCACGGTTTTCCGGCAATTGCTTTTGGAGCATCGCATCATTCAAAACCCTTTCCGGCATCTCTTTGGACTGAGTTAATGAAATTTGTTTTAATAATGTGCTAAGAGTCCAGAAATAATTGATTGTCGCTGCGGCCTGTTCCGAAAACAGACTATCCGGTAATAGGCTGGATTTTACGCTTAATCCGTCTATTGCCGATTCAAGACGTTTTTTTTCTTCCTGGACTTGCTCTTCGGAAATAAGCCCGGGCAACAACTTCAAATCAGCATCAAGCATTTCCTTAAAAGAAGAGGTTTTCAATTCCTTTGGAAATGAACCGCTTTCGAGATTAAACCGCAAGTCGGTCAGCTGTTTTTCAATTTTCATCAATTGATGACAAGGTTTTGCCTGAAAATTGGCATCCCCCACAATATTACGATATTGGTTTTCAAAACTCAAGAGAAGTGCGTTTATCTGCTTTTGTTTTTCATCTTCAACCGCTTTTGCCGGCGGTTGATTTTCCTTATCAGGTTCCGAAACAGCCTCTTGAGTTTCTGGTTGCGTCGGAGTTTCAACCGCAATTTCTGAGGGCGGCGACTGTACAACTTTTTCAGAAACAGTTTTTTTCGAAACCTTTGGCGACGAGGTTTTCATGCCTGAAATGCCAGAGAATAACATCCAAAGCAAGCTGATGATTACAACCAACAGCAAAACCGCCGCGCCACGCATTAACATTTTACGTTTTTTGGTTTTCTGCGCAAGTAATTCCTGTTCTTCCAGCACAGTACGCGAATGCTTGAGAAAGTCGGCGACCTCACCCCAATTTTCAGGACGGTCATCAGGATTTTTAGCCAACATTTTACCGATAAAATCAGAAATTTCGCGCGGTAAAAACGGCAGACGCTCAATTAGTTCCGGAGGTTTTTCTGAAATATGCATCTGCAAGACTTTATCGGTGTCCTCTTCCTCAAAGGGAGCCTCACCTGAGAACATAAAAAAAAGCGTACAGGCATATGAATACATATCTGATTTAAAACCGATTTTTTTAAAATCAAACAGACATACTTCAGGGGGGGCAAACAGCGGAGTCGCCATGAGTTCACCGTTATGACTTTCGCCGGCCAACTTGGCCAATCCGAGGTCAGCCAATTTGGCATTGCCGGCAGCATTAATCATAATATTGGCCGGCTTGATATCCCCGTGAGTAAGTTGTTCAGTCCGCCAGGCATAATCCAATCCATCCGCGATATCCTGCGCCATTTTCAAGGCTTTGTGATATTCAATCGGACCGCTTTGAAAAACAATATCTTCCATCGTATCGCCATCAATCAGTTCCATCGCTATAAAATAAATCCCGGCATCTGATATCCCGGCATCTATCACCATAACAATCGAAGGATGGTGAATCCTGGCAGCCAGTCGCGCTTCACGCAAAAAATTCTCCACAAAACCAGGTTCCGCAGCTTTGGTGGCAGGCAATATCTTTAACGCAACTTCACGATCCATCTGAATTTGGCGGGCACGATAGACTATTCCATTGGCGCCACGCCCCAATTCTCCGATAATCTCAAAGTCGTTAATTACGTCTCCCGGCACCAATTCTTCATTGGTTTCGGACTGTTTTTCATTATTTTTTTCCATAACTGGTAAAATTACCGGATTTTTCAGTTAATTCAAGATATAATTCTCAAATTATCGCTATAGTTCCTTACAATTCTCTTATTTTTAACTAAAATGTGCTATCCTCTAGGATAAGACTGCTTTAGGCAGAATGTGAATAGAAACTCGGTATCACCATCGATTTTGATAGAGCAAAGAACATTTGCAAAAAAACCGTGTCAAAAACCATCAGTTTCAGCACGGTGAAGATAACAGACCAGGATTTGGACTGAAAGCCAAATCCTGCCAAATCGGAATATTTATTTCGTCAGTTTTTTATCTATTTCAACAATCCTCTTTTCTCTATAATCTTTCCACCAGTTCCCGTTTGCAATCACTGCTTGATATTTGGCTTTGGCATCTTCCAGTTTCCCATTTTTTTCAAAAATTTGACCCGCCCGAAACAAAGCACTCGATTTATAGTATTTATTGCCGATACCATCAATTTTTCCAATCCAAGCTTCAGCGTCATCGTATTGACCGGAGTAATTTAATGAAAGAATGATTTCAGCAACTACCAAATCCTTATGCCCAGAATGTCCGTCTTAGAGTTCATAAACCTTAGTGTATTCGCCTATAGCTTCAGGATATTTCTTGTTAAACCGAAAAATATGTCCTCGCTCGATAAGAGCCTCCCTCTGGCGATGCGGATGCATTTGAGCGATAGCATCGTCCGGCAACATTGCTAAAGCTTCATCATACTTTTTCTGATTGCGCAACGCAGTTGCCTGATAAATCAGTCCGCGATTGTGCCATAGTCCCTTGTCATTCAATTCGACAAGTTTTTTACCCCTCATTTCCGCTTCGAGAAAACGGCCTGCGCATACAACGGATTGATTTATTTGGCTGCTACGATGATTACCATGAATAAAGTAATGGCAATCTATCCCAAATTATAGAATTATTAGTTGATAAGCTCTAAGAATACCTCCATGTTATTATCCTAAAAAATCGTCGGGTCATTGGGCTGCGGCAGTGTTTCTATCTTGAACAAAGCTGTGGACATCCACTGCGGGCTCAAAGCAGGAATACAGACGTAACTCACCAATCCAATACAGAAAACATCTATTAACCATTATATGCTATAAATCTAAAGTTTCAACTTTTTTACAAATTATTACCAATGCTGCAAATACCAGATACTGTGATGAAGTTAGATTATTGAACTCATGGCCAATTTATAATCCGGCTGCTCGGAATTAATATGCTACAAGCTACAAAAAAATTATTTTTGATCTATTTTCAAATTTGCTGTTGCTTTTTATTATTTTGACAGTATACTCATAACTAATTACTTTGAAACTAGATACTAATTGCGGTTTTTTGGAGAAATCGGTCTGTTTTCAAAGTGGATATTAAGGAATTTGAAATTTGATTTTTGTCCCTCCACAGAGTGCCCGATGCGGTGTTCTTCCCCCATTGATCCACACTTTCATATTGAAAGTTTAAGGATAAACCACAGTGAAATTCCCAGATGGTCCAGCGTTTACGCTTTCCCCCTTGTCTATCCGGTATTTCTGATGTGGAAAATAAAAGAATTAGTTATATAAACGGGGAAGGCATTAACAAATGCAGCTTAGCTGCGGGAAAGGTATTTATGAATATCTATGTTGGAAACATGTCGTATTCCATGTCAGAAGATGAACTCAGAGACGCATTCGCAACTTACGGAACTGTAACCAGCGCTCGCTTGGTTATGGATCGCGAAACTGGAAGACCGAAAGGCTTTGGATTCGTCGAAATGGCGAATGACAATGAAGCTAATGCCGCTATTGAAGCTCTTAACGGAACTGAAATGGGCGGTCGTGAACTCAAAATTAATGAAGCTCGTCCTCGTGAAGAGCGCCCACGTCGCAGTTTTGGCAGCGGCGGCGGTAATGGCGGCGGCGGCGGTAATCGTCGTTACTGACATTTAGCCTAAATTGGAAAACTGCTCCTCGGAGCAGTTTTTTTATGTTTTTTTGATAAAGCCTGCTGATATCGGGTGTTTATCGGCAACGAACATCTTCATTGCGCGCCCGTCAGGCTTCTCTGTGACAAAAAAATAGAGGAGATAGTTTATGATTTTGGAATTGACGTTTCAACTTTCGATGGTACTTGCTGCTATCGGGTGGGTACTACTCATGGTGGCAATAGCCAAAGCCATGAACTACTTCTGGATGTTTGACGAATTTAAGGCACGTAATGACAGCGAATTGGCTGCTATCAATAATCATTTGCGCAAAGAAAACGAATATCTGGGCTCTGTGCTTTTAGAAGCCAGGCGCACCAACCGAATGCTGGAAACGATTTCGGCCGAATACCGGGGAAAGCCGGAAATCGAAGACCTAAATTATGCTGACGACGGTATTTCCCGCGAACTGCATCGCGAAGAAGAGATGCTGGCCAAGACCGAAGAAGAAACGAAAAAAGTCAAAAAGCCCTTACCGCCAACCCGCAAACGACCGGTAGTTGAAATCATTCCCAAAATGGATGAAAATTAATCTCTAAAAAATACGTTGTGTTTTTATAAAACCGAAAGTCGGAAAAACGCACACTATTCACCGTTCACGCCTAA
>JAAYPP010000110.1 GCA_012519765.1 Lentisphaerota bacterium
ACAAAGACAATAGAAAAAATTCAACCCTTGATAATCAACGAGTTACAATTTAGGAAAAATAGTGACATTGAAGTTTTGAACTCAAAAGAAAATTTCCATTTTTTTTGAGTGCGAAAGATGGGTTAAGTGGTTAACGAATTTTGCAGAACACATTTAATGAATTTTATCAAAAATTAACTTTAAAATATTCGTTCAGGCAACGTTTTAAATCTGCGATTTCACCCTTGAAAATCATGGTTTCAGACTCCAGTCGGCTACCGGCCAGAATACCGTTATGTTCGCTCATGGGAGCGATGGTTTCCAATTCATAGAAATTCAATTCTGACGAACCATTAAAAATGCTGAAACTATCCGCGGCTGAATATACACCGTTGACTTGTTCATTGTCAGCAATATTGATATAACGTCCGTCATTGCGCGCTGGCGTAGTGCGGATAATCAGCAGTCCGCGGCTTTCATCCAGTGTGCCGATAAGTTCTGGTTTATATGCCGCTTTAACGCCGATCTGGAGACGTGCAGCGCCACCCAGTTTGAAAATAAATACATTGTCGTTGTAGCTTATTCTGGGATGAGGGTTGCCGTAAAAATCGTCGTTAATGCAACCGTTGGCATCTTGCCCCAATTTCCCGAAAGCGGTAATTCCTTCAGCTCCCGGAAATTGCTCCAATGACCAGGCGGAGACTAAAACTTTATCAATGGGATATTCACCGATTGGCGTTAAGGATTCATCACTGTGATAACCGGCTCCTGATAATTTGTATTTTTGACAGATCTCTGACAGCGGCAATGCTTTCACATTGCGCAAGAAACGCATTTTAATCTGTTCGCCCTAGCGGTTGCTCAAATTCATGAGTTTACCGATTTCCAGCTCATTATCCCGGCTGATCAGTGTTTCTGCCGGTTTTACGCTGACATCATCTTGAACCAGCCATTCGTTTTCAGGAAGATAATTATATGCAAAATCGCCGCCTTCCGGTGCCGGCCATAAAGAATTTCCGCCTAGATTATTGAACACGCCAGGTTCCGGCTCAGCCGCCAAATCATCGCGGAACTGATGAATTAATTCATCGCCAATTGAACAAAAAATTCTGCCGCCCAAAAGGTTTGAAAGCCATATCATGCCGTCGCCGGCTTTAATACCCAGAATTTCGCGGTCAATCTCATGCAAACGTTTCAATTTCATAACTGTCCCCGTAAATGGTCTGATTTACTTACTTTGATTATATCGTCATTTTCTGTAACAATCAAACAGTTCAACAAATTTTTTTACTCTTTAAACTATATCGATATATATATAGTTTAAATCCGGACTACTGTTTTAAATTATATCGATATGATTATTTGTGACGGCATCTGATCTGCGTTCTGAAATAACAAATACATGCGAGTTAAGCACCGTATTCATGAATATTTTTACGAACTTGATTTATCGCAATATATCAAACAGTTTGGCGCATGTCGCAATACAAAAAGTCAACTTGAATATTGCTCTCTAAATATGGTACTTAAACTTCACGAGCGCATTATGCGAGCGTGAAGTTTAAAGCATGAATTTATGACATTCAATCATGATTACCAGTATCTGAACCGAATACAAATTATGGCATTGGGACAAAAATTCTCCTTAATACGCCGGCACTGAGTTCAGTTTGTGGATTTTACGGTGTTTCTCATAGCCGTACACAAGCGTAAAATTGTCGTCCTTGGAATCATATTTTAGAGGTTTGCCCGAAAATGGACTGAGTGGAATTTTATCTAAATATTTCGGGACAAGTTGTTCGAGCGTTTCAGGATAAGCATCGTGTTCGATACGATAAAGTTTCAATGCCAGTGCGGTTGTGCCGACGACAATGGATATTCTCGACCTCAAGGCGACTTGCCTGCAGGTTGAAATTATGTCGCGGTATTGCCCTTTGTAATCGCCGAAAATCTCTTGTTGTTCCAGTTTTTCAAGTTCCGGTCGAACTGCCAATGAGGATAAAACACCTTTGGCGGCGGTAATCATCGTTAGCGGTATACCCAGAAATGCGGCGTACCTTTCCGGCTTTTGGTCGTAAAAAGTGTAAATATCGCTTGACAGAATATGCAGATAAAATCCACTTTCACTGGGTAAATGAATTTTACGTGATTTCATAATTTGCAGCGCTTGACGGTAAATCGGCTCGTATTTTTTGTCATTC
>JAAYPP010000013.1 GCA_012519765.1 Lentisphaerota bacterium
ATCCTCATGCAGTACATTGGGTACATTGGCGTTGAATATTTCCAGAAATTTTTCCCGGCAGCCCGGCTTCAGATTGACTGTGGCAATTACGTGAATCATGATTTTACTCCTTTTTATTGGTAAGATTGATATCAAGAAGATACACGAGTCTGATTTTTTTTCAACACGTCTTAAATAGCCCGTCAGCAACCCAACCTGGAGAGTGTTCAGGCGAAAATTGCCATATTTTCAACTCGCACCAGCCGTGCCCAGTTCAGCGAAACCGTAACCGCTTCATGACCAAACGGAAATCCGCTCCACACCGGCCCCTTGACTTCACTGGCATATTTGCGGAAAATATGTTCCAGCTCCGCTTCAGTTCCGCAGTCAGTGAACTGACCGAAAGCCAGCCCGGCGCACTGCCCCAAAATTCCGCACTGCTGCAACTGAGTCAGGGCACGTTCGATCTTATATGGCGGCTCGGCAATGTCTTCCAGGATCAACAGTGTACCGCTGAGGTCAGGCATGAATGGCGTTCCGCACAGTGAAGCGGCGATAGTCAGATTGAGCGCCCGCGGAAAAGCTTCAAAGTTGGCGCCATGCTGAAGCGGTGTGGCAATAATCTTTTGGGGTTCCGCGCCGGATATTGCTCTTTTTAGAGAATCGCCAGTAAAATCATCCATTTCAGCGAGTCGCCCCAGCATCGGACCGGAAACCGGAGTACCGACACCGTTTTTGAACATCGCCAAATGCAGCGCGGTAATGTCACTTAAGCCAAGCAACGGAATATCGCGCGAACGCAACAGCGCCCAATCGATTAAAGACAAAATCTGCGCCGAACCGAAACCGCCGCGCGTACAGATAATCAAATCGGTTTCCGGGTTACCCCAGGCGGAATGCAGATCCGCAACACGCGCTTCTGCCGAAGCCGACAGATATTTTTCTTCAGCACCGCCCAGCACATTGGGCATAACCGTCACTTGAGCACCGTGTCTTTTCAGCCAGCCGATTCCGGAGTCAAATTTTTCGGAGTCAAGCCGGCCGGCCGGAGCAATTATTGCGATATTCCCCCAAATCATCATCCAACCGTCTAAACTAAAAATGAATCGTCGATTTCATCGTCACAGTCGTCGCCTTTGCGTTTCCGTATTGGCGGAGGAGGAGGCGGGGTGACGACATCGGTCATCTGTTCCAAAAGTGCTGCCATATCCGGCGGGATCGGCGACTCAAAACTGAATTTGCGGTTATTGCGCGGATGCGGAATGGTGATTTTCCAGGCGTGAAGCATTTGCCGCGGTACCGCCACCGGTTGCGAGCCGCCGTAAACCGTATCCCCGATTATCGGCAGATTTTTTGAGGTGAGATGAACCCTTATCTGGTGCGTGCGCCCGGTCAGTATTTTAACACTCAGCAAACTCACTGCAATTTTTCCGATTTTTCCTGATTTTTCAAGCGTATAAACGGTTATCGCTTCTTTGCCGCCGCGTTCCAGCACTGCCATTTTCTGACGATTGCCGCTGCTGCGTCCGATATTGTTTTCAATGGTTTCCGTAACCTGTTTCGGAATTCCTTTGACCACCGCCAAATAAGTCTTTTTGACTTTACGTTCGGCAAATGCCTCCGACAGCCGCGCCATCGCCTGCGGTGTTTTCGCGATAATCAGGCAGCCCGAAGTGTCTTTGTCCAGTCGATGCACAATACCCGGTCGCTCAGCATTCATCTCTTCAAAATCGGCAATTTCAGGAACATGACCAAGCAACGCGTTGACTACCGTGCCGCTGGTGTTGCCGGCACCGGGATGAACCACCATGCCCGGCGGTTTGTCGATTACCAGCATCCAGTCGTCTTCAAAAAGCACCGGCAACGCAATATCTTCCGCCAGCGGACGTTCATACTCCCGTGGTTCGGGAATGGTTATTTCATAATTTTCTCCGGGAATTACCGTATGCTTAGCGGGCGGGGCGGATTTGCCATCGCGCAGAACCGCGCCGTCTTTGATCAGGCGCTGCAGTATCACCCTCGAATGTTCCGGCAGCCGATCCGCAAGAAAACGGTCAAATCGTTTGCCGGAATCGGCATCTTCAACAGTCAGAGTCAGTTTGCTCATTTTTTTTGTTGCCTGATTGAGTAAATTAATAAAACGATTCCGGCCGGAACAATCAGCAAGCCAATAACTTGCGCCCTGGTCATGCCAAACAAAAATGCCGAACTGTGATCACCACGAAAAAATTCATCGATAAACCGTACCAAGCCGTATGAAATCAAGTATACCGCCGTGGCAATTCCAGTTCCGGTTTTCCGCACCAGCCAGAACAGCAGAGGAAACAGCAACAGATTCATCCCCGCCTCATAAAGCTGCACCGGATGAATCGGAATGTCTCCATATTTGTAGAATGCTTCACTGCCGACTGGATGAACCACTCCGCAAACCCCGCCACCGGGACGCCCGAAACAACAACCGTTCAAAAAACAGCCGATACGCCCGAAAGCATGCCCCAGTACCAACCCGGGCGCGCTGATATCCATCACCCTGAGCAGATTAAGTTTATGCTTACGGCAATACCAGGAAATCACCACCATCGCCATGAAAAAGCCGCCATAATAAACCAGACCGCCCTGATCAATGCGCAAGATCGCAGACCAATCGCGGCTGTATTTGTCGTTCCAGAATTGCACGACATAAAAAAGACGCGCTCCCAGAATTCCGCCGATAATCACACCAAACGCCAGACCGCTGACCTGATCGAAATTCATTTTGGCGTAATCCCGGTTCAGATTTAACATCCATACCGCGGATAAAAATCCCAGCGCCGCCATCAAACCGTAGCTGCGCAATGAAAAAGAACCAATTTCAAAAATTATCGGATACATGAAAACTCCCGTAAAAACGATTTTTAACCAGCCTGAACAATGTTTTGAACCTACATCTTCTCCGCATCATTCGACGCTATTACAAAGTCAAAATATATTCTCCGACAGTGCGCTTTACCAACTTATTCATAAAATATTCCCGGATCATGAGTTATGCTGTGCTATCTACCGCTAGCTCAAAACAGAAACACTGGCACATTTCGAGTGACCGCTGACAAGAAAATCGCATAAAATTATAGTTTCAACTGATTTTTTGATGTTTTAAACTTCACGAGCGCATTATGCGCGCGCTAAGTTTAGACTCGCTCATGACGTAGGTTATCCTGATTCCGTGATAAACTGGATTGTAATTGTTGTTAAATCATTTATTGATAACAATTTATAGAAATTTTGCCAAATGAACGAACAAATTTAATCATCAAGAATATACCTCGGATTTATGCCTAAACTGCTTTTTTGCTTGAACCCTCATCGAAATGCGGATGCACCAATGCATACATTTTTTCGTTGGGTTGTTTTCTTCAGAAGGGACATTCTCTGTTTATGGCATTATACATGAAAACATGCTCAAGTTAGGACATTTTTACTACGCGTGAAACAAAGTGGCCTTGAGGCGATTTCAGAATAAAGCAGAACAAGCGGAATAAATCAGTAAAAAAAATGGGGTG
>JAAYPP010000111.1 GCA_012519765.1 Lentisphaerota bacterium
CTTGCTCGCCTTTTGAAGACTGGTGGGCGTTACTGGACTTGAACCAGTGACTTCTACCGTGTGAAGGTAGCGCTCTAGCCAACTGAGCTAAACGCCCCGATCAATTGAGCTTTTAATATATACGGTTCCGGCATATTTTCAATATAGTCATTATCCTGGATCTGTGAGAAATTCGACCCGGCGCAGCTGCTTATGTTCTGAAAACTGAAAATATCGGATTGGACAAGTTAAATTATCTTCAGCTTTTTATTCATCCCCAATGGAGGAGTCGGTGAGATTGCTATAATTTTCATGGTCATCCCACAACTCGCAAACTTTGACTATTTTTTTA
The DNA here is from genome assembly GCA_012519765.1 of Lentisphaerota bacterium. GTDB lineage: Bacteria > Verrucomicrobiota > Lentisphaeria > Victivallales > Victivallaceae > UBA7640. The sequence goes on from JAAYPP010000111.1 coordinate 332, forward strand.
TTTGTTTTGGGCTTAGATTATTCATTTTTCATCTACCTCATTTTAAGCATTGATTCTGCTACAAACGCTCCTAACATCATGACTGCCGGGGGTTTTGACCAGCACATGGCTGGTCGAACTAGAAGTGCGTGATTATTGAACCACTCAATGGTCAAGTGAAAGATTCAGAATAAAATTGCGCGATATCAGTTTGCATATCTTCCCTGACACTATCATTGTATGCTTCGACGAAGTCATATGATTAACCTTTCTTATTTGGTTAGAATTTTATAGTAATCTGATTCCGTCATCTTTAAAATTTATCACTGCCTTTGGAATGGCTGTGGATTATTATTGAGCATAATACAAACAAAAAATGGTGCATTATGAAGAAATTGTCGTTGGTGATGTTGTTGACCACTGTAACGGTCTTGTCGGGAGCAGATATTTTTTTGGCTGGGGATTCGACCTGTGCCAGTTACAGGGCCGAACGCGCTCCGCTGACCGGATGGGGACAGGTACTTCCGCTGTTATGTGTAGAGGATGTTAAGGTCATGAATTTCGCCGTCAGCGGAACCAGCACGAAAAGTTTCCGTACCGCAGGTTATTGGGATAAATTGATTGCCGGTGTCAAGACGGGAGATTTTGTGGTGATTCAGTTCGGACACAACAATCGCGCAAAAGATCCGAAACGCGGTACGACAATGGAACAGTTTGTCCTTGATATGACAAAATTCGTTCAGGAGGTGAAGGCTAAAGGCGCGTTTGCGACATTGGCGACGCCGATTCAGGAACGCAAATTCGTCGACGGCAAATTCAGCGGCGGCAGGGATCTGATCACGTATGCCCGGCTGATTCATGACATCGGCAAAGCCGAAAATGTTCCGGTGATCGACCTTAACGAAGCAACCCGTAAATGGATTACCGACCTAGGAAATGCGGAAAGCAAGGCATTTTACATGTCCGGTTCAGGTGTCAAAGGACGGGAGCGTGACAACACGCACGTGAACGTAAAAGGTGCCATGGTGATTGCGGAAATGTTCGTAAAAGATGCCAAAAGCCAGAATCTCCAGATTGCCCGTTGCTTTAAATAATCCCTGCTGCATCGGCCCGGTTAATCCTGCAGATTGTGGGGCTCATTGCCCCCCGTCAGTGCCGAGAAAAAGCTCCGGTATTTTCAGCGGAACAGTTCGAGCTCGCAATGATTGCCCTTAATTTTAATGATATTCATCATAAAATTTCACCATCATGAACAAAACAGTTGAACTTAAATTTTGAAGTTATACAGTGACAATCAAAGTCACAACCGAATTTACAGCATATTGAATTTCTCACGGATTCAAGTTTAATTAAATGATGCAGACATACTATCACCCCAAAAGTCGAACCTGCAAATTTACTATATATCCTTTGTTATTAAATACTTCCGAATAATCACAGAATATTATTTTGTTTTTTAAACACCCCTGTTCTCACCCGGTGAACCGACTGTTTTTTCTCCGGCTAAAAGCAAAATATCATTATTTTTTCAAAAAATGCTTGACAATAATTTTTACGGGGATATAATTATGTCATTACAATACCACAATGCATAAATAGGAAAATAATAACAATGCCAAGTATTTTGCATATTTCAGAAGCAGTTGCGCTTGGTATTCATGCTTGCAACATAATCTCTGAAGGGAAAGAGAGCAAATATAGTACGCCAAAGCTGGCGGAGATGTTGCAAGCGTCAGCAGCGCATTTATCCAAAGTCATGCGGCGTCTGGTTGTCGCCGGAATTATGGAATCCGTGCCGGGGCCGAACGGCGGATTTGTTTTGGCCAAAGCTCCAGAAGAAATTTATCTTCTGGATATTTATCAGGCGATAGACGGTCCCTTCCCCGATGTTTGCTGTATGTTCAAAAAGCCGATATGCAATTATTCACGATGTATTTTAAAAAATTTTATTATTGATGAAAACGAAAGGGCGCGGAATTATTTTTCCACGACTACGTTAAAACACATAACCAACCAACAGGGAGAAAAGTAGTTATGAGTATGTTCTGCTATCAATGTCAGGAAACCTGCCGCAACACCGGGTGTACCATTAAAGGTATGTGCGGAAAAGAGAGCAGTACCGCTAATTTTATGGATGTTCTGATCCATGCGCTGCGTGGAATCGCCGTGGCGTCAGAAAGAAGCGGAAAGCCGGTTGACAATGAAACCGGTGCGTTTATTGCCGAATCACTGTTTGTGACGATCACCAACGCCAATTTCAGCAATGAACGGATCACTGCTAAAATTAAAGAAGCTTTGGCGGTACGCGACCGGATCATGTCCCAATCACCGGACAAATTCCAGGGAGAACTGCCGGAGATATTGAAATGGCGTGGCGAAACAACTGAAGAATATGCGACAAAAGCGGAAAAAGTCGGGGTACTTAGTACCGGTAATGAAGACGTCCGTTCACTTCGTGAATTGCTGATTTACGGTCTGAAAGGGATTGGCGCATACGCTGAACACGCCTGTGTGCTGGGATTCGAAAAGCCGGAAATCTATCAATTCATGGTCAAGGCACTGGCATCTACCACGAAGGATCTGAGCGTAGATGAGATGGTCGCAATCGTTATGGAATGCGGAAACACCGCAGTAACCACCATGGCACTGCTCGACTCTGCCAACACCGGAACTTATGGAAACCCGGAAATAACCAGCGTAAAAACCGGCGTCGGCAACCGTCCCGGAATTCTGGTATCTGGACATGACCTGCGCGACCTGGAAGAGCTCCTGCAGCAGACCGAAGGGAAAGGCATCGATATTTATACACACTCGGAAATGCTGCCCGCGCATTATTATCCGAATCTCAAAAAATACGCGCATCTCTACGGCAACTATGGCGGTTCCTGGTGGCATCAAGCTGAAGAATTCACTACATTCAACGGCCCGATCCTGATGACTACCAACTGTATTATTCCGGTTCGCGACGCTTATCGTGATCGCATTTTTACCACCGGCATGGCCGGCTACCCGGGAGTAAAACATATTCCGTCGCGCCAAAAGGGGCAAACTAAAGACTTCTCGGAAATAATCGAGCTGGCGGCGAAATGCCCGCCTCCTACCGAAATAGAAAACGGCACCATTGTCGGCGGTTTTGCACACAATCAGGTACTGGCACTCGCGGACAAAGTTGTTGCCGCTGTCAAATCCGGAGCGATCAAACGTTTTGTGGTCATGGCCGGATGCGATGGACGCATGAAAGACCGCGCCTACTTCACTGATGTCGCATCAAGTCTGCCTCAGGATACCGTCATTCTGACCGCCGGCTGCGCCAAATACCGTTACAACAAACTGAAACTGGGCGATATCGGCGGCATTCCGCGGGTACTTGATGCCGGACAGTGTAACGACTCGTATTCACTGGCAGTAATTGCACTCAAGTTGAAAGAAGTATTCGAACTCGAGGACATCAATCAATTACCGATCTCCTTCGACATTGCCTGGTACGAACAGAAAGCTGTCGCAGTCCTGCTGGCACTGCTTTCGCTCGGCGTAAAGGGAATCCGACTCGGTCCGACCCTTCCCGCGTTTCTGTCACCGAATGTGGCTGATGTTCTGATCAAGACCTTCAACCTCAAACCTACCACTGATCCCCAAAGTGATATTGCCGCAATGATGGCCGGTCAATAAAACTTTCAGAAAACACCCTTAAAATTTGCGCGCGCATAATGCGCGCGCGAATTTTAAATTTTACCGACAGCATTCCAAATCATGGGATTGCTGTCCTTGTATTTTTATATACATTCTATATATTCGTATAGATCGCGCATTCAGTAAAACAAGGAATTTTCATGAGCAACTCATGCCGTCTCCGGATCCGACATTGCCTATTGCCGACGCTGGCTGTTTTTACCATATTGTTTGCCGGCTGCAACAGTCCGGTAGGCTCCTATCAATCAACGCAGGCATTTGATCAACCTTTGTTGAGCACCCAGGCGCGACGCGCATTCCAATATGAAGGGGTATTGCGCAACCCGGTGATTGTAATTCACGGATTTCTCGGGGCAAAACTACAGGACAACAACGGCAGGGAAATCTGGGGAACTTTCAGCGCCTCAGCGCCAACGGCAGATGAACTCTGTCTGATGGCACATCCGATGGGGATTGGCAAAAGTCTGGCGGAACTGAAAAATGGAACCAGAGCGTATTCAATGCTTGAACATGTCAATATACGGGTACTGGGTTTTTCTTTTACAGTACCAGGCTACAGCGATCTGATCAATATTTTAGAGGAATGTGGCTACAGCAGTGAACATCGCAAACTGCCTCCAGGACGAAACTTTTATTCGCAATTCATTTTTTATTACGACTGGCGACGCGACCTGCCGGAAAACGCGGCACGGCTCCACGATTTCATTATCGAAAAAAAATCTTACCTGCAGGCACAGTACAAGCGTCTTTATGAAATTGAAAATTATGATGCCCAATTTGACCTGGTCGCTCACTCCATGGGTGGATTGCTTGCCCGTTATTATCTGCGCTACGGCAATCAGGATCTGCCACAAGACGGTTCCCTGCCCGATCCGGACTGGCGCGGACATCAACATGTCGATAAACTGATTGTCATAGGAACGCCCAACGCCGGTTATGCAGATACCGTTCTGGAAATGGTCAACGGTCTCCAGCTGGCACCCGGAGCCCCGGTTTATCCGCCGGCATTGCTCGGAACTTTCCCGGCATACTATCAGATGCTGCCGCAAGCTGTACTGCGGGCAATGAGCTGGAAAAATGAACCCGAAAGCGAACCTATCGATGTGTTTTCTCCGGAAATCTGGCGCAATATGCAATGGGGTTTGGCCTCACCGGAACAGGACACGATTCTGCAGATATTGCTTCCGAAGGTCAATGACGCCAATCACCGAAGATCAATCGCCTTTGATCACCAGCGCAAATGCCTGAAACGGGCATTGCAGTTCACCCAAGCGATGTCCCGAACAATGCCGCCGCCGAAGAAAGAAGTCATGCTTTGCCTTTTTGCCGGAGATGCGGTAAATACCGTAAACAAACTGGTGGTCGAGCGTAAAACCGGAAAAATATTCATTGACGAATATGATGCCGGAGACGGCAAAGTTCTGGCCGCCAGCGCACGCTTCGATCAGGTTTCGGAGGAAGTATGGCATCCGTTCATCAATTCGGCAATCAACTGGGATATGATGATTCATATTCGCGCTGCACACATGGGGATCATGTCATCTCCGGAATTTGCTCACAATCTGCGCGCCAGCCTGTTACTGATGGCAACCGCACCGCAAAAAACGCGTTTTAACGAATATATCAACTACCGAACATACTTTCCCGAATAAATTCACAAATATACAGAATTTTGCCGTGAAGTTATAAAACGAATTTACTCATCAGTGCCGGTTGCGGGCAACATCGACAAACGCGGCAAATAGTTTCTCAGCCCACGACTCCATCCGTTCCGGATGAAATTGAACACCCAGCGTATACAAGGCATCATTTCGTTCGACAGCCTCAATTGTTCCGTCAAAAGCCCGCGCCGTAATCCGGAATCCGTTCCCGATCGCCGTTTCATCAATCGCCTGATGGTGAAACGAATTGACTGCGATGCGTTCACCTGGTTTCTTTCCGGCCGCTTCGGCGAAATGTCCCGGCGCGACAATCTCAGCTTCGTGCATCACCCCGGCGGTGTGCTGTTGCGCATTCTCAAGGTGGACGATCAGCTTGCCGCCGGAAGCGATATTCAGGAGCTGACAACCTCCGCAGATACCGAGCACCGGTAATTCCGGACGGCGCAATAAAGCCCGCGCCAAAGCGAAGTCGCTTTCAGGGCGAAGTCTTTTGCGCTGGGTATGCGCATCAGGAGCGCGCCCGTAGCTTTCGGGCGGATAATCAAAACCGCCAATCAGGCAGACGCCGTCAAGCATATCGAGCGCGGCATCAAGTTCCCCATTCTCATAATCGACCGGCGGCAGCAGAAATACCACTGCACCGGCCTGACGCAATGGAGCGATATAACGTTCACCTACAGCGTAAAGCATAGGCATCCAAACATTTCCGGCATCATCATTTGGCCGGTAAACCATATTCATCCCGATCTTCGGGAATTTCATTGAACCATTCTCCTAAACACAACCATCCAAACCATAATTTAACCAGTCCAACCCGATATTTTCAGTTTTACAGAGTACTAGCCGATCAGCTCCATAATTGCGTCTACGCGTTTTTCATGCGTATGTTCGGCAAGGCAGCGTTTGCGGGCGGCAGCGCCGATTTTTCGCACAAGACCGGGTTCGCGGACACAACGTGCGGCCTGTTCACGGAGTTCTTCTTTACTTTGAAATGCAAGAACTTCTTCACCAAGGACAAACGCACCCGGAAGTTCCTCCACATATTCCGTCAAAATACAAGCTCCGGCCGAAGGTATCGCAAAATTTTGCAAACTCAGAATGGTTTGAAACTGATCAAGCGGCTCCTGCAGAATATTCAGTACGGCGTCGCTCGCTGAATATATCATTACCAGTTCACGCCCGACTACATCCCGTTTCAGCCGATTACAGGAATCAAGTCCCGCCGCGATACATTTTGAATTGGACCGCCAGCGTTTTCCATAAAGAGCCAGCCCAAGATTGGCAATTTCTCTGCAATATTCGCTGCGCCGGTCGGTTGCCCGTCCGACATAGGAAAATGCCGAACCAAACTTTTTCTTTTCAGTCGGCGAAAGCTCGGCCGGCGCATAATATCCGGTGTCAACACCATGCGCCAGATAATGGGCATTGATTCCCAACTCTGTCAAATTGCGGCGAGTATACTCAGAAACCGTAAGAAACATATCGACCGTTTTGAAACGCAGATAATCTTCCATCTTATTTCTGCGCGGACCGTCATAGTCATAAAAAGATATGATCCCTGAATAATAGCCGCGCAGTCTTTCCAGATCAAATTTACAGCTTGAAACCATCATCACCATATCAGGCCGCAACGAAGTTATTAACTTCTCCAGTCCCCGCTGGCGAAGCTCGCAGGACAATTTGTCGTTCAACGGAAATATCCCGCCAAATCTGGACATTTTATTGTAGTCGGCCGGGTAAACGATATGACCTCGCGACCTAAAACCACTGATAAAATGGTTCAAGTGCAGCCCCATCCACCCGCTGAAATTACCGATCATCAAAATCTTCATGTAATATGCCCGTTTTATGACCATAGCCCGATACAGAATGACCGCTGATTATCTTAACCATCAGTTCAAACGATATTATCTTCTCGTATTAAGCAATTGATCGCATTTATCCGCATGAAAATAACATCTTTACCCTGAAAAACAAGCGCTATTCCATATGCGATTCCCGTTTCCCAGTACTGGCAATAAACCGATTTAAACTTCGCGCGCGCATTATGCGCGCGCGAAGTTTAAAGCATGGAGTTATGATATTTTTCCCGAATTAAACATAGATATTACCACCATCACCAGATTCATAACATGCTGAATTCAACCCAAACCCTATCATTTACAGTATCTGACTCCGATTTAGAACAGAAACAAAACTATGTGTAATTTCAACGAAAACACCAAAGATAAAGTTTGACCCCAATATCCCCCCAATATCCTTCCTCAAATTGCGCTGACGATGCCATAAAAATACTTTCAAGTTCCGTGACGATGTTTTCCCAGCATTCATCCCGCCAGCCTGCTGGCGGAATGGCGGGGTGATTTTTCCCGTCCCATAATTCGGTA
>JAAYPP010000014.1 GCA_012519765.1 Lentisphaerota bacterium
GTCCTCCTCGGTTTCACCAAATGTGAAATCGAGTGGTTTGACAATAAGTCTGCGGGTATGCTCTTTTTTGTCCATAAAATCTGCTCCGTATGAATTAAAAGATTTAAAATTTACCGTGTTGCCGCAGGTATTTCAACCGGGAAATATGCTTATACGTTGAAATCCGCAGTTTTTCTGATAGATTTATAGTTTGACAAATAGATTTATAGTTTGACAAATTACAGGAAAAAGCGTAAATGAAGAATAATAACGTAAATATTTTGAGTATTTCACCGCTGCCGTCGCCGGGAGAAATCAAATCCGAATATCCGATGTCGCTGAAATCAGTTGAAAATGTGGTTGCGGCACGCAACCAGATTATGGATATTCTTGACGGCCGGGACGACCGGCTGCTGATAATTGTCGGACCGTGTTCAATTCATGATCTTGATTCCGCAATTGAATATGCACAGCTTCTTAAAACGCTGAGCGCTGAAGTCAGCGACCGTATATTTTTGGTGATGCGCGCCTATTTTGAAAAACCGCGAACCACGGTTGGCTGGAAAGGGTTGATTTATGATCCGGACATCAATGGCGAATACAATATCGAGAAAGGAATTACGCTGGCGCGGGCGTTGTTGCTTAAAATCGTTGAACTCGAAGTCCCGGTGGCTACTGAAATGCTGGATCTGGTGCTGCCTCAATATATCGCCGATACCGTGTCGTGGACCGCAATCGGCGCCAGGACTACTGAATCACAGACCCACCGGCAGCTGGCGAGCGGATTGTCCATGCCGGTCGGATTCAAAAACGCCACTGATGGCGGACTGGATACGGCGATTGACGCGATCAGTTCGGCGCGTTCCTGCCACAGTTTCATCGGCGTGACCGAAGAAGGACATTCCGGCGTCTTCCGCACTACCGGAAACCAGTATGGACACCTGGTGCTGCGCGGCGGCGGCAAAGGACCAAATTATGGCGCGGAACATATTGCCTACATCAAAGTTGCCATGCGCAAACGCAATCTAGTGCCGCGGATTGTGGTTGATTGCAGTCATGCCAACTCCAATAAAAAATATGAACAGCAAAAGACGGTTTTCAACGACGTTATCGAGCAGATTGTCGAGGGCGAAAAAGCCATTAGAGGGATGATGGTCGAAAGCAATATTTGCGCCGGTCAGCAGCAGGTAATCCCGGGAACTACACCGTTGCCCGGGGTTTCCATTACGGATTCCTGCATCGGCTGGGAAGAAACGCGTGAACTGATTTTAAATGCTTACGCCAAGCTTCCTGCACTTAAAAAATAACTTTAATGGTGTTTTGCGTCCCTGAATAAACTGGAACAGTTTTACAATAAAACGGCAACGAAATCAACCAAAACCTGCGGAGATTTTATGAGAAGAACCTTGTTCATAATGTTTGCCGGATGCCTGTTAAACGGCTGTTCCTGGGTTCAAGCAATTCGCGGTATTCCGCAGCCGGCGGCCCCACGGCCGGCAACGGGAACGGTGTCGAAAGAAACGATTAGTCCGTCTGAGGTTCCGAAAGCTATTGAGGTCAAGCCGTCTGAAAAAAATTATATCGAACAGCGCGAAAGGGACATTTTTTCGTTGAATCCTCCTAAAAAACCACGTCGGGCAATTGAGGGAGCGAATGAGGTCGAGCGCGCCGCGCTGAAAGAGGCTTATGACGATATGGACGTCGATCTTGATAAAAACCGCAACAAAGTGTTCAGTTTCTAAAAAAACGGAGGTGTAAGATGTGCAAGTTTAAGTTTTGGATCGCAACAATTTCAGTGTTTTGCGGCTGTGTTTATGGCGGCACCATCATTTACAAGCCAAACCAGGAATCAGAGCCGAAACAAATTTCCAATGTTAAAATCATCAGCATCGAGAATGGGATGATTACCATGGAAATCAACGGCGGCCGGGAACGCATCAAATTTAATCAGATAGTCGGCTATTACGACACGGATTTGAAGATCGGCAGCGGATTCGACGACAATACTCCAGAATATAAAATCAGTGTCATCGAACGTAATATTCCGAAACGGGCGGAGGAACGTTCCGGCAAGAGCCGAAAAGCGCAGTTTTTTGAATTGAACTATTCGATAAGTCCGGTGTATGAAAAAGGGCGCAATATGGAAACGCTCAAACAACCGTATTTTTATCTTTACGTGATGACGGAGGGAAGCAGCGGTGTCGGTGAAAGACCGATTACGCTGATAAGCTATCCCAAAGATGCCTCAGTATCATCCAAAATTTACGATCGGGCGGCTATTCTGGAAAAGGTCAACAGTTCCAAGCGGGAAAATCTCTATTTCCGTCATAATGTTTCCGGCAAACTCAGCAGCGGCTGGCACCGCGAAATCAAGATTCCGCTGAACCGGATTCGTCATAAGGAGCGTGAGATCATCGCGTGGCGTCTTGAGGTCTGGGGCAAAACCGATATGATTTACGAAAAAGAATGGACTCTGCCCGGTACCAGAATTGCTTCAAAATGGTGGACCAGAATGCAGTGATTTTGAGGCTTTAAACTTAGCGCGCGCATAATGCGCGCGTGAAGTTTAAACAGATACCGCGATAATCCAATTGAAAATTGCGGAGAGTGATTTATATTAACAGCCACGATTTGAAGCCCCTTTTACGGGCGGGCGTAGCAAAATGGTTATGCTCCAGCTTCCCAAGCTGGCTACGACGGTTCGATTCCGTTCGCCCGCTCCATTTTTTTTGCCTTCCCGGCTAACTGCGAAAGGAGATTTATATGAAGAAGATTTTCTTTGTCTTACTGTTTTTACTGCCGATTTTTGCGATATTTTCCGCTTCGCCGCCTGAAAATATTGATTATGCGCAAATCAATCCGGAGAAGTATCCCGATGCCGACAGCGTATTGATTCTGTTGCGTCAGCACATTCGCTACAATCCTGATGCGACGGCGGAAACACGATATGAGTCAGTAGAGAAAATTTTGACTGAAAAGGGGCGGCAGGAGAACCGGACAATTTCAATGCATTTCAATGAGCACTACAACCGGATTGAAGTCATTAAGTTGGAGCTGGAGCGTGCAGGGCAGATTATTCCGATTGATGTTGAGTCCAATTCGCGGGTTATGACCGAGTCCGGACAGATGAGTTCCAATATTTACGATCCAAATCAGCGGGTGTTGAAAATTTCGATTCCAGACCTGCAGCCAGGCGATGTCATCCGTTCAGTTTACCGGGATATTACCCTGAAATCAAGAATTAAAGGAGTCTGGACCGAATTCAGTTTACTTCAGTTTCAAGTGCCGGCGCTGTATGCGGAAATAGCGGTGGATGCTCCACCCGAGCTGCCGCTGAAAAATTTGATGATCAAGGATGAGATTAAAGGAACTATACAATACCACAAAGAACAACGTGACGGGCGGACATGGCATATCTGGAGCGCGCGCAATGTGCCGCAGTTTTTTAGCGAACCGTCGATGCCGCCATGGTATATGTCGGCGCAACGGTTGCTTTTGAGCACGGCCGCCGATTGGGAAGAAATTTCCCGCTGGTATTGGGATCTCTGCGCGCCGCGCATGGCTAAAATAACCCCGGCGATGAAAACAAAAACCGCAGAATTGATTGACGGCAAATCCGGCGACCGCGAAAAAATTGAAGCGATTTTTCAGTTCGTCGCCAAAGATATCCGCTATTCCGGTATCACGGTTGAAAAAGAAGCGCCGGGATATGAACCGCATGACGTTAATCTGACTTTTGAAAACCGTTACGGAGTATGCCGCGACAAAGCCGCTCTGCTGGTGGCGTTGCTTCGCGAAGCCGGTTATAACGCTTTTCCGGTATTGTTTTACAGTGGTCCGCGCAAGGATGTCGAAGTTCCGAATAATTATTTCAATCATGCCATCAGTGCGGTTGAGCTGACCAAAGGCGAATATCTGCTGATGGATTCAACCAATGAAACCACGCCGGAGATTTTTCCTTCATATCTTTCGAATATGAGTTATCTGGTGGCGCGTCCTGAAGGCGATACGCTCCGCACTTCGGCGGTAGTTCCGGCAACTCAAAATGAGTTAAAAATCACCACCAGAGGGGCACTGGATGTTTCCGGCAAACTCAATGCGGAAACCGAAATCGTTTTCAACGGTATCAATGACGATGTTTATCGCGGCGCGTTTTCTTCATGGATGCCGGAGCGGGTCAGGCAGTTTGTGACCCAGCAACTGGGGCAGGCGGTGGCTGGCGCGGTTGTTGAAAGCATTGAGCTTGAGCCTGCTGATCTTCGCGACATGAGCAAAAAGTTGAAACTGAAAATCCGTTTTTCAGCCAAAAATTTTCTGATTCGCAATTCGGAGCGTGCTTTGTTTGAGCCGCCCTGGTTGGGATCGCATTTCGGCGTGGTCAATTTTGTGCTCGGCTCCACCGGCTTGAAGGAACGCAAATATCCGATGCAGATTTTTTCTACCTGCGCCTCTGCGGAAAATTTTGAATTGACTGCTCCTGCCGCATGGTCGGCTGAAATTCTTCCTGAATATCGTAAAATTGAAACTCCGGTGCTGACCTGGACGCAAAATCTCCAATTTCATGAGCAAAAAGTTTCCGGACAACGGCGAATCGCTTTCACTCAACCGGAAATAACACCATCTCAGTATGGCAACCTGAAACAGGCTTTGCGTGATATCGAGTACGAAGGACGTAAGACTCCGATTTTTCGCATGCTTGCCGCGCCCGCGGAATTATGTCAAGATGCCAACGCGGTCTATCTGGACTGGAAGGTTCATTTTGAAGTAAAAAATCCTAATGAATGGGTAAAGACTGATCAAGTACGCAAACAGGTGCTGGCTTTTGGCGGCATCAAAGAAAATTCCGAGCTGAAATTTCATTTCAATCCGGCCTGGGGCGAAGTTGAACTTTTGAATGCGGTGGTAATCAGCCCAGACGGGACCAGGAAAGAGGTCAGTGAAAACGAGATTAATATCATGGATGAAAGCTGGGTCGGCGCGGCGCCGCGTTATCCGGCCGGAAAAATGATGGTGGTCAGCTTGCCGGGGGTCCAGATTGGGAGCACTATTGAATATAGCGTCCGGACGACGGTCAAGAACCGGATTCCGTTCTCCATGATCGCGGTGTTTCAAGATTTTGATCCGATTTTGCGTAAACAGGTTTCGGTCAAGTACGACAGATGCCTGAACTTTAAAGTCGATGAAGGGCTGAAAACCAGGCGTGAAAATGGCAAATTGAGCTGGGAAGTGAAAAATGTTCCGGCGATAAAACCTGAAACCGCTTTGCCGCCGCTCTGGAGCTTTGTTCCATCCGTACGGATGTCTGCGATTGTTGGGGAAGAATATGCCGAAACCGTGCGTAAGGCGCTGGAAGACGCGGTCAATAAGGCAGCGACAGAAACGGTTGCTCCATATTCTGGAAGTCCTGAGGCACTACGGGCGAAGGTTCGGGAAATCCGTGATGAAACGGCAAAAAATATCCGCAATATCGGACCGGGCTTGACGGCATTGCCGTTAAGCTACATTGCCGCGCCGGAAATTACCGCACGCAGCGGATATGGCAACTCCGCAGATCGTGCAGTGCTGCTGGCATCGAAATTGAAGGCAGCCGGTCTTGATTATGAATTTGTTTTGGGCTCAAGTTTGCCCGCTGCCGAATTGTTCGGCAAGTTTTGCAATGAAATCATGATTCCGGATTTTTTCAACGAGGTGCTGGTAAAAGTTAAGGGGTTCGGTTTGCTGAACGATACTGACCAGTACGCACCGCCGGGAGCATCGGCGCATGCCGGCCGATTGCTGATGTCTTTGCGTGACGGCAGTATCGCCGGCGCTGAAGGCATTGCACGGGACAGCAGCGACAGCGAATCGGTAATCCGGCTCAATGATGACGGCAGCGCGGAAATTACCGTCAAACACATTTATACCGGGCTCAATGCGGCCGCTAAAAAGCGATTTTTCAGTGAAGTTACACCGGAACTTTTGAAACGTTATGAGCAGACCATGGTGGCAGGAATTTCCGAGAATGCCGAGCTGGTCAACGGATTGAAGTTTTCGCTGGGAGCGCATGAGGTGGAGGAGTCGATAACAGTTCGGATTGCACGATTCGCGGTTAAAAACGGCAAATACATGCAATTTAATTTGCCCGGTAATCCTGCTTCATCACTGATTCGCGCGTTGCCGGAGCAGCGCACCAACGCGTATCTGATTTCCAGTCATGCCAAGCTCAATTATGTTTATAAGATAGCCTTGCCCGCGAAGTTTAAAAAGGTGTTGATGGTTCCAGAGCCGCTCACTTTTCAGCTTGAAACAAGCGGTGCCGTCGCCGATTCCGGAATGCAATTGCATATGCGGGCCGTTGAGGTTTCGGGCAACCTGAACATCGCGTTGACGGCAACCTTTAATCCGATTCTGCTGTCCACGCTGAAGTATCCGGCGCTGGCAGCGCTTCAGGCAAGGTTGAATCATCCAGCGGCAAATCTGGTTCTGATTGAACTGAAATAATTCTGAAAAAGCAGCTCAATGATCCGGCTGTTTTTTTCAGTTCATTTGTCGTTCCAATAGGGTGAATATGAACGCAGCTTGGCAATAATCTCCGGGATAACTTCGAGCAGGAAATCAATCTCCTGACGAGTATTGTATCGTGACAGGCTGAATCTTACCGCGCCGTGAGCGGCAGTATAAGGAACTCCCATCGCGCGCAATACATGCGAAGGTTCCAGGCTGCCGGTAGTGCATGCACTGCCGCTGGAAGCGCATATTCCGTACTGGTCGAGCAGCATAAGAATGGATTCGCCTTCGATAAATTCATAACTGATCAAAGAAGTATTCGGCAAGCGGTTTTCGGGGTCGCCGTTGATCCGGATCTTGGGAATACGTTTCTGCATCTCAGTTTCTAAATAATCACGCAGTGCTTTGACTTCACTATTTTCGATTTCAATATAGCTCTTCGCCAGTTCGGCAGCCTTACCGAGGCCGATGATTCCGGTGACATTCTCAGTACCTCCTCTGCGGCCGCGCTCCTGATGTCCGCCGATCAAAAATGGACGGAAACGAACTCCTCTGCGCACAAAAAGCGCGCCAACCCCTTTGGGCGCATGCAGCTTATGTCCGGACAAACTCAACATGTCAATTTTAGAGTCTTTCATGTTCATCGGGATTTTGCCTACTGCCTGTACGGCGTCAGTATGAAATAAAGCTCCGAAACGATGACTGATTTCCGCAATTTCCTCGACCGGATAGATATTTCCGGTTTCATTATTTGCCCACATGACAGAAACCAAAGCGGTTTCGTGATCAACCGCGTCCGTAAGAAAATCCATATCCAGTCTGCCCTTGGCATCGACTGGAACTTCAACCACCTGAAAGCCATGTTTGGCGAGTTCATGCGCGAAATTAAGCACGGCCGGATGTTCAATTTTGGAAACTACCAGTTTGCGCCGGGACGGATTAATTTTAAGCGCACTGCGAATTGCCGTACTGTCGCTTTCGGTACCACAACTGTTGAATATTATCTCAGTGCATCTGCCGTTGGGATCGCTGTTGTCGCATCCGAGTAACTCCGCGACCTGCCAGCGGGCCTTCTCGATTTCCGGCATAACGAAGCCGCCGAAATTGTGGATACTGGATGGATTCCCGTAGCGGTTGCAAAAAAAAGGTTTCAGTGCTTCAAATACCTCTGGAGCACATGCGGTAGTCGCGTTATTGTCAAAATAAATTGGGCGATTAAAGGGATTATTCATTTAGATTCCCTCCACCGTCAAATCTGGAGAAATCAATTCGCGGAGTTTATCCTGAACCACGTATTTGAGAGTGACTCCGGAACTTGGGCAGGAACTGCAACGACCTTTCATGCGAACCTTGACAAGGGTGCCCTCAAGATCGACGAATTCCAGACTGCCGCCATCTTTTTCGAGCATCGGTTTGACTTCAGTTTCCAAAACCTGTTGAATACGCAGTATTTTCTGAACGGTGGAAAGATTTTTAAAGTCATCATCAGTCGCCGGAGTTTCCTTTTTATCGCTCCAAAGCTGATCCAAAATCTCCTGAATATCTTCGATACACATCCCGCAGCCGCCGCCGGCTTTAGTGTAATTAGTGATTTCCTCAACCGTATGAAGATTATTTTCTTTGGCAACTTTGCGGATTTTATGATCGGTTACTCCAAAGCAGTGGCAAATAATCCGCCCTTCGTGATCATCTTCTTCATCCACGGTGGTCTCGCCTTTGTAATTGGCAATGGCCGCCTGCAACGCTTCCATTCCCATTACGGAACAATGAACTTTTTCTTCCGGCAGTTGACCGAGCATTTCGACAATGTCGCGGTTAGTGATTTTCGCGGCTTCTTCTAGAGTCAAACCTTTAATGATTTCGGTCAAAGCCGATGACGAAGCGATGGCGCTCGCACAGCCGAAGGTTTTAAATTTGGCATCCACAATGCGCCCGTCTTCATCTAACTTCAGAGTCAGCTTCAGCGCGTCACCGCAACTGATATTGCCTACTTCTCCTATCGCATCAGGGTTTTCTATTTCACCCACATTGCGCGGATGAAGAAAATGATCCATAACTTTATCGGTATAATCCCACATAATCGTCACTCCTTTATTTTTCAGTGTCGAGATACTGTTCCCGAGGATTCAGTTACAACACTGATAATTTACACCTGATATTTGGCAAATTCAGCTGAAACCAATTTTGTTATCTGATTAACCGCATCGTTGACATCGATTAATTGCGAGTCCTTTTCGCCGCGACGTTTAAGCTCAACTTTCCCTTCAGCAAGGCTTCTGGCCCCTACCGTTACCCGCAACGGAATACCGATTAAATCGGCATCACTGAACATAAAGCCGGCTTTTTCACCGCGGTCATCAAATAACACTTCGATTCCGGCAGACAAAAAATCCTGGTAGAGTTGTTCAGAAACGTTTGCCACGCCCTCTTTTTTCAAGTCAAGCGCGCATAAATGGATTTGGTACGGTGCAATGGTAATTGGCCATATCGGGCCGTAATCATCGTAATTCTGCTCAATCACTGAAGCCATGGCGCGTCCGACCCCTATTCCGTAGCATCCCATCACCATTGATGACGATTTGCCGTTCTGGTCAAGGTAATTACAGTTCATGGCGGCAGAATAACGAGTTCCCAACTGAAAGATGTTGCCGACTTCAATACCGCGTGAAATCCGCAGAGGAGACCCGGTTGACGGGGCGGGATCGCCGTCCCTTACAGTAGCGATATCAGCCTCAATAATTTCGTCATATGCGGCGTCACGCTTAAAATTAAAATTCCGATAATGATAATCGGGTTCGTTGGCGCCGACGACCAAATTTGATGATTCCACGACCGAGCGATCAATTACCATCAGCACTTTGCGTGGATCAATTTTCAGTGGCGAAGCATAACCGGGCTCGCAACCGGCTGCTCTAATCGCTTCGTCATCTGCGAATTTCAGCTCAACGGCTTTGACAATATTCTGGAGTTTGACTTCGTTGACTTCGAAATCACCTCGAATCAGCGCAAAAATCAACTGTCCGGTCTGGACATTCTGGTAAAATACCGCTTTTCCGGTGTTTTCCGGATTAACTCCAAGAAAACCGGCTACTTCATCAATCGTTTTTTGTCCCGGAGTCAAAACTTTTTCCAACGGCAACTCCGGCGATTTTTCAAATTTCCATGCAGCGGTAGCGACCTCACGATTGGCGCGGTATGAACCGTCTTCGGCTAAAATAATGGTATCCTCACCACAGTCGGCGACGGCAATAAACTCATGCGAAACTTTTCCGCCCATCATTCCGGAGTTGGCTTCGATTGAAACGACATTGTTCATGCCGAGACGTGTGAAAATTTTTTCATAAGCGCGATACGCGCGTTCATAATATTTTTCCAGATCTTCCTGAGACACATGAAAAGAGTATGCGTCTTTCATCGTAAATTCCCGGCAACGGATCAGACCGCCGCGCGCACGGGCTTCGTCCCGGTATTTCGTCTGAATTTGATAAATCATCACTGGAAGCTGTTTGTAGCTGGTTAATTCGGTACGCGCCATATGAACAACCGCTTCTTCGTGAGTCATTCCCAGCATCATCGGTTTTTCATTGCGATCCACAAAACGCAGCAATTCCGGTCCGACCGTATCATAACGTCCTGATTCATGCCAAAGTTCGGCAGGCAACACCACCGGCATCAATACTTCCTGCCCGTCAATAGCATCCATCTCTTCACGAATAATCTGTTCGATTTTTGCGGTAATACGCTGACCGAGCGGTAACAGCGAATATATTCCGGTTGAAACCATTCGTATATATCCGCCGCGCAATAAAAATTTATGGCTGGCGGTTTTGGCATCGCGTGGTTCTTCTTTCAACCGCCTTCCAACTAATTTACTCATTCTCATTGATTACTTTTCTCCTGAAATTATGAGGGTAATAAAATACCACTATTTTTGTGGCTTTTCAACAATCAGCATATATAGCGCTATTTCCAGAATAACGTTATTTGGTCAAAATACCCCTTCGTAACTGTATCCTAAAAAAAAGTTGAAACAGTAACATCTTTGTATCTTGTTTATTAATAGACGATTCCGCTATTTGATAGATCCGCTGATGTAATATTGCTTTTTTTACGAAAAAACCTTCGGGTCTGCCATTGAACTGCACCGGTTGCTTGTTTCTGGTTACAGTTCCTTGCTTATGCGCATGGAACAAAAATCAGGGCCGCACATAGTACAAAAACGGTTGTCCGAATCAGGCTGATGTTGAGCTGTTTTTTCACTAATAGCTTCATCCCGAAGTTGACGAGCCCGAGCCGGGTCCAGCGCCAATTCGAATTGTTTATCCCAATCAAATTCAGCGCGAGCGCGACTGATCGCATCGTCACGTTCACGTGCATTCGGTCTTTTTAGTGCAACATCAGCGGCATGAGCGGCAATTTTATATGCGATAACGCCATTGCGGACATCTTCAGCGTTGGGCAAGCCGAGATGTTCTTTCGGCGTTACATAACAGAGCATGGCAGCTCCGTAAAACGCGCCCAGAGTCGCGCCGATAGAACTGGTAATATGATCATAACCCGGCGCGCAATCAATAACTACCGGACCAAGAATATAAAACGGCGCATCGTCGCATAATTCGCGTTCCATCTTCATATTCATCTCAATCTGGTCAAGCGGTATATGTCCGGGACCTTCGACCATTGCCTGAACTCCTGCAGCCCGACTACGGCGAACCAGTTCTGCTAAAACTCTGAGTTCGGCAAATTGAGCTTCATCACTAGCGTCGGCTAAGCAACCAGGGCGCATTCCATCACCCAGCGAGAGCGTTACATCGTGTTCGGCACAGATTTTTAGAATTTCGTCAAAATGGGTATAGAACGGATTTTCCTGATTATGAACTTGCATCCATTTGGCAATGATCGAGCCGCCCCGGCTGACAATACGCAAAAGGCGTTTTTTAGCCATAGGAACGTGTTCCATGAGCAGTCCGGCGTGAATAGTAATATAGTCAACGCCCTGTTCAGCCTGTTCCCTGATAACATCTAAAATTACTTCTGGCGTCATATCCATGGCATTTTTTATGCGGCTAAGGGTTTCGTAAACAGGAACCGTTCCAATCGGTACCGTAGACGCGTCGATAATGCTGCGCCTTATCTGCTGGATATTTTCTCCGGTACTTAAATCCATTACCGTATCGGCGCCATAACGGACTGCTTCCGAGAGCTTTACCAGTTCTTTTGTGGGGCAACTTGAGAGTGTTGAATTCCCGATATTTGCGTTGATTTTAGTATACAACTGGCGACCAATACCAATTGGTTCCAGTTTTTTGTGATGAATATTGGCAGGAATAACAATAGTTCCGTCGGCGACCCCATCGCGAATAAATTCAGGAGTTCTCTTTTCTCTTTCGGCAACTTTCCGCATGGCTTCAGTAATTTCGCCGCTTTTGGCGCGGGCAATTTGAGTTATTTTCATTTTAACATTTCCTCCAGCTGTTCGATGTTACGTTTTACCGCGCCTTTATGTTCGGCGATCGCTTCGTGTGCTTTTCGTCCGAGTTCGGTTCGCAAGTCTGGGTTATCCAGCAAGCGCGCGATAATATTTTCAAGTTCTGAATCATTGTCCACCAAGGCGAGCGCCTGATGATTTTTCAAGGTTTCCAGAACAAAACGGAAATTTTTAAGTACTGCTCCGGTAATGATCGGTTTACCCAGTAACGCCGGTTCGATCAAGTTGTGTCCCTCATTTTGTCCGGCCAGACTTTTACCCATTATTACAATGTCTGCCGCTTTCATGAAGCTGAGCATTTCACCTGTGGTGTCGGCCAGCAGGCAGTCAACCGGCTGTGCCGGTATTTCATTGAGTGAACGGCGACAAAATTTCAGCTTCTGTTTTTTTAGAATTGCCGCAACATCTGAACCACGTTCGGCGTGACGCGGAATCAGAATTAATTTTAAGGGTGGAAATTTCTTGAGGAGGTTCGGCAATATTCCGCAAATTAAAGCTTCTTCACCGGGATGAGTACTGGCTGCAAGCAATATCAAGTGCTGACCAGGCCCGAAGTATTCCTCCAACGCAATTTTTGCCAGGTTGTCCGGAATTTGCTGATCAAATTTAAGGTTGCCATTTACTTTTACTTTCGCATCTGCACATACCGCCCAATAACGCTCGGCATCGACGGGTGTCTGCACTGAAATCAGATCAAATCTGCGCAGAGTCGGGGCGAAAAAAAACCGGAATCGCCGGTAACCGCGCATTGAATGATCAGACATCCGTCCATTGATCAGCGCAACCTTGGCACCGTGCGTTTTTACTGCCCAGATCAGATTAGGCCAGATCTCGGTTTCAAGAATTACCAATATTTTGGGTTTAATAATTAATACAGTCCGGCTGACAAAATTGATGAAATCAATCGGACAAAAAATTACTTTAACGCCATCCGGTGCTTTTTCGCGTGCCAACGCCTGCCCGGTAGTAGTTGTCGTTGACAACACAAAATCATGATTCGGATATTGTTCACGCCACTCTTTCAGCAAGGCCAGTGCAATCATGGTTTCACCGACACTAACAGAATGAATCCAAACCACGTTTTGTAATGCGGAAAGTTCTTCAAAACGTTTTTTAGAAAAAGAACCGAATCGTTCGCCAAAGGTCTTTTTCCACCCTGGACGGCGCCACAATTTCCACAGCAGCCCCGGCAGAAAAAAAAGAAAAACCAGCGGGAACAGCAAGTTATAAATAATCAGCATCTCAGCAGCTCCGAAATAAAAAATGAAAGTCATTAAGATACATTGTCAAGCTTAAGTTTCAACCTTCGGCTTACATGCCGGAGGCAGGTTCTCTTTTCAAAACTGCGGCGTAAGCGCCGTCATTTTCTGAGCAGGGCATAAGCTGTGTTTCAGAATTCAGATTAAATTCCGGGTTGGTTTTGATAAATTCTGCCACCAGCGTATGGTTTTCAGCCGGTTCAATGCTGCAGGTACTGTAAACGATACGTCCTGAAGGGGTGATTATTCCTGCGGCATACTTAAGCAGCAGCATTTGAATTTTCACCAGTTCGTTAAGTTTTTTGGGTGAGAACCGCCACAGTACATCAGGGCGACGATGAAAAACACCGGTATTGCTACATGGCGCATCCACCAAAATCAGATCAAAACGCTCCTCGTTCCGTTGTTGCTCAAATTCCAAGGTTGTAATCACGGGAAATTGATGGCCGCGCAACAACAAATTCTGGGCAGTGATTTTTTGGCGGATTTCCGAACGATCGACGGCAATCAAATTTCCGTCTTCTCCGATCAATTCGGCTAACATCAAGGTTTTTCCACCCGGAGCTGCACATAAATCAATAATTTTTTCAGTCGGCAACGGTGCCGACATTACTGGCGCCAGCGCGGTTGCAGGGTCCTGAATATAGATTCGCCCATCGGCAAGCATGTTGCTTTTGAACAAAAGTCCCGGATTGTTCGTCAGGTAAAAATAAAACCCGGGAGCAGAAATCGGCACGGCCTCGACTGATGCGGATTCAGATTCACTGAGTGCCGCGCCGCAAGCACGGAACGTAAACGGAGCGCGTCTTTTCAGCAGGTCAATCAGCGTATCCAGATAATCCGGATGAATTTTTTGCCAGTGGCGATAAATTGCCGAAGGCAGATTACTGGCTTGCACTGAATCCAGATTGCCGCAGAAAACATTAACATCGATTCTATCCAGATTACGAAGAACACCATTGACGAAGTTACCGGAATGTTGTCCGAAATGTTTTTTTGCGGCAGAAACTGCGACGTTGACGGCGCTGGCAGAAGCAATCCCGTCCTGATAGAGCATCTGCGTAGCGGCAACACACAAAAGGTAGCGAAGTGGCGATTTGCATGGCTTTTTTATCAGGGAATTTAAAAGACTGTCAACAATATTTTTATGGCGGTAGTACTCGAACAAAATACTGGACACTGAACGACGCAGTCCGGGTTCAGCAAGGCGAGAATCAAGATAATCATCAATATTCGAATAGTCTGACTCTGCGGCAGCCAGTCCGTCAATGGCGCATCCAAGAATTTTTTCGGCAGTTTGATTATTCATCGCCGAAAAATTTATCCTGTATACGATAGTTTCTAATATAGTCAATTACGGCATCACGTAACGGCGTGATTTCTTTAGAAAATCCAAGCTTGCGCAGTTTGCCGATTTCTGCTTTAGTATAATACTGATAACGGTCACGCAGATGTTCAGGCATTTCGATATATTGTATTTTGGGTTCAATTTCAAATGCCTCAAAAGCGGCGTCCGTCAGGGCATTCCATGTCTCTGCGCGACCGCTGCCAATATTATAAATGCCTGTGGCATCAGCACGATTCAACAAAAAGAACATCATTTCAACCGCGTCTTTGACATAAAGAAAATCGCGCATTTGTCCGCCATCCGGATATTCCGGGTTATATGATTTAAACAGTCGCATGGTACGTTCACTGCTGATTTGCTCAAAGGCACGGCAGACCACGCTGCGCATCTCACCTTTGTGCAATTCATTGGGCCCGTAAATATTGGAAAACTTAAGCCCCGTAACTTGAGACAGCAAACCTTTTCTTTTGAGCCACAAATCGAACATATGCTTGGAATAGCCGTACATATTCATCGGACGCAATTTTTCCAGTTGCGATTCGTCATCCAGATAGCCCTGACTGCCGTCACCATAGGTCGCGCAGCTGGACGCATAAATAAAACGAATCCCGCGTGCCAGTGCAAAATTGCACATTGCTTTGGAATAATTAAAATTATTTTCAACTAGATATGAAGCATCGCGTTCGGTAGTCGCGGAACATGCTCCGAGGTGAATAATGCCTTTGATTTCGATGTGGTCAAAAACACCATTTTTAACTTGGTCTAAAAAAACATCTTTCTCAAAATAATCGGCAAACTTTAATGCCCGCAGATTTTTCCATTTTTCGCTCAGTCCAAGATGGTCAACCACGATAATATTATCTATTCCGGCTTGGTTCAGTCGCCAGATAAAAGAACTGCCGATAAGGCCGGCACCGCCGGTTACAATATACATAAGTTTCTCCTTGAATCAGTTTCTTTATACTTCAGCTTAAACCGCCTGCGGGAATGATTATCTCAACCAGCTACATTGAATAGTTGCGAACCCGCTTTGCCGCTGAATTCTGCATTCGGTTTAATGGCCCTGAGAGCCCATTCAGATAAAACATGACGGTGATCGCACGGTCATATTCAATATCGCCTTCGCCACTATAAGAACGATTTTGAGAGAGCTCAAGCGCCACATCCCAGCAGTGAAGTGTTTTTACCAGCCGTACCCTGATTTCGCTAACATAACCGGCTTCAAAGTCGTACGACACGTCGAAATCACCGCGAAAAGACCGATCCATCGTCAAAGGCACAGTAAAACCAAAGGTGATTTGTTGCGTGCGCTCATAATAATAGCGGTCAAAAGAACTGCCGCCGTCAACTTCGTGGAAGGTGCTGCCCATGGAATAGGCGGGACGTGAGCGGTATGGATCGGCATATGAATATCTTGCCCTTACTGAACAGCCACTGAAAATAGTGTAGTTGATGCTCAATTCGAGTTTATTAATCAAGTCGCTGCTGATGCCCGGACGTCCGGCATCGCGACCGCGACGGTTAGCCTGAAGGTCGTGGTCACTATTTTTCCCGGCGTCAATAGCCACCAGAAATCCAATCTGCAAATCGGACATCGGGCTGAAGGTCATACGGTGAACCAAGTCGCCGCTGTTGTTAAATCCGTCTTGATTCTGGAAGTGGTAATCCCAATATGTTTCCATCGTCAGCCAATTGTAAATGGTTTCATTTCCATAGTTGCCGCGGCGGGTTTGAATTCTTTGTTTTATTCCCAGACGAATGAAGTTCTGTTGCTTAATCCGGTCAACTTCATCAAAAAAGTAGAGATGTTTACGATCTTCGGTCGGTTCAGGAATAAAAGTATAATTAAGATATGGCTCCATAACATGGCGCAAACCGTCAAGTTGCAGGTAGGTGTTTTTGACGTTTTGCCAGGAATGATAGATTTTGGTATTTGCCTCTACCCCTAATTCCATCACAAAACGGGTACGACTGCCGCCTTTGCGGTCATAAGCCGGAACCGTACCATTGCCAAGATCTTCCGGCTCGTCTGCTATGCCCATGGTTCCAAGGTCGTTGGATGTAATTTCGCGACGCGAAGAATGATCATAGTAGGTCATTCTGAATCCGGTACGGGGAGTTACATGAAACCAGGGCAGGCGGATCGGAAAATAAAACATATGCAGTGTATCCATCCTGAACGCGTGGTAATCTTTGTTTCCCGGGAAGGGGCGATTGGTCAGAGGATCAGTGCGTCGGGGTTTGTCGTATTCGCGCCATTTCATCTGCAGATTGGACAATGACAGTTCGCCCTGATGATAAATATTCCAAAACAGCTCCTGGCGCGGCAAGTCAATTCTGAATTCCGGAAGCCGCTCAACTGAAGTATAAAAATCATTAACTCGTGCTGTCATGTATAAGGACGTGGTGGCACGTTCAAACTGATACTCTAAAGAGGCAAAGGTAGAAGGTTCCGGATTAGCATTGTAGGCAGGCGAATCAAAATCTTTGCGGAAATAATAATCACTGCTCAAGCTGAAGCGGCCGCGAAAATCCAATTTGGGAGTGATGTGTGTGACATTCGAAAGTTCCAATCCGTAACGGAAATGAGGTATCTTCAGCCGTTCTTTTTCGACATCGCTACTTTTGTAAGGGCGCATATCATAAATGCTGTAGCCGTCAATAAAAGTTTTTGAATTTTCGGTAGAAACTTCAGCCTCTGCACCATAACCGAAACCACGCATTGAATAGTAATCCGCAAAGAGCTTGATCGTCGAATACGGATAATCGGTCAGATCAAAACGCTTGTAGGTATTCAGCGTAAATCCGAATTCGCTACTGTGCCCCCACTGCACTCCGAACAAGCCTGGACTTTCATCTTTGGGCTTATAAAAAAATGGTACCCAGAACAATGGAATGCCATAGATTTTCAGCAATGCGTTCCAGCCCCAAATACTGTGATCGCCCATATCAGACTGTTTCCCTGAAAAACCGAATTCGTCATTGATATAGGGATAAAATTTACCGGTCTTCAGAAAAATTGAATAATGCCCGTTGCCTTGATCAAAATATTCGCAGGTCGTAAGTTCGGCGTTGGTAACATTCAGCTCGCCGGAGGGTTTACGCACCGCATGTTCTGCCCGGCAGATGAAAGAATTATACCTGACGCTGATATTGCTCATTTCCAGTACGCCGGAATTAAGATTGCCGCAGATCCGGTCCGCCCTGATTACTCCGCCTTGAATAGTTACTTCAACGTTGACCATCTGATTGCCCAGCGAATCGGTAGAGTAGCCTTCGATCGCGACCAGCACTTCGCTTCGATTACGGAGACGGATCAAGTCATCAATAGTAAGCGTCATTTTCTTTTGATTTACCCGGTAAAGCCGGATATTGCCTACGGCCTCAATATCTTTGGTTTTAGTATTGATAATGGCCCGATCAGCATATATCCGAAGCTTACCCAGCGGCAGAAAAACGTCACCTTCAACCAGAATATTATCGCCTGCAGAACTCCATTTCGCTGCTTTGGCATGAGTTAAATCACTCAGGCTGTCGCGCAAATTAATATCATCTTTGAGCTCGCCAAACCCGAACATGTCTGCCTGGGCGAGAGCTGCATGGGCATAAATAGCCAATAGCAAAGAAACGAAAATTTTCAGGCTGTTTTTCATCCGTTAATGCAATAATTTCCCATCAGTTTTTTTTCGGTTTCAGCAGTATAAAAACCATTGTCGTCAAAGGTTTCTTCAAGTCCGTCCGCCAGTTTTGCAATCTCCTGAACCGGGGTCAGCGGCAGATTTTCACAATTCGGGAAAATCACGGTTTTACCGGGGAATTTGGCATTGATAACCGCCTCAAGGCCTTCCTTGAGCGAACGCATCCCGCCAATTGCGGCCAATGCGGTTACCGGTTTCAATTGACCGGATTCGGCAAGTTGCAGAGTATGGCGCAGATGCGCGGTTTTGCTGCCGCTGGAGCCAATAAAGCGCTGACCGCAGGAGGCAATTCCTTTCACGTTCAATTCGCCCTCTTTTCCGGCAGGAATTCCGGCAAAAATATTCATCAGACCGTCTTTCTTCAAATGGGTTGCGGACTGATTGAGTACCGGCACCACCGGCACCAGCATGATAATATCGTCAAAACCGTCCGGCGCAAAATCGTTAAGCGCTTTTTCAAATTCATCCGGGGTCAATTTTCCCGGGTTAAGCGTTTTGAACTCGATACCGCGTTCTTTGATTTTATCCGCCAGTAGACGTTTTACATTGTTGATACGGGCATCATCCATATCGGAAACAATAATACGTTTGGGGCCATTCGGGTCTTCAACTGCCATCTGCGTATGCATTTGGCCCATTGCGCCGGCGCCGCCGGGCAGCCAGCAGGTTCCGCCGGCTTTAAGTTTGCTGCGCTGATTGCGACCGTAGCCGTCAGACAGCACATTGCCCTGAGCACCTTGATAATACCAGCCTTCATAATGAATGCTGCCGACGTCAAAAGACCAGTTTTCATCCTGGAATTCTCCGATAAAACTGATCATCGCGGTGCGGTCACCCAGTTTTGCCAGTTTTTCGCCGAATTCACGGTTGTTGACGTCGCAAATAAAAATGTCGTCGAATTTTTCGCCGACCGGAATGTCATTGATTACGCTAATGCTGACCCCGAGTTCAGCTTCAAGCGCGCTTACCGCTTCACTACTCAAATTTAACACTTTGACCGAAGATGGAGCGGCAGTTTTCAGCAAAGAACCGGCGCGATAAAGATTTTCTGAACCAGATTCTGCGGCAATTAATACCTTTCCACCCTTTTTCGGCGTTGAGCGATATTCAATCATGTAAGCGGCCTGCACACAGGTCCACGGCTCCATAAGTGCCGCGACCGCAACCGGAGTTTTTTCATCCAGCGGCAACAGATAGCATCCTTCATCACCGTTCAAAACCCGTTGGTCAAGCACGCTGTACTGGGCCATGCCGCCATTAATAGCGTAGCCGTAAGCGAAACCCTTGCCATTGACATAAATGTCAGCTTGGATGATATAGCGTTGACCGGGGCAAAAGTCAGGATCCACTTTGGCGCCGGTTTTAACGATGGTCATCACCGCTTCATGACCTGGAATTACCGGGTCTTCTTTAAGGTTTTTGGAAATCACCCGCGGATGTTCTTCTCCGGCACGGATCAGTTTAACATCAGAAAAACAGAGGCCGACCGCATCAATTCTGACCAATAGCTCGTCTTCTTTTATCGCAGGAACCGGGATTTCACACGGCTGATCATTATCTCCGAAATTCTCCATTCCTGCACCATACATCTGCCATGCCAGCATTTTTTCAGGGATATTTTCCACGGAACATTCGCAACCCATTATAAACCTCCTTACAAATCTGGTTAAATACAATCTATAATCAATCGTTTTAATATCATTCACTGTTTAAAAAAATCAACCAACAGCTAGAGTTTTTTGAATAGCATCTTAAATTCGCGTAAATACGGTCTGTAAAATTCGCGCGCGCATAATGCGCGCGCGAATTTTAAAAATAAAGTTACGCTTATGAATCCTGCTGATTCTGATCTTTCAGTTTTTGAAGATCTTTCTCCGCGTAGTCAATTACCGCTCCAAATTTAGCGGCATTGTCCGAATCTGCTTCGACCAGTGTTTTATGAGCTTCTACCACCGTTTCGGCGGTATCCATCTTAAGGTCGGCACTCTTCAAATCGCTGACGATTTCACCGGAATCAGGGGCTTCACGATTTTCGAACTTAAATAATCTGTTCAGACCAAGTCCGCGAAGCAGGCCGCGGCAGAATTCAGAAGCATTCAAAATCTCAACTTGGCGGTTGAGTTTAGTACCTTTTAACCCGAGCATCGCCAAAGTTCCCATAAAGGTACTGTCCATGGCCTCACACGCTTTCAAGTCAATACAAACCTGACCGAAATCTCCGGTCAGATTCCTGGCGAAATTACGCAATGACATGCCGTAATTAAAATTGGCACGTCCGTAAACCTTAATCAAATATCCGCCTTCCGTTTCAATTATTTTCAAATCGCGATGTTCCATAGTAATCTCCTCCTCTTGGGTTTTACGGTTACGGCTGAATCAAAATAGCCTTGATGCGGCGAACACCACGACTGGAACTTTCTTCTTTCTGAATTTTGAATTTGCCGAGTGCCGCGGTATTGTCGGCATGCGGTCCGCCGCACACTTCCTTGCTGAATTCGCCGATAGTAAAAACCTTGACACATTCGCCATAACGATCTTCAAACAGTCCGATCGCGCCGTCACTTTGGGCCTCGTCAAAACTCATCTCCCGGCAATTAATCGGGATTTTTGCCTCAATCGCCTGATTCACCAGTTTCTCGACTTCGTTCAACTGTTCAGGTGTCATTTTATCGTGATGTGAAAAATCGAAGCGCAACCGGTCGGCAGTAATATTGGAACCACGTTGCTGAACATGTTCACCCAGCACCTGGCGCAATGCCGCCTGAAGCAGATGAGTAGCGGTATGCAGTTTTGCTGTGGCTTCCGAATTATCGGCAAGCCCTCCCTTGAATTTTTGTTCAGCACCCTGTCGCGACAGTTCCTGATGCTTTTCGTAGGCTTTTAAGTATCCTTCGCGATCAACAGTGAAACCCTTTTCACGTGCCATCTCTTCGGTCAATTCAATCGGGAACCCATAAGTTTCGTAGAGAAAAAATGCGTTTTTGCCGCTGATTGATTTATTGGCAACATGCGCCGGAACCCGCGCAATCAACTTTTCGAATTCGCGAGTACCGTTTTCCAGAGTAGTATTGAACTGTTTTTCTTCAATCTGCAACTCCTCAATAATTATCGCAGCCCGGTTTTTCAACTCAGGATAGACTTCACCAAAATTTTCGATAATGACTTCCGCCACCGCAGGCATAAAGTTTAGCATCCCCAACTTGCGCCCTTCGCGCACCGCTCGCCGGATCAACCGGCGCAGCACATAAGCCTGATCGACTTTGCCCGGCGTGATGCCGTCGCCGATAATAAAAACCGCAGCGCGCGAATGGTCGGCGATAATTCGTTCAGAATCACAACGCGTGGCCGGAGCTGGAATCCCGCGCAGGTGGTCGAGACATGTGAAAATCGGCTGAAAAAGCTCCGTATCGTAGCAGCTTGCCTTGCCTTGCAGTACCGCAGTAACCCGCTCCAGTCCCATGCCGGTATCGACATTTTGTTTGGCCAGCGGCTCATATTTGCCTTCCTGGTTTTTATTATATTGGATAAAAACATCGTTCCAGATTTCAACCCAGAGTTTGTCGGCGGGGTCGAAAACCTGTGGTGCGTTGCCGCTGCCGGTCCAATAGAACATCTCAGTATCAGGTCCGCACGGACCGGTCTGTCCAGCCGGTCCCCACCAATTGTCTTTTTTGCCGAGCTTGGCAATACGTTCCGCAGGAACTCCCAATGAACGCCAGGTTTCATAAGACTCTGAATCAAACGGGCAATTTTCATCACCGGCAAAAACGGTAAAAGCGAGATTTTCGAGAGGAATATTCAACCAGTCCGGACTGGTCAGAAATTCAAAACTGAATTTTATTGCATCTTCTTTGAAATAATCGCCAAGCGACCAGTTGCCGAGCATTTCGAAAAAGGTCAGATGAACCGGGTCACCGACTTCATCAATATCACCGGTACGAATGCATTTTTGAGCATCACAAAGCCTGGTGCCGAGCGGATGTTTGGCGCCAAGCAGATAAGGAACCAGCGGATGCATTCCGGCCGTGGTAAACAGACATGTCGGATCATTTTCCGGAATCAGTGAAGCGCTTTTTATTTCACGGTGGCCTTTGGATTTAAAAAAATCAATATATTTCTTTCTAAGTTCGTTTGCTCTCATAAATCAGCCTTAAAAGTTTATGTGGTTATACTGTAAAATCTTGTCAGTCCAGATAAAAATATAAGCTTTTAATATAGAGCAAAGCCTTGTTTTTTCAACAGATCCAGCAATTCAGACGGTTTTGAAACGTGCGGTCACGTGCTTATTTTTCGGGTGATTTGTACCAGACATTCATGCTTTCGATCTGTCCTGAAATATTCGTATTGTTTTTCAGGCGGCCGCCGAAATGATAACCTAACCGGGCAAAAGTGATATTCATCCCGGCCGAAGCGGCACGGGCAATGGTGTAAACCGTTTTCACATTCTGCCGTACTGCTTCGTTTTCCATCAAATCCAGCAACCGAACGCCCAGGCTGTGTCCGCGCCATTTCGGTAAAGTCGCGAAATCTGTCATTTCCCAGTTGGAATCCTGCTGGTATTTTTCTGCGGAAGCAAGCGCGACCATCACACCTTCTTTTTCGGCACAGAAATAATCGACCGCGTCGCGCATGGTTTCCAGAAGATAATCCGATTCATGGATTGGGAATGGATAGGACGCAAAAACTTTTTGATATATTTTTGCCATTGCCGAAACATCGCTTTCCTGACAGCGGCGAAACGAAAATCCAGCTCCCTTTGCTGTCGCAATTCCAGAGTTGCGCTTTGCTTTCGCCAGTTTCATGATATTTTCGTAATTAACAGACTCTGACTCTTTGGCTCTGAGATCATCAAGATAATAAGCCATAAACAGCGCATCTTCGCTACCGTTGAAAAAACCGGGCACACGCGCTTCCTGCAAGAATCCGGAAGTTTCGAATTCCTTGCCCATGCGAAGCGGGATTTTGGCGAATATTTTGCCATAACCTTGATTTTGGGCCAGCCCAATCAGCCGTTTCGGCAATTTTGCCGCGGCGGCATCAGTTGCTTTCATCAAATAGACCCGGTCATTATATTGGCCATGCTGAACCAACGAACCGCAGGGTAGCGTTTCCAACCGGTCATGTTTCGTCATATCCATAACCATATTCAACCTCTTTTTATATGACGCAAAACACCATCGATATTGCCGGATTCGACAATTTCGCCTTCACTCATGAACATCCCTTTGGATGCCGCAGTTCTGGCAAACTCAAGATCGTGCGTGACGACAATAAAATTTGTATCAGACTGAAGTTCGCGAATCCAGTGCGAAAAATCTTCTGTGGTTCTGGCGTCAAGCGCACTGGTCGGCTCATCCAGCAACATCAGTCGCGGTTTCAGCATCAACCCGCGCCCGATAGCCACGCGCTGTGCCTGGCCGCCGCTGACCTGGGACGGGTAATGATCTGCCAGTTCCAGTATTCCGAGCCGCTCCAGCATTTCACGAGCAGAATTTTTGGCATCTTTCTCATTTATTCGCCGCAAACGGCATGGTGCCAACGTCATATTCTCCAGTACTGTCATATGCGGAAATAGATTTAGCGCCTGAAAAACGACTCCGATTGCTTCACGAAAAGACTTCACATCCATTTCAAAAATATTCTGATTATCCAGAAAAATTTTGCCCTGCTGCGGCTTTATAAATCGTGATATGCAATTCAGAAGCGTAGTTTTTCCGGACCCGGAAAAGCCCATTATTGCGAAAATATGTTCTGATGGAAAGCTGATATTGAGATTTTTGATTGCTTGAGTTCCATCACCGTACGTGTAAGATAAATTTTCAATCTTAATCATGCTTGAATCCTTTTGCCTGAATTGCCCGCTCTATTCTGCCGGAGAGTTTCATTAACGGAAAAGTCACGGCGAAAAACATCAATGCCGCGATCAGATAATATTTATGCGGTTCAAAAGTTACGCTGATAATGGATTGTGCCTCTCTGATCAATTCCGGAATTGAAATAATCGACACCAGCGCCGTATCTTTGATTAACGCCACCACATTGTTCATCAGCGAGGGCAGGGCAATCCGGAATGCCTGCGGCCAGATAACAAATCGAAACCGATCAAAAGATGAAAGTCCCAGTGCCCGTGCTGCCAGCGCCTGACCCGGCGCAACACTGATCAGCCCAGCTCTGACTGCTTCCGCCATATAACACATTGCACAAATTCCCAATGTAATTATTGCCGCCGGAAATGCTTTCAGTCCCAGTCCGAGCCAAACAAAAAGCAATTGTATCAGTACCGGAGTTCCTCGAATAAAATCTACAAACATACGGATAATTCGACTTGGCAAAGCCCAAAATCCGGAATTATAAACCAGTAATAACCCAGTCGGAATTGAAAACAGGAACCCGAGTGAAATCGCCAAAAAAGCAATCAGCAGCGTTATGGCGAAGCCCTTGAGTAATTTGTTGGCAATAATGCTGAAAGTCATGCCGCCGACGGCGGATTCTCCCTCCGCAACTCCGACCGTGCCAAAGTATTTTTGATAAATTTTGTCCATGGTCCCGTCAACTTTCATATCCGATATTGACCGATTGATCTGCTTGAGCAGCTTATTACTGTCTTTTCGCACTGGAATCCCAATACTTTCAGTATAAAGCATTTCGCCGACCGGAACAAAAGAACGGCCGGCGTTTTTGATCTGCCATAGACCGACCAGCCGGTCAGTAACAAATCCGGCAATACGCTGCTGTTCCATCATTTCAAATATCGATACGGTTGATTTGAGGGTAACCACTTCAATATCAGGATAGTTTTTTTCCAAAAACTGCTGATAAGTCTCCCCCAGCACAACCGCAATCCGCAACCCCGAACATTCGTCAATTGAATAAATGTGATTCGGATTATCCCGGTGCACAAACATCTGTGCTCCGGAACGGTAATAAGGCTCGGAAAAATTTACGCTTTGCTTCCGCTCCGGAGTAATCGCCATTGATGCCACAATCGCATCATATTTCCCGGCCAGCAAACCGGCGATAATGCCATCCCATTCAGTGGTAACAATTCGCAACTCCTTTTTGAGCCTTTTCGCTATTTCCCGCGATACATCGACATCAAATCCGGCAAGGTCACCGCCTTCATTGTAATAATTAAAAGGCGGGAATTTGCCGGTCAGGGCGGTAACAAATTCATCGGACGTAGCCGACAAAGTTATGGCACAAACCATCGACATTAATAATACCGGGACTTTGAGCCGTTTCATGGCCATTATGAAACACATCACGAATTTCTCCTTTTATAGCGTGAGTTGTTCGAAGGCACCAGCGATATAGTTTCATCATAATCGGCCAACAGTTTTTCGATACCGCAAGAACGTCGTTCATCCACGTCATCGAGCGGCAGATTAAGATCACATTTTTCACAA
>JAAYPP010000112.1 GCA_012519765.1 Lentisphaerota bacterium
ATCATCCGCATACGTATTACATACTGAGGTTGCGGCAGAAAATAAGTCCACTTCTCAATTATGCGGTATTCAACGACACTATTGGACTAGGCATTGATAATTCGAATATAAAAGCTTACTCGCATGTAATTATGCCCGACACGAAAAAGTTTATTGACCATACGGGAACAAAAGCCATAACAATTACTTTTTTGAATGAGAATAAAGAAAAAAGGAAAAGTGGAATACGAATTGCCTGAAGGTTTTTCCATGAAATATGGTTTTGTGTTTCAGCTATACACGAATGGTATCGAAGACCTGAAGTATACCATACGGGACAAAACGCTGATTTTTGACGCGCCACTTGCAGAATCATCGGCAGTGATCCTTGTGGATAAGGTTACAGGCGCACAGGAATGGACAGCCATTCCCAAGCAAGTCGGATTGGATAAGGTAGAGGTTGAACTTTACAACTTCAATGATGTTCCACTCAAGCTTACTCTTGAAGCCACATCGCAATTCGCAACATTTTTGAAAATCCGGCAGACGGTAACAGTTCCGCCGAAATCAAATGCATTTGTTGCATTCAACGATGAAAAACCATCGGAAACATTTAGAATGGCGAATATCACGGTAAAATCAGAATCGTTTTCGCGAACGTATGTCATATCACTTGGCAAGACCGGAAGGTCTGTGCCAGCCATTCCAGAAAACCATTGACGGCGGATACCACGTTATTGCGATCTTATAATCTCATTCTCCGTGTGAGTTTCTCTGTGGGATTATAAGATCGTGTGGGACTGAAAAAGGCATGTTGTATCAGGTGAGTTTACATTTGGCCCAAGCTTTACCGATAATGTAAAATCTGCATCTACTGTCACTTCTGTCCTAACATTTAAAAAGGTAAAACAGTTTTTTTCAGTAGAGAGAATTTCTTTGGACTCATTTTTTCAGAATGAAATTCGCGCGCGCATTATGCGCGCGCGAATTTTAATAAAACCATTTCAGTGATAATTGAGTCGATGTTAGGCGATATCCTGTATTGTCTGTATCAAGCGGGGGTAAACATTCTTTTTGGTGTTTTCTTAGGGCAGATATTTATTGGGATTAAGCTTCCGCCCGAAGCCAGGTCTCACAATTGTAATCATGGATTTCGCGGAGAATATCTTCAATACCGCGAGTCAGATTCCATTCCGGATAATGAGAACGGAATTTGGAGATGTCGCTGATCCACCAGATGTGATCGCCGATTCGATTTGCTTCAAGGTATTTGACTTTCATCGGCTTCCCGGTGATGCGTTCACAAATCGCAATTGCCTCTTGCATTGAGCAGTTGCTGAAGCGACTGCCACCCATATTGTAAGCTTCACCGCAACGCGGATTAAGATAAAAATGATAAAACGCATTGACCAGATCGGAACAATGAATATTGTCACGTACCTGCTTGCCCTTGTAACCGAAAATATTGTATTCGCGTCCGGTAACCGCACATTTCATGAGATATGCCAGGAAACCATGCAGTTCAGCTCCGGCGTGCCTGGGACCGGTCAGACAGCCGCCGCGAATCAATCCGGTTTTCATCCCAAAATATCGTCCGTATTCCTGAACCATTATGTCCGCGGCAACCTTGGAAGCACCGAAAATAGAATGTTTACAATGGTCAATGGACATGCTCTCGTCAATGCCATTTTGATAATACTGATGACCCGGTTCGATTTCCCAGCGGGTATCAAGTTCCTGAAGCGGCAATGAATTGGGATTGTCACCATAAACTTTGTTGGTGGAGGTAAAAATAAATGCCGCGTCCGGACAATTTAACCGCGTGGCTTCAAGCAGATTCAAAGTGCCGTTGGCATTAACCGAAAAATCAGTGAACGGCTCGCGTGCTGCCCAGTCGTGCGAAGGCTGAGCGGCAGTATGAATCACCAGTTTA
>JAAYPP010000113.1 GCA_012519765.1 Lentisphaerota bacterium
CCGATGTCTGAAGTGGGAATAATTTTCCCGCTGATGGGATTGGCGGTAATTCTTTCGCCTTCGCTTTCCGGCTGGATGGCCGATCGTATCGGGCGTCATTTCATGATGCAGTTCGGACAGATTTCCCGGGCAGTTGTTTTTTTTATTTTGGCGGTGATGGCAATGTTTCAGTCGCCGCTGTGGCTGTTCGCGGTTATGCTGATGGTTAATGCGGCCGCCGGGACATTTTTCGGGGTGGGTGCTGATGCTTACCTGACCGATATCACCAGTTTGGCGGAGCGCCCGGCAATTTACGGCCGAATCCGCATTGGAACCAATATCGGGTGGGCACTTGGTCCGATGCTCGGTGCGTTTCTCGCCCGCACTCCGTTTTCCTTATTGTTTGCATTGACCGCGATTTTATGCCTGGTGGGTGCATTGCATACCAAAATTAATTGCCGTGAAGCCGTGCGCGAACACGATGAACATGCGACTACCACCGTGCCGGGGATCTTCCGTGATTATCAGCTGCTCAAGCTTTTGGCATGCAGCTTCTTGCTGTTTTTGTTAACCTCGCAACTTTATTCGATCATGTCGGTTTACGCAACCGGAGTAATCGGGGTAAGCCGCAACGCGCTGGGGATGGTTTATTCGGTGAACGGTTTCGCCGTGATTTTCTGTCAAATTCCAGTGGTACGAATCATGGATAAACTGAATATCGGACAAACCAGAAGGCTGGTTGGAGGGGCAGTTTTTTATGCGTTGGGATATGTTTCGTTGGCCTTCTGCAGTAATGGCTGGCAGCTGGCGCTGGCGGTATTTACCTTGACGCTGGGCGAAGTGATTGTCATGCCTTCGTTATATGTCAGTATCAGCGGCCTTGCGCCGCGTTCCGGCATCGGGCGTTATATGGCGGCGCTGGGTTTTACCAGAGGTGTCGGCTATGCGGTCGGCCCCTGGGTCGGCTCGCTGGCGTTTGATAAATATCAGGGGCAGCCGTTGATGCTGTGGGGACTGTTATCATTATTTGCGGTGTTTGCCGCGGGCGGATTCTGGCTGATATCAGAGAGAAAACAGTCTCATTCCGACAAGCATCACCAGCTGTAAATTATTATTTAAATTCGCGCGCGCATAATGCGCGCGCGAATTTAAAATCAAAGTTACGCCAACTTCCATGAATATTTTCCGAACAATTCGGAGTTAATTTCGATGATATCGCCGCGATCAAGAGCGCCGACACCTTGTGGTGTTCCGGTAAAAATAAGATCGCCGGGAAGAAAACTCCAGTAGCGGGCGATTTCAAGCATGATTTCAGGAATGGTAAAAATCATGTTCGCGGAATTTCCGTGCTGGCGCGGAATGCCGTTTACCGCGCAACTGAAAGTCAGGTTGTTCAGATCAGTTGCCGGGTCGAAGGGCAATATTTTGCCGAGCGGAGCGCTGGCATCGAAACCTTTGCTTTTTTCCCATGGCAGTGCTTTGGCAATCAATTCGGTTTGAACTTCGCGCAAGGTCAGATCGAGCCCGATTCCCAGTCCGGCAATTAATTTTTTGGCAGCTTCGTTATCAACAGGAATGCCGCTGTTTCCGATCAGTACCACCAGCTCGGTTTCGAAGTGCGGCTTGCCGCCGTGACGTGGGTATGGAATTTCAGCGACCTCATGTGAGACCAGCGAAGAAGCGGGTTTACAGAAAATCACCGGAGTTTTCGGCAAATCGTTGTTCAACTCTTGAATATGGGCGCGGTAATTGCGACCGACGCAGAAAATGCGTTGCGGCTGATATTCGACATTATCGACA
The DNA here is from genome assembly GCA_012519765.1 of Lentisphaerota bacterium. GTDB lineage: Bacteria > Verrucomicrobiota > Lentisphaeria > Victivallales > Victivallaceae > UBA7640. The sequence goes on from JAAYPP010000113.1 coordinate 1,780, forward strand.
TTAATTATCATGGTTGTAATCCGGTAAGTTTTTTAATGGTTTTCTGAAGATTTTCGGCAATACGGTTAAAACCCAGGTCAGTCGGATGGACGCCGTCAACAGTGCATTCCCAATAATCGCGGCCGAGCAGTTTAGACCCGTCAAGGAAATGGATATTGCGGTCGCCGTTGTCTCGGCGTTGTTTGACGGTTTCAGATTGAATCCGAAAATTATCGCGAAGTCCCGGTGCGGGTGTGATGTTGCCCGGAGTGATGCCGCGATGTGCTTCTTTCCCGAAACTGATTCTGGACATCACCAGAATCGGCATTACGGGATGGACCGCCCGGATTATATCGATAAATACCGGAAGCCGTTCGGCAAATCCGGCATCTCCGCAGTTAGCATCGCAGTCAATGACAAACAGTGCCGGATTATTAATTTTCACCAGGATTTTTGCCATTTCTGGTTCACATTTGCCGTTGCCGGAATAACCTTGATTGAAAACTTCAAGATTAAGGCGACGGCTCAAAATGTTGGTGAAAGCCATGCCGGGACGGGAGGCACAGCCGCCCTGGGTTATGGATGTTCCATAAAATATCACTGGCCGGGATAGTGAAAATGATTGAGGTGCTTCAATTGACGCATCGGCATCAAGTCCGATTTGCAAAGATTTGACGCCGTTGTAAAGGGGGAAATTCAGGAGAAAATCACGCATGCCGTGTTCTTTGACGTTGAACATTTCAGCAATATAACTGCCGTCATGAGTTGATTGACGAAGCACAGAGTAGAAGCGTTCACGTCCGGGTTTGCCGATATACAAATCAAAACCGCTCATACCGGTGTCTGGCATGTGATCCATTCGCCCGATATTTAAAGTCTCGATTTTAAGTGAGATTCTGGGCGAATTTGTGCGAAAACGCAACTGCCCGCCGGCGGTATGATTACACAATGCTTCGACCGCTTCACTGATCGGGTATTTCGGCTGGAGCGGCAATCGCCGGAATGTGCGATCCTGCCCGTACCAGTAAAAACCGCAAAGGCGGAACGGCTTTTCATTCGCGTCATGCCAGATCATTCCATTGGAATCGGGCTGGCGAGCCTTCATGTTTTCATCAAGATCATTGATGTTTTCGCGCTTCTTCATGATTTAATAACTCCCTGAAAAATAGGTTGCAGAAAGTTTAATGTAGCAGACAGGGTTAATGAATCAACCTTAAACCGCAATTGTTTTGGCGATTCCGCAGAGTATATTAAAGTTCTTTTTTACTGGAAAAACTATGGATAACAAAGATAAAATCATCATCAGGGGTGCCTGTCAGCACAACCTTAAAAATATCGATGTGACGATTCCGCGCAACCGCATGACCGTAATCACCGGACTGAGCGGTTCCGGGAAGTCGTCGCTTGCGTTTGATACCCTTTACGCGGAAGGTCAGCGGCGTTATGTGGAAAGTCTTTCCGCTTACGCCCGGATGTTCCTTGACCGGCTCCAGAAGCCGAAAGTCGGTTCAATCAGCGGTTTATCTCCGGCGATTGCTATTGAACAGCGTCACGCAGGCTCCAATCCGCGCTCAACTGTGGCTACCACCACTGAAATTTATGATTATCTGCGCCTGCTTTATGCACATGCCGGCATTCCCCACTGTCCTGAGTGCGGACGTGAACTTAAGCCGCAGACACCGGAATCAATCTGTGACAAAATCTGTGCTCTGCCGCCAGGTCGCAAACTTATGTTGCTGGCGCCGTATGTGAGCGGAGCAAAAGGCGAACACCGCGACATTATCGAGAAGATCCGTTCAGACGGCTTTGTCCGACTTCGAGTCGACGGCCAGCATCATGCGATTGAGGAAGAACTTAAACCGCTCGCGAAAACCGTTCGCCACACCATTGAGGCAGTTGTTGATCGGCTGATAACGGGCAACATCGACCGGGCACGTTTGAACGATTCGGTAGAACTCGCGCTCAAATACGGCAATGGCGTCATAAATTTACTGTTGGAAAACCGCGAAGCGAAAGATGGTTGGGACGAAGAGCTGATTTCTGAACATCTTGCCTGTGTCGAATGCGGGGTAAGTTTCGGACAGCTGTTGCCGCGCAATTTTTCTTTTAACAGCCCGTACGGAGCTTGCCCTGAGTGCCATGGCCTTGGTGTAAAATTGGTTATGGATCCGAAACTGGTGATTCCGGATGATTCGCTTTCGATCCGGGGCGGCGCAATTCCAGCATGGCGGCGCGGTCCGCAACATCTCATCATTTATTACAATATGATTTTGCGTAAACTTGCCGAATGGTCAGAATATCCGGAAATGCTGACCAAGCCGTTCCGGTCTCTTCCCGATCATATCAGGGAAATGATTCTTGACGGCACCGGGAATAAACCACTGGAGTTCGCCTACCACATCAAAGGACGCAAGTTTATGTGGAAAAAACCTTTTGAAGGGGTGCTTGCTAATCTGAACCGGCGGCTTGATGAAACCGAAAGCGACAGCGTTCGCGAACGCCTCAAAAAATACCAGGGACGCAGAATCTGTCCTTTCTGCAACGGTTCCCGCCTGAACAAAGTCAGTTTATCGGTGACTGTCGGCGATATGCCGATCGACCGTTTTAATGCGTTGTCCGTTGAGGACGCGCTTGAATTTATGAAGTTGTTGCGGCTTGATAATGAGAAAAGCATTATCGCCGCCGACATTACCAAAGAAATCAAAGACCGGCTGACCTTTCTTAATGATGTCGGTCTGCCCTATTTAAACCTGAACCGTGAAAGCGGTACGCTCTCCGGCGGTGAATCTCAGCGCATCCGGTTGGCGACTCAGCTCGGCTGCGGACTGGTCGGGGTACTCTATATTCTTGATGAACCCAGTATCGGACTTCATCAGCGCGATAACGACCGTTTGCTCTTAACGCTGGAACGGCTTCGCGATCTCGGTAATACCGTAATTGTCGTCGAACACGATCTCGACACTATTCGCAAAGCTGATTATGTCCTGGATCTCGGACCCGGTGCCGGAGTTCACGGCGGTGAAATCGTCGCGTCCGGAACTCCCGATGAAGTTGCCGCGGTTGAAAAAAATTCGCCAACAGCAGATTTTATGTCCGGAAGACGCGCCATTCAAATTCCTTCCAAACGACTGTCCGGCAATGGAACGCGCATCGTAATTGAAGGAGCGGCCCAGAACAATCTCAAAGATATTGACGTCGAATTTCCGCTGGGAACCTTTATCTGTGTGACCGGCGTTTCCGGATCAGGCAAATCATCGCTGATAAGTGAAGTGTTAATCAAGGCACTGAATCGCCATTTCGGTTTTGCCAATGACAATATTCCCGGAAAACACCGCAAAATCACTGGGCTTGAGAATATCACTAAAGCGATTGTCATTGACCAGAGCCCGATCGGACGGACCCCGCGTTCCAACCCGGTCACCTATACTGAGGCCTTCAATCACATCCGCAACCTTTTCGCGGAACTTCCGGAATCCAAAATTCGCGGCTTCAAACCCGGACGTTTCAGTTTTAATGTCAAAGGCGGACGCTGTGAAGAATGCAAAGGCGACGGCATCAAAAAAATTGAGATGCAGTTTCTGTCCGATGTCTATGTACAGTGTTCAGCCTGCGGCGGACGACGGTTCAATCAGGAAACACTGTCCATCCTGTATAAACGCAAAAGCATTGCCGATGTGCTGGAAATGACGGTTGATGAGGCGGTTGACTTCTTTGACGCATTTCCGGCGCTGTCCAGAAAATTACGGATGCTCCAGGAGGTCGGGCTTGGCTATGTTGAACTTGGTCAAGCCGCCACTACTTTATCGGGCGGCGAAGCTCAGAGAGTAAAATTGTCGACGGAACTGGCGCGTATTCCACGCGGTCACACGCTGTATATTCTGGATGAACCTACTACCGGACTGCATCTGGCGGATATTGAGCAACTGCTCAAAGTGCTGTTCCGGCTCCGCGATGCCGGCAATACCGTTCTGGTGATCGAACACAACCTTGACGTCATCAAGGTTGCGGATTATCTGATTGATCTCGGTCCGGAAGGGGGCGATCACGGCGGACGGCTCATTGCCTGCGGTTCTCCGGAGTCCGTTGCCGCAGTTCCGGAATCACATACCGGACGCTATCTTGCCCAATTTGGCGGTATTGTTCCCGCTAAAACCGCTAAGAAACCGGTAAAAAAACGATGATAGCCGAAACCGCCATCACTGGAGTCGGTACCGCACTCCAAGTTTTTTATGCAATTCTCGAAACTTTTCTGATGTTCGGAATTGGCGCGTGGTGTTGCCGGATTAAGATATTTACTCCTGAAATTCTCAATAAAATGAGCAAATTAATGGTTGATGTCTTTTTCCCGCTGATGATCTTTCATTCTATATATACCAGATTCAATCCGGAGGATCTTCAGCAATTGTGGATTGCACCGCTGACCGGTTTTTTGATGATGGCGATGGGCGCAATCATTGGCTGGCCGCTGACTGCACTTCTGAAAACTCGTAATCGTGACAAAATTGTTACATTTCATCACTTTTGCGCCATCAATAATTATCTTTTTCTTCCGTTGATCGTTCTGCAAAATGTCTGGGGCGATACCTTTCTGCCGACACTGTTTATTATGAATATCGGTTTTACGGTGGCGTTCTGGACTATCGGGGTCGCACTTTTGGCCGGCAAGGACATGGGGCGCGCCATCAAAAATATCTTCGGCATCAATCAGGCTGTTGTCGTGTTGGCACTGTTTTTTTGTTTTTTCAATCTTAAAGTCCCTGCGGTCGTGGAAGTTACCTGCAAAAAACTTGGAGATTCTTCTGTTCCGCTTATGCTGGTGCTGATTGGCGGAGCCATTTATTTCAGCGCCGGCAATGTCTTCAAAAATATCCGTGACGCGCTGGTTATGGCAGCAGTCAGGTTGGTAATTATTCCTCTGATTCTGATTCTTATGTTGAAACTTATCCCTTTGCCCTACGAAGTTTATGTAACTGCTTTTGTGGTTTCGTTAATGCCGGTTTCGGCATCATCTGCTATGATTACCACGCATTACGGCGGATCTACTGATTTTGCCGGACAATCCATTATCTTCACTACCACCCTTTCAATTCTGACTATTCCGTTGCTGATGAAATTATTGTAACGCTTACCCTGCAGTTACGGATTTTTGCTATTTGCGACAGCATCCGGCATCAGCATCAACATAAAATCATAAAAAAACCGATTTGCTCTTGACAAATATTTTTTTATGCGTATAAATCACGACGAGACGGTGGTATTTTCAGAGAAAACAATACAGAAGTGGCTCGGTGAAAAATTTTGGACTCCGTTGGAACGTCCTTCTATGGCCGGAGAAGATTTTGCTTATTATCTGGAAAAGC
>JAAYPP010000015.1 GCA_012519765.1 Lentisphaerota bacterium
AAAACGGTTTCAGACGGATATCAAATACTCCTGAATCTGTAAAAAAAACAAATCAGAACATTCGTTATCGGAAACCTCGGATGAGGAGGAAATCTCACACCGAATTTTCAACTGCGTTTTTTAGGTTAATGGGATATTTCATGGTGCTTATCAGCAATCTGTCGCGTCTGTATACAGAAAATCTGAATAAAATCAACGAGCCGTCATTTAAAATCGGAAAGGTATTGAGTTATATCAAATCAAACTTCCGACAGCCGATAAAGTTGGATAAGTTAATCGAAAATTCGGGGATGTCGCGCAGTACTTTTATGCGCAAATTTAATCAGGCCACCGGAATATCACCGGTCAACTATCTAATTCAGACCAGAATTAATGAAGCTTGCAGCTTACTGCGTCAATCCGAAATGAATATTTCAGAAATCGCTTTCAAGGTCGGTTTTAACGACAGTAACTATTTCAGCCGGCAATTCTATAAGTCAGTCAAACTTTCTCCGAGTCAGTTCCGCAAAAAAAATACTGTCTGAAATTATCAGCACAACTGAATTCAAAATTATTTTGTTCAACCTTGAGCATTTGACCAAATAACTTACCAGCTCAATGATGCCATCCACCAATAACCTAAAAAACGGATTTTGAGATCTTTTAAATTTGCGCGCGCATTATGCGCGCGCGAATTTTAGGCCTGGTTTCCGAATTGGGTTTCGTATAGTTTTTTGTAAGAACCGCCCAAAGCCAGCAATTCTTCATGATTGCCGGATTCGATAATTTTACCGTTTTTCAAAACAATAATCAAATCGGCGTTTTTAATTGTACTCAGCCGATGAGCTATCGCAAAAACGGTCCGGTTACTCATTACGGTGTTAAGAGCATCCTGTACCAGCCGTTCTGTAACCGTATCCAACGCGCTGGTAGCTTCATCCAGAATCAGGATCGGTGGATTTTTAAGGATCGCCCGTGCGATTGCAACACGCTGTTTCTCGCCACCGCTCAATTTGAAGCCCTTCTCGCCGACTTCGGTGTCATAACCCTGGGGATGTCGGCCGTCAACGATAAACTGGTGTGCATTGGCCTGTTTCGCCGCTTCGATAATTTCATCACGGGTCACATTCGGGCAACCATAAGCAATGTTGTTGGCAATAGTCTGATTGAACAACGTAGGATCCTGGGTAACAATGCCGATATGTTCACGCAAAGATTTAATTTGAAAATCCTTGACATTGATTCCGTCAATTGTGATTGAACCGTTGGTAACGTCATAAAAACGAGCAATCAAATTGGCGATGGTAGTTTTGCCCGATCCGGTTTCGCCCACAACGGCGACCATACTGCCCCTGGCTATTTTAAAAGATACTCCGTCCAGAATTTTACGGTTGTTGTCGTATGAAAAATCAACCTCTTTAAATTCAATCCCATTTTTAAAATCTTTGAGTTCGACGCAGTCGGCTTTTTCAACCAGCGCGGTATTGGTATCGATAATATTGAAATACCGGTCAGCGGCAGCCATGCTGCGCTGCAGATTGGTAACCACCTTGGCTAAATCCTTGATCGGTCGATATGCCATAACCGCCGGCACCAAAATTACCGCCAATTCGCTGATAGTGACACCGCGACTATATGAAATAAGCAAAAATATCAATGTCGCAGAAACAGTAACCACCTCCATCAATGGCTGCATCAGAAGTTGTAGCCTGAGCGCTTTGATGATATTTTTGAAATAACGATGGTTGGTATGCCGAAAAAGTTCCTGCTCTTTTTTTTCGGTATTGTAAGCTTTAATCACCAGGATTCCAGTGAAAGTTTCATGCATTCGCGATACTACTTCAGCAATTTTCGCAAAAGACCGTTTATAAATTTTGCGGATTCTCCTGGCGAGTATCGTCAAAGGCAGAATACAAAGCGGCATACCGACAAACAACAAAATCAACAATCCGAAATTATTGTATTGGTAACTGGCGATAATAATTGCGCTCGCACAAGCAATAATTTCAATCGGACAACGCGTCGCGTCCGCCACGGTGTTGGATACTGAACTTTCGATTGCCGCAGTATCATTGGTGCAGCGGCTGATCAAATGTCCGATGTCCTGATTGCCGTAAAATTTTAATGATTGATTGATTAGATTCCCATAAATCTCATTGCGCATATCAGTAATTACTTTGGCTCCGACCCACCTGGTGTAATAGTGGTTGACAAAAGTCGCAATATTCTTGAGCAACCAGGCCGCCAGAAAAAGAAAGATAAAAATACTGAAAAACTGCCATGAAATCCGTCCATTACCCTTGATCACTGGAATCGTCAGGGTGACCGGCCAGGTCAATTCTACTGTCGAGTTTCCGACCTTAAGCGGCAACCTTAATTTATTCGCATAAAAACGCAACTTATTCATGGTTTTGGTTAAATCCTTATCGGAATCGACCATCGCCGGGGTTGTCACGACAGGAATTTCTTTGGTTACGGAATCCTTAACTGCCGTCTGCGTAGCAACGCCACCGCGGGACATGTCATGTTCCACCACCATGACCATATCAGGAACCACCATCAAACTGCCGAATAAAGAGCCTCCGACCACGAACCCGGCCAGAATCCCGATGGTTAAGCGCTTCCAATAAGGTTTACAGTATTTCAAAAGCCGAAAATAGCTTACGGTTTTGAACTCACGTTCATTTTCTGATTTTCTTCCCATTTTCAGTCCAATGCTTTTTCGAGACATTCCACAACAAACTCAAGTTGTTCAACTTTGAGTTCAGGATAAATCGGCAGTGCCAATATCTCACCGGCAATAGTTTCACTGACCGGGCAATCGCCTTTTTTGCCGCCTAATCCGGCAAAACATTCCTGCAAGTGTAGCGGCAACGGATAATAGATATTGCAACCGACACCGTTCTCGGTGAGGAATTTTTTGACTGAATCACGTTTGCCGTCGACAATACGAATGCTGAATTGATTGTATATGTGACGTGTCGTATAATCCGCCAGTCCGGGAAGAATAACCTCTTCTTGGTTCTTGATACCGGCAAACAACTTACGATAAATCCCGGCATTGCGAGCGCGGCCGTCATGCCAATTGTTCAATTCACGCAATTTAATGGAAAGAATCCCGGCCTGCAACGCATCAATACGGAAATTGCCGCCGACATACTTGTGGATATAAGTTGAACCCTGCCCATGGTTGCGGTAGGTTTTTAAAAGTTCAAATCGTTCTGAAGAATTTGTGGAAACCGCCCCGCCATCACCAAAACAACCGAGGTTTTTGCTCGGAAAAAATGAAAAACATCCATAATCACCAAGGCTTCCGGCCTTCTTACCTTTGTATTCTGCGCCAATCGACTGACAGGCGTCTTCAATCACAATCAAATTGTGTTTTTTCGCGATAGCATTAATTTTATCCATGTCGCAGCACTGTCCGAACAAATGCACCGGAATAATCGCTTTGGTCCGGCTGGTAATTGCTGCTTCAATCAATTCCGGATTGATATTATAAGTTTCAGCCTGGATATCAACAAAAACCGGCGTTGCGCCCACTCGCGCAATGGCCCCGGCTGTCGCAAAAAAAGTAAACGGCGAAGTAATAACTTCATCACCATATCCAATTTTCTCGGCCATCAGTGCAATCAACAAGGCGTCCGAACCTGAAGTCACGCCGCAAACATGCGGAACTCCGCAATATTCAGCCAATTCACGCTCCAGCTTTGTTACTTTATCACCAAGGATAAAACGCTGACTGTCGCATATCTCGGCAATCTCATTCATAAATTCATCTTTCAAAGATGCGTATTGCTCAACTAAATCCAACAATGGAACCTGCATTGAAAAATCTCCTTAGAAATTATATTGCATAATATTTAAATAAATTATAAACTGCATCTAATATACTTCAGGAAAGACCTTTTTAAATACGCTCCCTGCATAAAAACGTTTTTAAGGTGACTACCTTGGAAAAAAGCATTGGGTAATAGACTATTCTCGTCGAGTTATCGTCCTTATTGGCGTATCCTCGGCACAGTTGGGCATTTAAACTATTTCAAGATTTGAATCAACGGTGGTAATAAGATATGGTAATGGCTGAAAATTTTTTTGTGAAAGCTTCGAGGAACCGCTGTTTTCACCGAGTCCAGTTTTCTGTTTCAACGTTGCAATGCAACCATTAAACGCTAAAAACCGTAACAACAGGTGGACGATTATGAATGAGCAGAATTCTTTTGAAGAT
>JAAYPP010000114.1 GCA_012519765.1 Lentisphaerota bacterium
AAAACATAATATAGTATTTATCTTAATCCAATACAAACTTTTCGAGCAAAAGACCATAACTCAAAATTCAAAACTAACAGGTTACCCCTTGCCCTCCCGGCGGTCTGATGATTAGGATAATACTATTCGAAGGCAATAACCCGCGATAGCCATGGAAAAAAATCTTCAGACATGTAAATTAAACGAACGGCGCTTCAAACAATATAAATAAATGCGTGAAAATAAATTATGGAAACGGAACAACTGGATATCGCTGACTTTCTGACGATCGAAACCAAAAACCGCAACATTTTTGAAGAAAAACTGTCAATATTAAAACGCCAAAGCTGTGAATGTTGTTTTCATAATCTTTTTTTCTGGTCTGAAGTTTATGATGAACGATTTTCGGAATTAAAGAATCGTTTGATTGTAGCCAGCTTTACCGAAAAAGAGGTTATGTTTCCTATTGGCGAATACTTTGAACCGTCACAACTTGCAAACCTATCCAACACTTTCCGTCGGAAATTTCACTGGCCAGGTTCTTTTTATGATGTTCCTGAAGAATACATAAACCAATATCATTCGACGATTTCCGCATATTTCAAGATCGAGACTTCTGAAAATTACTATGATTATATTTACCGAACAGAATCACTGGCTAAATTGTCCGGTGCAAAACTCAATAAAAAAAGAAATCTTACACATCAGTTTAAGAAAAAATTTTCCGATATCGTAATTGAGAAAATTTCGGCGGAGAACATTCCGCTTGTCCTTGAATTTCTAAATATGCCAGACAGAAATTCAAATTCCTCAAACACCCTTGATGACGAACACCGCGCAATTGAAAGAGCCTTGCGTCATTGGGAACAACTCAGTACTGAAGGTTTGCTTATAGTTGATGGCTCTAACCAAGCTATTGCTTTTTCCGTTTTCAGCCAGATCAACAATAATACTTACGATATCCATTTTGAAAAAGCATCCCGAAGCTTTATCGGAGCATCGCAGGTTATAAATCAGGAAACCGCCAAACTACTGATGCAGCGCGGCGTGAGTTTTATCAACCGGGAACAGGATTTGGGATTGCCCGGATTACGCCAGGCCAAGCGCTCATATGTCCCGGAATACATGCTGAAACGCTATCGACTGACCGCTTTAGATTGACGATGACTTCCAGGATTAAAAACCGCAAATAGCTTTTTTTACAAATTTTTCACAAGTAAGATGCTTGAATGGATTTTTCATAAGACTATATTATGTTAATCGTTGCGGATATTCCGTATGTCAACTAAAAAAAACAACAGGGGGCTCTCTGGCTGTTTGATGATAAAATTCCCGCTTGCGCTTTGCTACGGTGAACTTTTGTCTCAAATTGACTATGCTGATGTTGTCAAACAAATAATTTTTTTCAAATTGGAGCTCGTGTACATTGAGAGTAAACGTAAATGACTTTTTTACGGAAGAAGAATGGAATCGCATTATGTCTTTTTCCGAACGGCTGGACACCCCATTTCAATTGATTTTAGCAGATGTCATACGCCAGAAATATGGTGAACTGAGGGATAATCTGCCCTTTGCCAAAATCTATTACGCGGTAAAAGCAAATCCTGCCGCGGAAGTCATAACCCTGCTTAATGAGCTGGGTTCTAATTTTGATGTTGCATCAATTTATGAATTACGTAAGCTGATCAGCCTTGGCGTCAGCACTGACAGAATGAGTTGCGGCAATACTATAAAAAAAACCAACCATATCAAAGAATTTTACGATGCCGGAGTGAGGTATTTTGTAACCGACAGCGAGGCTGACTTGCGAAACATTGCCCAAGCTGCACCAAATTCAAAAGTATTTGTCAGACTGCTGACCGAAGGTGTTATGACTGCCGACTGGCCGCTGTCACGTAAATTCGGTTGCCATCCCGATATGGCTTATGACTTACTGGTTTTAGCCAAAAAACTCGGATTGGATCCTTACGGCATTTCATTTCACGTCGGTTCGCAACAGCGTGATATTGCAGCCTGGGATAACGCAATTGCGAAAGTAAAATATCTTTTCGACTGGATTACCGAAGAAGGCATCAAATTGAAATGCATAAATATGGGCGGCGGCTTCCCGGCACATTATATTGAAAAAACTAATAGTATTGATGTTTATGCCAAAGAAATAACCCGCTACCTTGAGGAAGATTTCGGAGATGATCTGCCAGAAATCATTGTTGAGCCGGGACGCTCACTTCTCGGAGACTCCGGAGTGCTGGTTACTGAAGTGGTTTTAATTGCCCGGAAATCGCGCACCGCGCTGGAACGCTGGGTCTATACTGATGTAGGCAAATTTACCGGAATGATGGAAACCCTTAACGAATCAATTAAATATCCGCTTTACACCACCAAAAAAGGATTGGCGGAGAAGTGCATTCTTGCTGGACCTACTTGCGACAGCGTTGATACGCTATATGAAGATTACCAATATGAGCTGCCTTTAAACATGGCTGCCGGTGATCGTTTATACTGGTTGTCAACCGGAGCATACACCAGTAGCTATAGCGCGGTTGAATTCAATGGTTTTCCGCCCTTAAAAACTTATGTAATCTAGTGTTGTGAAGGGAGGAATATCAATTCCAGTTTGATTTTTTGATCGCATAACATGCTGAGTATGGACTGAATATAAAATGTACATTTATCTCCCAATAATAATAATTGTTATTTTACTTATTATTGTTTTGGCTGGTTACGCCACGCTTCAGAACAGTCGTATTTTCAAACTGCTTTCAAAGCTTAGAGATTTAATGCATCAAAAAGCTGAAGTAACTAATTTCCTCAACCACTTTTCGCGCAGCTTGAAAAGCCTTGAGGACATTGATGATTCGATGGCCACAACGGCACGTTATATTGCCGATATGATTGAAGCGGAATCGATTTGTATATATAATTGCATTGACGGCAAAAACCTTAATGCCATGTGTATTTCCGGGGCATACCCTTTGGTCCATGGGGGAAATGCCTATATTATGACCAAGCCAAAATATATTCTGGACGTGTTACGCAGAGAATCGATCGTCGTTAATGAAGGACTTATCGGTACCATCGTTGGGCGTCATGAACCTTTTATACTTGAAGATGCGTCAGGGCATCCGGCACTTGAAGAATTCGGGACAAATGCTGAATCGGTACGATCACTGATTATAGTCCCCTTGGTCAGAGATGCCATTCTGACCGGTGCCATCTGCGCTGTAAATTCACGTACTGGAGAAGCTTTCACGGCGGAACAGTATAATCGTCTGCGCAGCATCAGTCCGCAGGTTATTTTAACTCAGAACGTGGTTAAAGCATACAATAATTTAAGCGAACAACAGCGAATCAGTCAAGAATTGAAATTTGCACGTCGGCTTCAAGCATCATTAATACCCAGGAAGTTTCCTGACTGGGGACATTTTAAGATTGAAGCAATAATGCAACCGGCGAAAGAAGTCAGCGGCGACTTCTATGATTTTGTAGAGATCGATGAAGACAGACTTTTGGTTGTGATAGGCGATGCTTGTGGCAAAGGAGTTCCAGCCTGCATGTTAATGGCAATGACGAGAAGTTTTATTCATTCAATCGTTGGTCATTTCACCACTGTTGAGGATATGATGCATGAGCTGAATCGAAACTTGTTCCGTGACTCCGATGAAGATCTTTTCGTGACTATGGCTTGTTGTCTGATAGATAAACGCAATTCGCTGATAGAATATTGCCGTGCCGGACATACCGAGTTTATCTCTTTTGTTCGAGATCACTTGAGGATAATTGATCCTGAAGGAACTGCTCTTGGCATTCTTCCCGAAGAATTTGCGCGTTTTGATTCTATCTGTATGGAGTTTGAACCGGGGGTTTCATATCTTCTTTTTACCGATGGTATTACTGAAGCACTAAATGTCAACAATAACGAATATGGTGTAGAGAAGCTGCAAAATATATTTAAAGAAGCATCCAAAAAACATTCAGATTCTCAGAAAGTAATAGATATGATTCTTGAAGATGTCGCAAAATTTGAGACCGATCCGGAGAATATCAGTGATGACCAGACGTTGGTCTTGATCAGCTCTACTGCCTCAGATAGTATTGATGATAATTTTGCCATCAAAGATAAAAATTAAACCTGAATCATGTTGCCCGATTTTCAGAATTTGATTGTTACATACGGAGAGATTAATTTATGAATTATCTGAATAGGATTGAACTGCAGAATTTCAAATCAATTCGAGAACTTGATCTGGAATTAGGAAATCTTAACATCCTGATCGGCGCCAACGGAGCAGGAAAATCAAATTTTGTCAACTTTTTTAAAATGCTTGAAGCAATCAGCGCAGGACGTTTTGCAGAATACGTAGGACTGCATAGTGGACATCCGGGCTTTTTTTTCTATGGCAACCGCGATTGCGGGATTAATGCCAAGCTCACCATGCATCTAAAAAATAAACAGTTCGCGTATCAATTTACTTTAAAACAAAACCCTGAAGAACAGCTGGTATTCACACAAGAAAATATAATTGCCGACGAAGCTACATATTCTCTTGGCATCGGACACCGGGAATCACATTTGAATTGTGATAATCACGGCGGCTTATGCCGGCGCATTGCGGCTCAGCTGACCAAATGGCAGGTCTTTCAATTTCATGAAACATCGCAAATACGTGGGCTGCACTATATTCACGACAATTTAAAACTGAGAGAAAACAGTGCTAACCTTGCACCTTATTTGTTGGTAATCAAAGAAAAATATCCGTCCAATTACCGGCGTATTATCCGTACTATCCAGCAGATAATACCTTATTTTGGAGATTTTGTCCTAGACCCATTGCGACTTAATAGTGACAACAACCGTCTTGATTGGCGCGAGCTTGCTACTAATCTCAGATTCAGTGCCAGTCAGTTCTCGGACGGGTCATTACGTTTTGCAGCCTTGACGACGCTATTAATGCAACCGCTGGAAATGATGCCATCTTTAATTTTGATTGACGAACCTGAACTTGGTCTTCATCCTGCTGCCATCAGATTACTGGCCTCAATGATAAAAGCTGCATCAGAAAATTCACAGATAATTCTGGCAACTCAATCGAAAACCCTGGTTGACGAATTTGAGCCTAAAGATATTATTGTTCTGGAAAGGAATATCGATGATTCAGAAATCCATTTTTGCAGTTCATTCCGCCGCCTTGATCCCTGTACTTTGGAAAATTGGCTGGACGATTATGGAATGGGAGAAATTTGGGACAAAGATATCATTGGAGGACGCCCGTGAAACGCACTCTGGTTCAGGTTGTGGTTGAAGGTGAAACTGAACGTGATTTTGTCAAAAGAATTCTTGCCCCGCATTTTTATCCGAAAGGGCTGGTTTTTCAATTTAATCTTCTTCATGGTGTAAACCGTTGGGGTTGGGATCGGGTTCGCAACGAAATCGCCGGCTGTATATATGATGCGCCCGAATCTTATTGCACGACAATGATTGATCTTTATGGACTGCCAGAAAATACCCCCGGCAAAAACCAATGTTATGATCGCAATCCGATTTTGTGGGCTGAAAATATTGAAAAAGCTATCAGCCAATCATTATTTAAAAGCAATCAACGCTTACAAAATTTTATCACTAATGATCGGTTCATACCTTATTTGCAAGTCCACGAATTCGAAGCATTACTTTTCAGCGAACCAGAAACCATTGCCGCTGTAGTTGATACCAAAGATTGTGCGGAGGAACTGAAAGCAATCAGAAATCAGTATAAAACACCAGAATATATCAATAACAATCCCGCTTCTGCGCCATCGCGGCGATTGAAGAAAATTTATGGTTCATCATACCAAAAACCGTTATTCGGAGTCATGATCGCACAAGACATCGGTTTGGATAAAATCCGGAAACAATGCAGACATTTTAATAGTTGGTTGTCGCTGCTGGAAAACATCGCGCAACAAACTCAAGTGGCTAATTAATTTCCAACTGCTTTTGGGAAATTCAGCTTTTGACCGCCAGGATCGCAGATCGGGTTTTGGTTTTCCGGCTGTCGCGTGTTTTTAATTTCGCCCGAAATCGTAACGCCCAAATATTATCTCAAAAATTTTTAGCTTTCAAACTACGCAAGATACGCCATGAGTCTTGAAGCGGACGGAAATGTGATTTGTGTTTCCGTGAATAGATGGTAGTAATTTCTATTTCCTTGACGGGATAACGTTTTTGTATAGCATTGTCTAACAGCATAGCTGATTCAAAATCAAACCCATCTTGTGGGAATCTAATCAACAATGGCAGGTATGAAGCTGGAATACCACGCAACCCGGTTTGAATATCGCTGATTTCTTCGCCAGTCAGGGCTTTGAAAATTCTAACCGACCAATTATTCCCGATACGACTGAATATAGGGATCTTTTTCCCAGTCATGCTGCGACATCCTAAAACAATGGACTCAGGACAAACCACTGCGGACTCCAGTACCCTGACAATATCTTCAGGAACATGCTGACCATCGGCATCGGCCGTAATAACCGGCATAATATTTGACCGTTCAAGTAAATAGTTAAATGCGGTTTTCAATGCCGCACCTTTTCCTTTATTATGATTATGTGTTAAAACCGTAACTTTGAGATTTCGCGCCAGATGTTCGAAGATAATCCGATATTTAATTCCTGAACCGTCATCAACAACAATAACCCGATAAGCATCTCGTCCATATGCCAACAAAATTTCAACCAGACCGATCAACTCGTCGCCTGGTTTATAAGATGGGATAACAATAAAAACTTTCTGTGTTTGTACCATAATTTAATTGTCTTCCGCCCGATATTTATGTTCATATAGAAAAATTCGAAAAACCGCAATAGTATTTATTACTTTATGCCATCATCGGATACTCTTCAAACTACGGCCTCTATATTAATTTTATATTACCGAAAGAACAACTGGAACTGAAAATTCATTGTATGTTATTGATTATTAATTACTTACTGCATTTTGAAGCAAGCTTTGATAGTTATTTTACTTCAAATCAAAATTGACATTTTTAAGTTTTTGTGCTATTATTAAATTCAACAATTTTTCACCACAACACGGAGAACCTTATGAGAATGCAAGGCGTATATACCGCATTAGTCACCCCTTTTGACCGCAATGGCAATGTTGATTATAACTGCTTGCGTAAGTTGGTGAAAATGCAGATCGCCGCTGGTATTGACGGGATTGTACCGGTTGGGACTACCGGCGAATCCCCAACATTATCCAATGAAGAACATCTTAAAGTTATTGACACAGTTATCGAATCTGCTGACGGTAAATGCCAAATTGTTGCTGGAACTGGAGCAAACAGTACTGCTGAAGCTTTAGAATTAACCCGCGCTGCCAGAAAAGCTGGCGCGGACGCATCGCTACAGGTTACACCTTACTATAACAAACCTACACAAGAAGGACTTTATCGTCATTTTTCAGAAGTTGCCGATAAGATCGGGTTGCCGATTGTCCTGTACAATGTTCCTGGGCGTAGCGGGGTTTCAATCGCTCCGGAAACAATTGCACGGCTGAGCACCAACTCTAATGTTGTTGCCGTTAAGGAAGCAGGCGGTTCAGTTGAGCGCGTTTCTGCTATTCTTGAACTATGTGATATTACTATTCTCAGCGGTGACGACAGTTTAACTGTGCCGATGATGTCTGTCGGAGCCAAAGGTATTATCAGTGTTGCCTCTAATATAATTCCTGAAGCAATCAAGAAAATGACTGATGCCGCGAATGCAGGAGATTTTAATACGGCAGCTGAGCTTCATAAAAGATTTTACTGCATTTTCCGTGATTTGTTTGTCGAATCGAACCCGATTCCTGTAAAAGCGGCAATGGCTATGATGGGTTTGATTGATGAAGAATACCGCCTTCCCTTATGCGGAATTAGCAGCCAAGGAAGAGAAAAACTAACCTCTTCTCTTAAAAATTGTGGTATTATTTAATCACCAGCAGTGGTCAGGTAAATCTGTTTATATCGTTGAAGAACATCATCATGTTCTTCAACCGTGGTTTTTGGAATATCATAAACACCAATATCCGCTGGATATTTTAACGCTTGATCACCACACTGATGTATTGACTGCATTTGCACATTATCAAAAAAACAGCAATGATTTACTCAGCAAAAACTTCGAAACGATTACTAAAGCGATAACACAATTACGCCATGATGAACACCTTGACTATGCGGTTCGGCTAGGGATTGTTGCCAATTCAATTGTATTTTCCCATGTCAATTATTCTCAAAACGTTAACCCTTTGATAAAAATTGTTAACTTCCAAAACCTCCCTGAATACCCTTCAACTCCAGAACTTTTGGTTGAGTTGTCCGAATATTATGGTTGCGCGCTGGAAAGCTCTTATCTGCAAAAATGCCTGAATGCCGCAAGTTTCAAACCATCGGACAGAAGTTTCATCCTGGATATTGATCTTGATTACTTCAAAAGCAATCGTTCAGTCCACCCTCAAAACAGTGACATTTTCAGATTGCTCATTGAGCACTGCATTTGTATTACAATTTCAATGGAACGGGATTGGGTTCGCCTGCTAAATCAGGACTGGGAAAAATCAGATTCAGACTATTTTCTGCATGAATTGAAATATCTCGTGGAACAAAGTCAGCATCAGCCGGAAAAGCACAAAACAGCCTTCCAGTGAATAATTGATAATATAATTACTTTTTCTTCAGAGAATAGTGCTATACCGCCTAAATACAGAGTGCGGTCAACAGAAATAACAAAAACAAAAATACAATAACAGCAGCAAAAGCCAACCACACTGCCCGCTTCAAATCCGCGATTTTCAATTCTGCACGACTGTTACCAAGATACGGATAATTCTGGACTCCATTCGGATATTCACGCGGTCCGCCAAGGGTCAAATTCAATGCGCCCGCAAAGGCTGCTTTAATCCAGGCTGAATTCGAGCTTGAAAGCTCATTACGGTGCCGCCAGGCTGTTGCAACAGCCACTTTCCCGCGTCCTTTTGGTATTGCCGCTACTGCTACTGACAATGCGGTCAGCCGCGCCGGAAGCCAATCCGCAAAATGATTGATTACAGTCGCGAAACGTCCAAATTTGGGATATATTCCGTCACAATATCCCCATTGTTCCTCAAGCACTTGCACTGTACGCGCAAATACCGCTCCCGCTGCGGCACCCGCAACACCTTGAAAAATCCAACCTATTGCAGCCCAGAAGAAAACACTGGTAACGATCCCCACCAGTTTGACACTGAGGTTTTCAATGCCAAAGCAAATTAGCTCTTTACTGATCAGTCTTGCAGTTGAAAAACGCGTCATTTCACCCAAAATACGACGTGCCACCGAAAGATTGCCGGAACGCAAAGGGGCAATCAAGGCCAAACTCTTATGCAATAACCCGCGCATCGAAATAGAAACCCAGATCAGCACCGACGCGAGTAAAATTCCATTTAACATGGAATATAACTGAACCACCATAACCAATACCCAACACAACAAAACCGTTGGCGGAACAAGCATCAGCCACCCGAGTATCCCTGCAAAAATAGTATTTCCGAAATACTCACGCAGTTTTATCTCAGAATCTGCGGCAAGACGTTTGAAAGCAAGTATCGGATACCAGCGATTTTGCATATCCCCAAGTAAAAAATCAAGAATCAGCGTAACGCCTAAAATAATCAGCAGTTGATTCATACAAACACCTCCTGGTTAACAGAGAAAAACTCAAGCAGTTACCAAAAGAGCGGCGGTTTTTTCCACTCCTCGATCGACCATTGCCTGTCGCATCATGTCAACAACCTCATTAGGAAATTCCATTGCAATAGCTCTACGGAAAAATTCCTGACATTCAGCCATGGAAAAATGAGCAATAACTTCTCTAATCAGCGGAATCAAACGAGGCGGCAAACTCATCGCAGAAATTCCCGCTCCAATCAAAATCGGTGCCGCAAGCGGATTGCTGACAATTTCGCCGCAAACCGTCAAAAATTTGCCATCAGCGGCATTGACTTTGGCCGCTATTTCTCCAAGCACTCTCAAGAAACCGGGTTCAAGATTGAAATTGATGAATTCTTCCTCATAATAAAGCCGGTCCACAGCATACATGTACTGAAGCAAATCATTTGTGCCAATGGAAATAAAATCTACTTCTTCAAGAAAACGGTCAAGCGATACATAAACCGAAGGAACCTCCAGCATTACCCCAATTCGGTAATCATTACAAAATTCAAGCTTATCTGATCGCAATCCGCGCACGACATCACCCAGAAGCAACTTTACCGCACAGATTTCCTGCAGTGAAGAGATCATCGGAAAAAGAATATTGAGACGACCATTTTGCCCGGCTCTCAGAATTGCGCGCAGGTGAGCATGCAAAAATTCCGGATGTTCCAACAGCAATCTGGTTCCTCTCGGGCCAAGTGCCGGATTAACCATACGCGGTATATTCAGACAATTAATCTGTTTATCAGCTCCGGCATCAAGGACACGGACGGTTACCGCCCCTTCCACACTGGCAAATATCTTGCTGAAAATATCCATCTGTATATCTTCGTCCGGCAAATAGTCTCGAAGCATAAACATAAATTCCGAACGATATAGACCAATGCCGTCGGCTGCATACTTTTTCACCAGCGGGGTTTCACACAACAGCGAGATATTGGCTTTAAGTTTTATCCTAACACCGTCCGCGGTAAGGGTTTTTCCAATATTACAAAAATCCTCATCATGTCCGTTTATAACCGACTCAAACTGTCCTGCCAGTTTTGCGTCCGGATTGATATATAATTTTCCGGAATGTGCATCAACCACCAACTTGTCGTCATTTGCGACTTTGCACATTACGCCTTTGACCCCCAGTAGCGCCGGTATCTCAAAAGCTTTAGCCAAAATCGCGACATGGCTGGTCATCCCACCAGTTTCACAAACAATGCCGACCACTTTATCAATGGACATGCGCAAAAGATCTGAAGGCATCAATTCATTGGCTACCAAAATCTGCTTGCGGCTGTCCGCTTTTTTGATGTTGTTCCGTTTGGGCTTTTTGCGTATCATCTGAGCGGATTCAATAAGCCGTCTCATAACATCTTTAAAATCGATCAGCCTCTCTTTAAATGTATTATCGTCGAGCTGCAGGAATTTTTTTTCAAAACGGTGGTAAACAAGATTCGTGCTGAACTCTACCGTATGAAAATTATCAATAATCTCCTTGCGAATACTGTCCATCACCATTTTATCTTCAAGAAAAAGCAGATGCGCATTAAAAATCGAAGCGTCAGCTTCAGAAAGCATGGTTAGCGCACGTTTTTCAAATTCTAAAGTGTTCTCTCTCGTCATGGCGATTGCACGCTCAAGAAGTTTCAGTTCTGCTTCAACGTCGCTACACGCGCTATTATCTAAATCAGCGAAAACATCACGGACTTTGTATTTTATCGCAGTACCATAAACCACTCCGGGGTTTACCGGAATCCCCTCCAGCTTGAAACTACCCCGTCGCTTCGTTGCCTTGGCCGAACTGCGGCGATTTAAATCATTTATGAGTCCGGAACTGATAATCAAGTTAGCTAATTGCGGAGCCAGGTTACGCGCAAGAGTTACCGCTTCATGTGGAAATTCAACTTTTTCACAGCGCTGAATCACCAGCACACCAATCTTCCTGCCGGATGATAATAACGGAACCGCCAACATTGAACTGAACTTTTCTTCGCCGGTACTTCGAATATACTTAAATCCAGGATGGGAATCAGGCGATTTGATATTGATGATAGTACGAAGTTTAAAACAGCATCCGACCACACCATCTCCTGGTTTCAGTGCTACTTTGTTGACGGACTTGGGATTCAATCCATCGGTGGCAGTCATTATCAGTTCTTCGCGTTCAGCGTTGTATTCATAAATCGAACAAGCATCGGCATTGAAGGAATTGCGCAGCACTTTCACAACCCGCTGTGCTACCGGTGCCAAATCCGAGATACCACTGATTGATTTCGAAATTTTTCCCAGCACACCAAGAAGATTACCTATCATCTCCGAACTTCTCCGAATTTAAGATTATTAATAATAAATAATTCCGGCGTAATGTACACCCGAATCTGTTTATTATCAAGCACATTTATTGAATGCAATTGCCCCGGCATGGCTACCTGCCGAACCCGAATCCCATGTTTTTAACCAATTGATTTTAGCAGCTTGCACGATTATATTCAGAAATATCTTTGACAACAAAAACCATCACGGATAATTATTGATATATGTCGGATGAGAACGCGAACCAGGCAAGACAACGCCTGAAAATTGCGATTGTACTCAATCGCTTTTATCCCGAAGTAGGCGGAGCTGAGACAAATCTTTATTTCCAGGCCGCAGAACTCAGCAAACATCATGATGTTACCGTCTTTACGCCGCGGCGACGCCAAGATACACCGGCTCGTGAAAAAATCAGCGGGTTCAAAGTTTTCCGACTGTTCGACTGGTTCAATTTATCCGGCAAATATCCGAACTTACGCCGAGACACCTTTATCCCGCAAATTTTCATACACATCTTATTCAAAAAGTTTGACGTAATTCAGGTATTTCCATCTTTAAACCATAACAACATGGCGGCGATGCTGGCGGCCAAACTGCGCCGGCGTCCTTTTATTTTATGCTCTTTCGATCTGTTGGATTATGCCATGATTGAAAAACAATACGGTCGAATTGATCCTGAATGCCTGAATTCGTATGTACCAAGCCGAGTAAGGCGATTTTTGTTCGGTCAATGTTCACACATTTTCGCCATCTCGGAAAGAGAAATCACGTTTTATCGTCGTTACAACGCTAATGTAAGTTTTTCGCCGGTTCCGGCGCAGCCCGAAGAATTTATGGAATCAAATAGCGTGAATATCCGTAAAAAATATAAGATTAACCCGGAAACCATGATATTTCTGGTATTAGGCAGATTATCCAGCATCAAAGGACAGGATCTGGCGACATCCGCATTTTGCGAAATTTCGGAAAAAATCCCGGATTCGATAATGTTTCTAGTCGGACGGAATGATTATGAACCGGATTTTCTCAACCGGATCAAGGCTCAAATTATTGAACACAAGCTGGAACACCGAATAATTTGTACCGGCATGGTTGAACGCTCCGAAGTTTTAAGCTTTCTGCGGCAAAGTGACATTCAAATTGTTCCGGTACGTTTTATGAATTCCGGTGCGGTAGTAGTGGAGTCATGGGCGGCCGGAATACCGGTAATTCAAAGCGACGCGGTAGACCCGAATCTGGTCGAACCGGGAAAAAATGGTTATTTGTTCCACTCGAAAGATATTCAAGATCTTGCGTCATGCATGATGAAAGCATACGCGGAGCGAGAAAAACTGCCGGAACTGGGCAAACGCGGTCGCGAAATGGTTTTAAAAAGATTCACCTACCCCAGGCTGATCAGAATTTATAACGACATTTACCGTAAACTCACCGATAAACCCGGGCGGAATCCATGAAAATTCTGATCAGCTGCATTCCATTTGATCAAGGCAAATCCGGAATTTCCGTATATACTGCCAAAATTGTTGAAGAACTCTCCCGGCTCGGTCATGAACTGGTATTGTTTACTGAGCACGATGCCGCCGATTCCTTTCGTGGTTTCAACGTTATTCCACTGCCCAAATGGACCGGCAAACCACTTATTTCGATGCTGTACCATCTTTTTATTCTGCCTTTAAAAGTAAAACGGCAACAATGTGATTTCTGTATTATCGCGGGAGGAAACCGGCGCGCTTTTTCATATATGCCGACTTTTACAATTACTGTGGTTCATGATCTGGCGCAATACCATGTTGCAGAGAAGTACGACCCGCTACGAATGTTTTACCTGAAAAAAGTGCTTCCGACATTTGTTCGCCGCACCTCGGCAGTGGTGGCAATAAGCCGTTCTACGGCACTCGATTTGGAACGTTTCTGGAAAGTCGCTCCTGAAAAAATTCATATCAATTTTAACGGCTTGACCATCCCTTCGGGGCAACACCCGGGCTGGCTGAATCGTTTCAACCTGCAACCCGGTCGTTATATTCTTTATCTTTCCCGGATTCAGCATCCGGGAAAAAATCATGTGAACCTGATAAAGGCTTTTGAAATGTTGCCGGAACAACTTAAAAATGAATACTATTTAGTCCTCGGTGGCGCCGACTGGGATGGAGCAACAGAAGTTCACCGTTACGCTAAAAATTCAGATTGCGCGGAACG
The DNA here is from genome assembly GCA_012519765.1 of Lentisphaerota bacterium. GTDB lineage: Bacteria > Verrucomicrobiota > Lentisphaeria > Victivallales > Victivallaceae > UBA7640. The sequence goes on from JAAYPP010000114.1 coordinate 14,199, forward strand.
CATCATTTTTACCGATTTTATTGATTCAACCAATCTGGAAGAGGCGTACCGCAATGCCGCGGTTTACGTTTTTCCATCCCTTTTCGAGGGGTTCGGCTTGTCTTTGATTGAGGCAATGCATTATGAGGTTCCATGCTGCTGCAGTGATAATTCTTCGCTCGGCGAAATCGGACGCGACGCGGCATTGCTTTTCAACCCGGAATCTCCCGATGAAATAGCCGCTGCACTGAAACGGATTCTAAGCGAAAATGAACTCCGGCAGCAACTTATCGCGGCGGGAAAACTTCGTGCCGCAGAATTCAGCTGGCGTGAACATGCCTTAAAACTGGTGCAAATATATGAAAACTCGCACCGATCCTGACCATTTTAAAACTCCGTGACACAAGGCAGGTAGGCACTCGCAAATAGCATCGCTAACGGTTATATTTTCCTAATCAAAATTCAAAAAATGGAGAGAAAATGTTATGAAATTTATACTGGCTGTCCTGGTTTGCTGTCGTTTCTCGTTGCTACTCGCCGCCGATTTACCGTCAACGCCGACGAAACCATCGATTGTTGCGGCTACCTATAACATTCGCTGCCCCATCGACGCGCCCCCTAACGACTGGCCGGCACGCGCTTCCCGGGTCGCCCAGGTCATCCGCAACCGCGGCTTTGAAATTATTGGGATGCAGGAAGGCAACAAAGATCAGATCGCAGACCTGTCGGCACGTTTGCCCGGATTCGCCTGGGTCGGAGTCGGCCGCGACGACGGCAAAACCCGCGGCGAATTCAATTGCATTTTCTATCTTGCCGACCGTTTCGAATTACTCAAGAGCGAAACTTTCTGGCTCTCCAAAACACCGGAGAAACCAGGTTCCCGCTCCTGGAATTCCGCTTGTGCACGCGTTTGCACCTATGGCGTATTTCGTGACCGCAAGACCGGAACCACGTTGGTTTTCGCCAACACCCATCTTGATCACAGAAGCCCGGAGGCGCGAATCAATGGTGCCAAATTGATCGTCGAGCGGCTGCTCGCAAGTTATCCCGATCTGCCGATAGTATTGACCGGCGACTTTAATTGTACGCCCGGAAGCGCTCCGTTGCTGGCGCTGGATGGTAAATTTTACAATACGCTCACGATCTCCCGAACTCCTCATGCAGGGCCAGATTCTACGTTTTCTGCCTTTGTCGTCGATCCGGCAAAACGCAAGACCGGTTTTGAAATTGATTATATTTTCGTTTCTCGCGGAGTGACTGTGCTTAGCCATACCACCTGCGACGATCTGGTTGACAACCTATGTCCGTCAGACCATTTCCCGGTGACCGCGAAAATCGTGTTGCCATAAACTTCGTGGTGCCGGAACAGTTTAAATCAAGCAGGAAACCGACTTGAATTTATCTTCGGCATGAGACGTGACGATTTCTTCAAATTCTTGTTTCTGAATCTAATTCACTACTTGAAGAAACAAACTGACTGATGTATTCTTCATTTCGGAGCCTCCTTTGGTTTTCAGGATACCGCAATATCCAGTAACGCACCAAGCGGTTCCAATTTTTTTCAGCCTTTCAAATAATTATCAGGAAGATGTGATGAAAACTATAAATCTGCAAATCAACGACCATGAATTAGCGGTATTGCTCGGTATTCCGGTTCACCGGCTTGATTATGAGCAGACCTTGCAGCGCATCTTGGAATTTATAGAGTCCCCGGCCGATGATCGATGCCGAATGGTGGTCACCCTTAACGTTGATTTTGTGGTCAATGCCCATTCATTTATGCGGCATCGCGGGTATCCGGGAATGATTGATATCCTGCGCCGCGCTGCGCTGGTAACACCGGACGGTATGCCGCTGGTGCTGCTGTCCAAAATGCTGGGCACACCGCTTCCTGAACGGGTCACCGGCGTAGATCTGGTGCAAATGATTGCCGAAAGAGCGGCATTGAAAGGGAAAAGTTTGTATTTTCTTGGTGGGACTCCGCAAGCTGCCCAAAAGACCGCGGAGATATTTTCTTCCCGTTTTCCCGGACTTCGGATTGCTGGCATCGACACTCCATGGGTTTCGCTCGATAATACGGCTGAAACCGCGGCTTTAGACCAACGCATTTGCGACCAGATAAATGCGGCGAAGCCCGACATCCTGCTGATCGGATTCGGCAATCCTAAACAGGAACTGTGGCTGGCGCGCAATGTCTCGCAGTTAAAAGTTCCGGCAGCAATCGGAATCGGCGGCACTTTCAATTTCATTAGCGGCGAAGTCAAGCGCGCGCCGATACTGATCCAGAAATTATGTATGGAGTGGATATATCGGATTATTCAGGAACCGTCGCGGCTGTGGAAACGTTACGCACTCGGGCTGATCATTTTCGGTGGACTTTCGTTCATTGCCCTGGCTTCTTCTGTTATTGGCATCATCTTCGGTTTTGCCGGAAAACGCCAAGCGGAATGCCAACTTGATGAAGATACTCAAAGCGTGGTTATGGACTGTCGGGGAATAACCTTTTGCGGCAATTATCTCAGGATTCAGATTCTCGAAGCGGCACACCACGCCGAAAAAAACAACTTGAAATTCAGAATCGCCAATGTCAATCCCATTTTAAAAATTCAGCTGCTGGCACACCGGGTGATTTGACTTCTTGCAGTAAATACTCCCAGTTCCCAAGAAAAGATTCCCTGCCGAAATTTGCCTGTACATAGACACGCCCGTTGGCGCCCATTTGCCTGCGCAACTCGACATCCGCGAGCAACTGACTGACTGCGGCCGCCAGTCTCTTGATATCGCCGTAGGGCACCAGCAAACCGGTACTGCCGTCAATCAGATATTCCCGGATCCCGCCGATATCAAATCCGACCAGCGGAATTCCATTGGCCAGTGCTTCCGGCCCGACCAGACCGAAAGGTTCCTGCCAGCGCCACGGCAGCACTGCCAATGCGGCATCGGCAAAAAACCGTTCCGGATGATTAGCCCAGCTGTGAAATTTTACCTTACCGTCTATTGAAAGCTGTTTTGACAGATGACGCAGATTTTCTTCTTCCTCGCCGGAGCCGAGAATATCAACCGTGAAATTACCTTTGATATGGGGTACCGCACTCAGCAAAAGATCAACGCCCTTCCCTCGAATCAGCTGACCGGCGACCAGCAGATGAGCTTCAGCGCGGTTCTGTTTGCGTTCAGTTTTGGCGGGTATTTTTATGTACGGGTAGATGATTTCGGTTTTTTCCGCAGGCGCGCCGTTAGTTATCGCCAGATTGCGCATAAAATCTGAAAGCACAACCAGATAGGACGAAGCACAAATCAGATTCCATACACGCGGTTTTTTGATGAAGCTGTCATTGGCACGCTCCGCAAAACCGGCTCGGCATGATCTGGTCATACCGCACAAACCGCAGAGCAACCGCGAAGTCGTGTAATGGCAATTCTTATGGACAAACGGATAATAGAGGCTGTGGCGCGGACAATAATATTCATGGTCATGAATCACGCTTATGACCGGAAATCGCTTCATGATCGCCGACAACGCCTCCGGTTCGCGGATTTTGTGAATGATGGCGATGTCGATATCTTCAGGAACCGAATCCAGAGCATCCAGAAAGTGTGTGCTTTCGAAAACTTTGCAAAATTCATTTTGATCTTTACCCGGCATTTCGAAAAGTCCGTATATCCGATGCCCGCGCTCACGCATCAGCTCAGCCGCCTGATACATATATCGTTCAATTCCTCCCGCGAAACCGGCAAACTCACCGACAAAAAGCAGTTTCATATACGCTTCCTCCTTGCCTCAGCACATCCTCCGCGATACACCGCATATTTCTGAACTGCCCGATATACAATGCCATGCGGGATATCTTTAATTGCGCAATTCGCAATTTCGAATTGAAGATCGCGCGCGATTTCCATGATCGCCTGTCGCAGCAACAGCAACCCCGACGGACGCGCTCCGGTTATCTGAAAATCGGCACGTCCCTCATTGAAAAAACGTTTCCAAACTTCTCTCAACGTATAGTTGTGCGAATGCTCAACCACCGCATCCGGAGCATAAACAACTTTAAGATTCATGTTCATTCTGACTCGTCTGCTCCATTCCACATCCTCAGAATACTGCATCGCCATATCAAACGGTTCCGAAACCAACACTTCCCGACGCGCCGCCGAGGTCACCAGCGAAAAAAAATCCGGAATGACAGTCTCGCCCGCAACTTTGAACGCGCGCTGATATTCGCGCTTGATAAAAGCCCATGCATCCGGACGCGGCAATTGCCGTCCATACACCGCACCGCAATCCGGATCAGCTAACGGCGCGGTAAGCTGTTTCAAGTAATCCTCATTTTGCGGAATTGCATCCGAATTATTGAACACTATCAAATCCCCTTGACAAAAGCTGACCGCCCGGTTTAACACGCGCGCCGGATTATAAGGCAGCTGGTCTGGTTCAAGCCGTCTGACTTCACAGTATTCGGCAATTATTTCAGCAGTACCGTCAGTCGAACTGTCGTCACAGGAAATTATCTCAAATTCGCCGCAATCTTTTTGCGACAACAACGCCTCCAACGTAC
>JAAYPP010000115.1 GCA_012519765.1 Lentisphaerota bacterium
GCTCCTTTTGGTTATATTTATCAATCGATTATAGTACAACCCCAAGCGCCGCATATTTCAACCATCCAAAAATATTTTTTACCGGAAAATAATTTGGTTATATCAAAAAATCCAAGAATTTAGGTTTGAAGCAGCTATTTTCGACATTGCCAGAGAAAATCTGTGCCTTTTCGAGCGCAGATCTGTTGCAATAAATTAGCCACGAATTCAAGACCCGGTAAGGCGGAGAAATTCAGTTTCCAGAATATCGCACATTTTTTGCCAGGCGAATTGTTCTGCAACATTCTTCCGGCCTTGTGTTCCCATTTCAGATGCCAATGCAGGATCGCCGAGAATTTTATTTACGCCTAATGCCGCCTCATCGTCAGACCCCGGCGAAGCCAGAAACCCGGTTTTTCCCGGAATGATAACTTCGGGGGTACCGTCAAGAGCAAATCCGACTGCGGGCTTCCCGCAAGCCAGGGCTTGAACAACGCAACGGGGCAGACCTTCGTGAAGTGAAAGGTGAAGCAGCACATCCATCAGTGCGGTGTAGCGGCAGACCTCAGAAGGAGGAATCAGTCCGGCAAAATGAAAATGTTCTTTCATATTCATTTCCAGAATCTTGCTATCTAATTCCGCCCGCATCGGACCATCGCCAACAATGAGAAAATGAGTTTCAGGGTGGACATCGAGAATTTTTCTGGCTGCTGGAATAAAAAACTCATAACCTTTCTGTTCGAATAATCTGGCAATAGCCCCCACGACTTTTACATCGGGCGGGATATTCAGTACGCTACGCAGTTCAGGTTCGGGTCTGGCATTCAAAAAATTCGCAATATCCATTCCACTGTAAACCACCTGGTATTTTTCCCGAGGTGCAATTCCTGACTCAACGCATTGTTCAATCATGGCCTGGGCAACGGCATAAATCCGGTGACAGCGTTTCGCGGCGAAGGTTTCTGCGGCACGATAAAGCCATTTTTTAAATTTACTTTGATATGGATGAAAAGCCTGCCCGTGAACCGTGTGAACGACGGCTTTGATACCGGCATCCCATGCTGCCGCGCGTCCAATGACTCCCGCCTTTGAAGTATGGGTATGAACCACATCGAAACGCCGGTTCCGGCAGATTTTTTTAATCTGCTGATAAGCCATAAAGTCTTTGAGCGGATTCACTTCGCGCACCAGCGCAGGGACTTCGATTATTTCAAATTTCGGCAAGGCGGTATTCTGCAAAAGATTACCTTCAGTTCCTTTGGTCGGGCCGGTTATCAAAACCACTTCATGACCTTTATTCAGATGGCCGATAATGGTCAGCAGAGTGTTTTCTTGAGCGCCACCGACAATCATGCGGGTTATTATATGGGCGATCCTCAGTTTCTTGTTGTTACTTGAAGACATATTCGTTAACCTCCAAAATGTTGCTGTTAATCACATCCGCAGTATAGGAAACTAATCCGGGGCGGTTTAAAATAAATCTGGTGCGGCCGGGATGGATTTCAATTATATCGACGTTAATATTAAATCCGGCATAGCGGTATTCAATCCGATTATGCGGTTTTCCAATGATAAATTCCGTTTTTTTGAATTTATCGATAGAGATGGGAATCTGCTCAACGGCTGTGCCCCGCAAAATGCGACTGAGATAATCGCGTTTTTTCGGCCATTGAGGAATCACAATTTCGCCAACCTTAAGTTCATTAAAAATCCTTGCACTGCCGCCGCTGTAACTTTTCAGAGTTCCGGTAAAGAAAATTTTTTCGATTTGGTTAATACCACGTTGACGCAATAACGATGCGGCAACGTTTGAAGCGCCGTAGCTTGGGGTATTAATTGCTATGGTCTGGTCGGAATTTGTGAACAAGAGCATCGGGGCCGCCCCGCCGCCGGTAATAATCAGCAGGGACTGAGGCAAGTTTAATGCCTGCCATCGCCACAATCCGAACAATGCCAGAATCATCATTAATGAACCAATTTTAAGCAAAGCTTTCCGGCAAGTAAGCAGAACCGCAAATGCTGCGAAAAATAATACCATCATCCATACTGCTGGCCTGACACAGGATAGATTGTCAAAATTGAGGTAGAATATCTGGCAGATACTTCTCATGGATTCCAGAATAAATTCTATAATCGCGGAAATGGTTTCAGAACAAGGAGCAAGTAAAATTAGCGGATAAAGCGGCCAAATCAGCGGAATCAGCAGAATATTAACCGCGATCGAAAGGGGAAAAACAATGCTCTGATAATATAACGAGAGCACACTGCCGGCAAGCCATGCCGTTGTGCCGCCTAAAACAATCTCTCCGCTATTCCCAAGCAGCTTCAATTTTATTTTTAACGGCAAAGGACGATAGGAACGCGGTATCCAGCGCAAACGTTCAAACGCCAATTCCCGCCAGCCGGCAACTCCACGGCTTGAAATCATCAGAAAGATTACAACGATAAATGAATATTGGAAGCCCATGTCGTAAAGATAGCCCGGATTATAAAGCAAAAGTATTGCGGCGGCTAAAAGAATCATATTCAGACCCGGTGTCCACAGCAAAAACGCCCGACTCCAGCTCCATAACGCAATCATCAAAAACGCGCGCATTGACGGCGCGCTCATGCCAGTGGCAGCAACATAGCCGAATACTGCAACAGGAATCAGCAAATGACGAGTTTTGAAGGGTAAGGGACGCAGGCATAATCCAATAAGCAAAGCCAGCATTCCGACATGAAGCCCGGAGACGGTAAAAAGATGAACCGTACCGCTGAAAATAAAACTTTTACGCGTTTCGCGGCTGACACCATGCGGGATACCAAAAAGTAAAGTGGCAATCATTCCTTTATTATCCTCGCTCCGTAGCTGACAGGTAAACAGATTTAAAATTTTGCCGCGAAATCCCAGGATCTGACGATAGATATTCTGAACAGTACTCAGGTGACCGTTCACTATTCGATAATCTGTTCCGTAAAATACTGTTTTTATCCCACGGTTTTTAAGAAACTTCGCGTAATCAAAGCCAATTACTTCGAATTTTTTTTCTTCTTGCTCAATCTCATTATTTTTTAAAATGGTTTTTTGATAAAAAGTGTCATGTCGCGGAGAACGAAATACCCCGCTCAACTCCAAATAATCACCATAAAATGGATTGAGGTCTTTGACGCTGACGATTATAGAACCGGAAGAAGGTTTGAATTCCGTTTCGCCGGTGAATTTCACTGCGGTAATTTCCGCTTTAATCGTTTTTGGCGGCGGCAACCAGGATAATGTTTGGCCGGTGCATGAACTGTCGGAAATTCTCACTTGGATAGTTGCCGCAGCAGGTTTGTCAGATATTTTCAGACCTTGGTCAACGGGTTCATTCTGTACATTAAAGATCAAGGCTGAACTTAGTGCAAGCGAAGCAATAAAAATTAACTTATGGCGATTATTGAGCAGCAACAGCGCCAGCGCCAAGGTTATTCCGATAATTCGCCAATCCTGGCTGTTGCCGCTGATAACTCCGCAGAGCACAACCAGTCCCGGAAAGATCTTTACAGCATTAAACAGGCTTTGAGTTTTTTCAACGGTATTTTTCAGCTTTGACAAGAAGTTCTTCATAAAATTCAAATGGCACATGCAGCCCGCCGTTGCCAATTCCTAATTTTGCATCATGTGAATCACCATGAAAGTCTGAGCCCCCAGATCGAGCCAATTCAAATTCCTCCGCATAAGCAAGCAGTGCCGAGCTCTGTTCATGGTTGAAAGAAGAGTAATAAACCTCAATTGCGTCCAAGCCGTGGCGCTTCAGATATTTGATGGCTTTACGACACCATTGATACTCATTGATTTGACGAAAAATAGGATGTGCCCAGACTGCAATGCCATTAGCCGCATGAATTTGAGCAATTGCTTCAACAGGCGAAGTCATCGGCCGCGGAGCATAACCCGGACGTCCGCGTTTAAGCAGTTTTTCGAAAACCTCTTCCATCGATGCGAATTCACCTTTTTTCAACAATGTCCGGGCGATATGCGGCCGTCCGACGATATCCCCGTCAGCATGAGCGGCAGCTTCTTCCAAGGTAATATCGTAGCCGCGCGATTGCAGTTTGGCGATAATATGCTGATTACGGACATGCCGGCCCTGCTGAATTTCTTTCAGAAACGCATTGAGTTTGTTCGATTTATGCTTGATGAACAAGCCCACAATATGAACTTCACGACGCTCAAAAGTGGTGGATATTTCGACTCCCGGAACCGCTATCACTGAACTTTTCGCGGCGGCATCGATAAATTCGTCAAGTCCCGCCACAGTATCATGGTCAGTTAACGCAACTGCCCCAATATTTTGCTGTTCAGACAATTTGATAATTTCAGTCGGGGTACAGGTTCCGTCAGATGCGGTGGAATGTGTATGGAGGTCAATTTTAAGCGAATTATTTACTGTCATTTTAGTCCTGTCATTAAATAGCATAAATTAATGTCTTATACTGAAATTGCCATTGAATTATCAGCCTTCGACAGTATATTAATCGGCTAAATTTTAACTTAGGAATTAGTAATATGGCAAAGAGCAATGGTAATGGTAAAAAAATTCCGCGTTATACCGGTATCAGAAAAAAATATTACGATTCGTTGATGAAAGCTCGCGAACAGCTTACCTCCAGAATGAATATCCGGAGAGAAGATGCGCTCAATACCGAAAATCTCGATAAACGCGGTGTTCCCACTCATATGGCCGACAGCGGCAACAACGAGATGGAACTTCATTTACTTACAGAAGACGGCAATGTGCTGGAAATGATAGATTTGGCCTTGGAACGCCTTGCGAACGGAGAATACGGAAACTGCCAGGATTGCGATGATCAGATCAGCGAAGCCAGGTTAGAATATCGTCCTTATGCGCTGTACTGTACAAAATGCAAATCGATTCGTGAACAAAACAATGGAAGAAATCCGAATGTGGGTTAAGAATCCAGAGAATTTCAATCATAATCCTAAAGAACGTACCATAATATTTTTTGCCGCGATCGTTGCGGCAGTGATTTTGATTATTGATCAGGTTACCAAAATCCTGATCACCCATTATTTTATGCTTTACGAACAAAAAAGCATTATCCCCGGATTCTTTAATCTAACTTATATCATAAACCGCGGAGCAGCCTGGGGCATACTGCAAGGACAGACCCTGGTCTTGTTATGCATCGGTATTGCCGTTGCCATATCTTCAATTGTTTTTATGCGCTGGTTGACCGAAGGATTTACGGAACGTTACTGGGCAGTTTTAGTGGTACTGAGCGGAATAATCGGCAACTCAATTGATCGTATCTGGCGTGGTGAAGTCGTTGATTTTCTTGATTTTTTCATTGGTAAATGGCATTGGCCGGCCTTCAACGTGGCAGACATGGCAATATGTATCGGGTTGACCGTATATTTTTTATCGCTGTTATTGCGGCCAAACCCCAAAAAAAATACCTCATCACAATCTCAAGATTGATTTCAACCTGGATAATGCACTGAATTTGCCATATTTTTCAATAAATGCATTAATCTCGGTTGCATTCCAATTTATCACAGATTTACGCTGACGCTCAAATCCGCCTGAATTTTTTCCTTCATCATCCGACGGGTTGTTATCAAACGCCCGTCTTTTTTTATGTAACTTATGATATTAAACTTCACGCGCGCATTATGCGCGCGCCAAGTTTAGAAAACTATTTATGCTGGTAGCCGGATCATTGGAATGCATAGAATGATATGTCTCTACCACGGCGGCATCCGCTATTCACTATTCATTTCCAGAAAGAACCAAATGATTTATAGGTCATATATCTTTTTATTTTGTAGAAAACGCCTATATTACTGACTCAGATGTATTAATAATTTGAGGATCATACGACAATGAATAACTATCCACGCCCATGGGTTGAAGACCTGAGCCATTATATCTGCGACCACCTCCGCCTTGAAGCGACCAGACGTTTTGCGATTAACCAACTGTCGGCAGACACGCTGGCGCAATGGAAATTCCATGCCCAATCGCTACGGGAAATTATCCGTAAAAAACTGGGTATCGTTTATAATCCAAACCTGGATATTGATCTTAAAGTTACCGGCAATATAAAAATGAACGGCTACAGCGTTAAAAATCTCGTCTGGCAGAGCCGACCGGGCATTTACTGTACAGGAAACTTATATGTTCCAAATGGCCGCGGTCCATTCCCCGCAGTGCTGAATATGCATGGTCACTGGGCACAGGGACGACTGGCAGAACGGGTTCAGTCACGAGGTCATTCACTGGCGAAAAACGGCTATGTCTGCCTCTCGATTGACGCATGGGGTTCGGGCGAACGCTCTTCGCGTCACGGCGAATATGAATATCACGGTGGCAACCTCGGTGCGTCACTGATGAATATCGGCGAAACTTTGATGGGCGCTCAGATCGCCGACAATATGAGCGGAATAAGTGTGTTGGCTTCGCTCAAAAATGTTGATGCCAAAAGAATTGGTGCGACCGGTGCCAGCGGCGGCGGAAATCAGACCATGTGGCTTGCCGCAATGGATGAACGCGTCGCGGCAGCCGTACCGGTAGTCAGCGTGGGAAGTTTTGCCTCATACGTCGGCGGACGCAACTGCATCTGCGAATTAATTCCGGACGGGTTGACTTTCATGGAAGAATCTGCGGTCATCGGTCTAATCGCGCCGCGCGCCGTCAAGATCTGCAATTGTCTCGGCGACACCAACTCCGCATTTTTCCCTTCGGAAATGTTGCGCACATACCATGCATCCAGACCGGTATTTGAGCTATACAAAGCAACCGACAAACAAACCTATCAGATTTTCGACCAACCGCACGGCTACTGGCCGGAAATCAGGGAAGCCATGCTGGGCTGGTTTGATCTCCACCTGAAAGGGAAAGGAACAGGTCAACCGAAGACGGAAATTGCATTTGAGTCCCTGCCGGAAGAATCTTTGATGGTATTTAAAAAAGGCGAACGGCCTGAAAATGTGGTTTCCATCGGCGCATACTGCAATGCCAGAGGGACAGAACTGCGCAAATCTTTTCTCAAACGCACTTCATTCAGCGAAAAACGAAAACGTGAAGAACTCGGAACCCTGCTGCGCGCTGAAACCATGCTGGAACCGATTGTACATCAATATTCACAAGAAAATGGCTGGGACAAGCTTTGCATAGAAACCGCATGCGGAAAAATGTTGCCGGTTCTGGTCAAAGTTCACAAAAAACGCTATCAATATCGTGTTTTCGCGCACCCTGCCGGAATTAACGGCATTTCGCCGCAAATAATATCGGACGCTGAAAAAGAACCATGCAACATTGTATTGGTTGATTTGAGCGGTACCGGTCAAATCCAGGATAATGTCGGGGTATGCGAATTTCATCAGCTGTCACGATGGCTGTTATGGCTCGGGCGCACACTGCAAGGAGAATGGGCACGCGAGCTAGACTGTGTAAATTCAATGCTCAGACTCTGGTACGAAGCGGATAATGTTTCATATCATGGTTTTGGGGATACCGGGACGGCGGCACTGTTCGCGGCGGCACTTTACGGTGAAATAGGTTCAGTAACACTTGAGGAATCACCGCTCAGTTTTCAATTTTTCGGCGATAAAATACCGGTCAACAATTCAATGGCGATGCATGTCCCGGGTTTTCTGAACTGGGGTGACCTTTCTTTAGCGGCAGCATTGGCAAACTGTCAAGTTAAATTTGTCAATCCCGTATTCACGGACGGTTCAAAATTGTCGGATTCTGACCTTCAGACATGGCAAAAAGAGTTCATTTCGGTACGCAAAAAATGCCGGCTGGAAGATGAACAAAGCGGAGTTGAAATAATTTGTACCGATCAGGAGAAATCATCATAAAAATGCCCAAATTGACGATATTGTTGTTAGCTGGACTGTTTTTGAATACGTTAAGCGTCTTCGGACAGCAAACTGTCAGTCGTCATACTTTCAGTTTTGTGCAATTGGCGGATCGTGAACGCAATTTTCGCGACCAATACCACCAATATCGAGCAGCATCAATCGAACAGGAAAAATCACCGGAAGAGCGCGCCGATGCCTATTTGAAAGCTGTAGCCAACATGTCAATGGCCGGCTTGATTGAAGAATTCGATGAATATACCAATCTGGTGCTTGAAAACCGCAAGCATGAAATACCGCTGGTTACAACCGTCGCGCAGGTTTTAACGTCCGCGGAACTTCCTCATCAAGGACGGATTATCGGGCAGTCATTCACACGCGGCTATGCACGTGGGAAAAATGTTTTTACCGCCGTTCGCGACCGCATAATGGCGCTTCGCATTTTATATAATGCCTTGCCGCAAGCTAATCGCTCTACCAAAAAGCAACAAGCCGAATTTTATTTATCCTTGAGCGACGCGCTGATGTTTAACAATCATGGAAGACATGCCTGGCAGTTGCAGCATTTAAGCGAACTCCAAAATCTTCCGGACTATGCAGAAACGCTGTTCACCGCCCCTAATGATGCTCCAGTTGATAAAAACGGTGATCCGATACTGTACAAACTTCCTGCAAACTTTGATAGCGCTACAAATGACGGCGAAAGATGGCGTTTTGCCCTGCGCCGGGCAGAAGAAGCCGGTGCGGTACTTGACGCCAGGTTGCGACTGGCAGAATTTCTCGACCAACAATTTGGAGTTCAGACGCTGGGATTCTCAAATGAAAAAGAAGAGTTACCACTGCTCCGCGACGAAGAAGCTTATGCCAGACTTGCCAACGGCGTCAAACGTTTTCATCTGCCGGATGAATTTAATCCGATCAAGATTTACCGTTCTCTGGTCGGAACGCCGCATCCGCAACCCTATCTGGCTCTGGCTGAAATTTATAATCGACGCATTCAATATACTAAAGCCGCAAAAATCTTGCGGCAGTGGCTTGACGAACACGGCGATGCCGCTGCCCCAACGATTACCAAACTTTTTCAGGAGATTACCGACAACACTGCCAGTTTGGAGCCAGCCAAAACGTTCACTGCTAAACAAAAACCATTCGCGTTGCTGAAATACCGCAACGCGCAGAATATCGATTTAATACTGCGCCGATTCAATACGGACGATTTTTTCAAGGTCGCTGAACAAGCCATTAATGAGCAGAAGTTCCCAGGCAAAATCCACAATTTTGAAGAAATAATTAACATATTGCCGTTAAATCAACGCGAGGCTTTACTGGGACCAGCGCTGGAACAATGGATCGTAAAATTGAATCCAGGCACTGAACATTTGCCGCAGGAAAAAAAACTAGAGTTGCCACCTGTTAAACCGGGTGTCTATCTGCTCTCCGGACGAGTTCCTGAACTGAAGGAATTCAGCCAGATCATTTGCGTTTCCGAATCAGCATTGACCGTTTACTCGCTTGGCAATCGGACCATCTGCCACGTCACTGATTCAAGCAACGGAAAACCCTTGCCCGGACATACCGTTGAATTCATGGGCTGGCTGGAACCGCGGCGAAACCATGAAAAAAGGGAAGTTGCTCAATTCAGCGCTACCACCGATGCTGACGGCATGATAATTCTAGATTCTGAACGGCTGAAGAAAAACTACAATTATGTGATAAAGCTACGCGATTCCAAGGGACATACTTCTTTCGCGATGATTTTAAAATACCGCCGTACTTTTTATCAGCCGCCTCGACAGGAACAGCTTAAAATATTCGGTGTTTCCGACTGCCCGATTTACAAACCAGGTGAAACGGTCAATTTCCAATTTTGGCTTCGCGATATTGTTAACGATAACGAAAAACTGCTCAATTATGCCGGACACGACGCAGAAATAACGGTTATTACTGGGAGAGGCGCAGAACTTCATAAGAAAATTTATACTTTCGACGAGGACGCCTTGCTAGCAGGTTCATTTATACTCCCCGATGATGTTGAACTGGGCAGAATGAATATCATGCTCAATTTGAAAAGTCGAAAATCTCAGAAAAATATTTTCGGTTCCATCAATTGTTCAGTAGAAGAGTATCGGAGACCTGAATACGAAGTAACGATAAAAACTCCGGACACGCCGGTTATGCAGGGAGACAAATTTTCAGTCACAGTTCAAGCTGAATATTATTTCGGGGCACCGGTAACCCAGGCGCTGGTCAAATACAAAATTGTCAAAAATTCCGGAATACAACTCTTTAACACTCGTGATGACTGGGAATGGCTCTATGAAAAAACGATGATCTACCCGCCATTTCCACGACAACCCAGCGAGCTGGTGATGAGCGGAATTGCGCAATTAAACAATAATGGGAGCTTCACGGTTGAAATAGAAACCGCTGCTGAAAAACAAACAGAAAAACATTATGGCCAAGAATACAAAATCTCCGCTGAAGTAATTGATGCATCACAACGCTCGATCAGCGCAAACACGACGGTAGTAGCAACCGCTGCACCTTTTTTCGCCACAATTGATTTTGAACGCGGTTATGCTTCAGTCAATACCGAAATCGAAGCCAACATCAGATTACGCACTGCGGATGGGAAAACCGCCTCTGGAAATGTCTCAATTTCTTTGCAAAAGCTGGAAGGCGATACGGAAACGACTGTTAAAAGCTGGGAAATGTTGCCGCTGGATTCAGAAGGTTTGCGAAAACTCCGTTTTTGTATTGCTGACCCCGGGATGTTCAGATTGCGCGCTGTTTGTACCAGTGCATCCGGATATCGCTGCAGCGGCACTTCCGATATTGCGGTAATCGGCAATAAAAACGGCATCGATTACAGCTTCAAAGAACTGGAAATCAAACCTGAACATAAATTCTATAAACCGGGTGATACTGCTGAACTTTTGATCAGTTCAAAGGTCAAAAACGGCACTATTTTCTGGGTTGCACGCGCCAATGATCCCGATGCCGTTCCAGAAATGATTACCCTGCAAGATGGGCACGCTACCAGAAAAATAATCATCACCGCTGATGACCAGCCGAATATTTTCAGTTATGTGATAATGGTGCACGACGGCAAATTATCTACTGCCGCCTGCCAGCTCAAAATACCTCCGCGCGGCAAAACTTTGAATGTTGAAATAATGCCCGAACAAACCGTTTATCAGCCAGGCGCGGAATCCGCGCTCAAAGTAAAAATTACTGATGAAAACGGCGCTCCAGTTCAGGGTAAATTTGCCATTACCGTTTACGATAAAGCGCTGGAATATATTGGCGGAACTCAAAATCAGGATATTCGTCAAACCTTCTGGGGCTGGCGAAGAAGTCCACAATTCCCCAATTACAGTTTCAGTATGAATTACATATTTCCTGGTTCCGAACAACTCTTATCACTTTACGGTTTTCCTCAAAGCATAGCCTTCGGAACATCCGACAATCTTTTACGGATAACAACAGAAAAAGCCGATAACGTTTTTTTAGCCGCGATGTCACTAAGTGAAGAAACGCGGGTCCGATCCGACTTTCGCACTGGCGCTTACTGGCAAGGCAAGGCGGAAACCGATCAGCAGGGGTTGAGCATTGTGCGCTTCACCCTGCCCGACTCGCTGACTACCTGGAAAGCTATTGCCTGGGCTGTTGATGCAAAATGCGCTGCCGGCCAGGGAAAAACCGAGTTTACCGTCAAAAAAGATTTTTTTGTGCGGCTCAATATGCCGCGTTTCCTGATTGCAGGCGACAACACCTTTCTTACCGCCTTGATTCACAATTACACTTCAACCTCCAAAGCCGCTGATGTTGAATTTACGGTTGACCACAATTCGTTAGCGATAAACCCGAAACCAAACCGGATTACGGTCAATCCTGATTCTTATGCTAAGACGGAACAGCCGGTTAAAGCGATACTTGCCGGATCCCCGGATATTGTCGTAAAGGCTGTCGCATCCGGACTCAGTGACGCCGTCAAATTAAAGTTGCCGATTTTAAATTACGGACTCCAGCAGCGGATCAATGTCTCTGGAAAAATAGAGGCAGTATGCAATGACAGCCGAATTATTCCCTTAAAGCTTCCGGCTGATGTTACCCCCGACACTTCAAAAATTTCTGTAAGTTTCACAACTTCTCCGGCTTCCGCAATGATTACAATTATCCCATATCTGCTGGACGAAAAAAATTGCGATGTATTTTCTGTCGCCAACCGTTTTATCGCACTTTCAGCTGCCGGAGAATTCCTTAAGCCGTTCTATGAAACCAATACCGCACTGCCCGAGAAATATTCCCAGGCTGTACCAGAAAAATTCAAATCATTATATGATCGTAAAACATTTTTGCGCCTCGTCGCCAAGGCATCAAAACAACTGAAATCCATGCAGAACAGCGATGGCGGCTGGGGTTGGTTCGGTGGTTATTATGGAACCTCGCGAGCGGAAACAACCGCCTACGCAATACACGCTCTCAACCTTACCAGAAAGTCCGGAATTGCGTTTGACGAAGCCATGCTCCGTGAAGGAGTTGAGTGGCTGAAAGCATACCGAAAGATAAATTACCAAAAACCAGACCAGGTCAATGATCTTGGCGCCATGGTCAACCTGGTGTTGACCGAAGCAGGCTTTGCCGACGAAAAAACCTCAATCATGTTTTTTGAAAACCGTTCACGTTTAAGTCTTCACGGGCTGGCAACGCTGGCACTGTCGACAACCGGAGAGCAACAGAAGATGTTGCTGCGTAATCTCGATCAATTCGTCGACGAAAATCAGGAAAATCTGACCGCATACCTTAACGCTCCGGAAAATGTTCCATGGTGGAACTGGTGGCACGACGAACTGGCAGCTACTGCCGCTTATTTGAAACTGCTCTCCACTGCCGAACCGCAAAATCAGCGTAACGCCATGATTGCCAAATTCCTGATTGAAAACCGCAATCATGCGGCATTGGAATCCGGCATGCGCCAAAACGCCGTATGCCTGGAAGCTCTTACCACGTATTTGCGAACTTCTAAAGAACTCGATCAAGCTGCGCAAGTTGAAATTAAATTTGATAAAGAACTTCTGATTCAAACCGCTGTCAAGCCGGATCAGCTGGTTTTACCGCCACAATCCGTCACCGTCGAGCAAGCCAGGCTGACCCCTGGCGAACATCATATCAAAATCACACGTTCCGGAACTGCTCCGGTCTATTTTTCCATTGATTTGTCATATTTCAATCAGGAAAAACCACTTCCCAAAGCTGGTAGCGATCTAAAAATCTCACGCCGCTACTACTTGCTGGAGCCGGAACCGCTTGAGAAAAAGGTTTCACCGGAAAAGGTGGTACAACATGAATCATGGCGGCGTACTCCGCTACTACAGCCTATAAACTTAAAAGTCGGCAACTTGATAGAAACCGAATTGATAATTGAAGCTGCCAACGATTATGATTATATCGTAATTCAGGACGGCAAAGCCGCCGGATTGGAACCAGTGGAAATCGGCAGCGGCTATCGCCCGGATTTTTCCGGAGCTTATGTCGAATTATATTACGCTGATACCCGTTTTTATTTGCGCAACCTGAAACGCGGAACCACCGTTCTGAGTTATCGGCTCAAGGCCGAATCGAAAGGTTCTTTCTGCGCGCTCCCGGCGATTGCGCGTTCCTCGCAATCCCCCAGACTTCAGGGCAACTCCGACAGCGCAATTTTTACAATTAATGACTGATTTAAAATATTTCCAAAATCCTCGTCCGAAAAATTTATTATCAACCGGACAGTAGTGTTAAATTCGCGCGCGCATTATGCGCGCGCGAATTTAAGAAATAAATATTGGCGTTATTATGCGTTGCTGATACCGGCAATAGCGGTAACCGTTTTTTCCGGAACCATCATACCGGAATCCAACAGCGTCAAACCCAGAGTTTTCAGATGTAAACGTCGGTAAAATATTGCTTGGGTGTCCAATGCCAACCCACCGTAGCCAGGAGAAAACCGGCGTTCCGCGACCAGCAGACCACGCCGTTTCAACTGTTGCCGGACATAATCCTGAAGCCAGCCGCAACCTGCTTCAGCGGCTTCGCCACCGGTCGCATCAAACAATAATGCTTCGGCGCCATGTCCTGACGCCGCCGCATCCGAAGCGGCAGCGACGATTTCAGCACCGGCGGTCACGGCAAACAGCAACATCTGCGGGCAACCACTCAAAAGCTTTGCCAATCCCTGGCTTCTGAACTCATCACCACCGTCGACAACTATGACTTCGCCGTCATTGGAAAAAATTGGAACTATTAGCCAACTGCCGGCCAGATGACACAAACGCTTGCCGTCGGCGATAATTCCGGTAAAATACTGCATTTGACTTTCACTGATTTCTGCTTGATGACGATAACGCCCAAGTCGCATGAAAATTCGATCGTCAGGAACGGTTACCGGAAGGTTTTTAATTATAACTGGTTCTTGCATAGTTTATCGTTCCTTTAATTGCGTCAGATTCAACGCCAGCGCATAATGAAGCAGTTTCGCGTCAACCGCATAGCCGGAAATAGATTTTTGTTTCAGAAAATTCAACAATTCCCCCTTGTCAACAAGGATAGTTTCGATGTCCTCATTTTCTTCCTGAAAACTTGGCGGCAAGCTTTCACCATACTTTGTACCGTCAATTTTCATAATCGCTACTGACATCTTTTCGCTGCTCATGCCGGGTGAACTCATGGCATCCTCGAAAACGTGTTCGACCGCCCCTTCAAATCCGGTTTCTTCATAAAGTTCGCGAATCGCGGTGTCCCTGGCAGACTCGCCCGGGTCAATCAGACCAGCCGGAAATTCAAAAATTTCACACCACGCCGGCGGACGGAATTGTTTGACCAGAATCAGTTTGCCATCTGGAATAATTTCGGCAATGATCGTGACTGCCCCGTTGGAGTTGACGCGCGCCGCACATTCCCAGTGCCTTTTTTTCCCGCGACGATCGATAAAATTCAACTGCTCAACTTTTACAAAATCCCCTGCCCCGAGCAATCTCCGCTCCAGCAGTTGAAAATTATTTTCCATATTGAATATTTTCCCGGTTTGCATTTTTTAATTAATGGACTAATTTAAATGAATCAGCTGATTCAGCTGGTCTTTCAATTTAACTCCGTTTCAGTATTTTTACAGTTGATGACTCCGTTTTGATTTGAATAAACACGAGTCTGTTTGCATTCACAAACACAAAATCAAGGACAGAGGCGAATGATTATTGCTCTGACCGGCGGAATTGGTTCCGGAAAAAGTGCGGCGCTACAAGCATTCGCTGAACTTGGCTGGAAAACCTTGAGCGCGGACCAAATCTGCCACGATATTTATCGCGATGATCTGGATTTCATTGATCAACTGTATCAACATTGGGGCGATACAATTTTTTCTATGAAAGGGGTAATTGACCGGAAAGCTGTTGCAAAAATTATATTCACCCAGCCTGATGAGCTGAAATGGCTAAACAGTCTGCTTCATCCGATGATTCGGCAGGTTGCAGATAAACAGTTCACCGCAACGCCGGAAGATGATTATATTTTTGAAGTACCTTTGCTTTATGAATGCGGCTGGGAAAAAGATTTTTCCGCAGTGATTTGCGTATGGTCGGAAGCTTCATTAATCAGAAAAAGGCTGCTTAACCGCGGTTTGAATGACGATGAAATCAGCCGCAGAATGGCCAATCAGCTTCCGGCAGACCAAAAACTGGAACGAGCTGATTTCGCATTAATCAATAACGGATCATTGGCCAATTTATACGCACAATGTGAAATTCTTACAAATCAAATAAAGGGAAAATTATGGAAGTAAACGATTTATCATCAAATATCGTAAACCCGGAAAACGTCAGTCCGGACCCCGAAAAGGTTGCGCCAAAGACGCCGAAAAAACGCGGACGCCCGCCAAAAGCCAAAGCGGAAAAAGTCGTCGCATCGCATAAAGTCGCTTCACTATCAGTCAACAATGCCGCAGAAAACGCGGAACATGTCCAAAAAGAAAACCATGTTCAGGCGAAGGAATCAGTTGCTCCAACCTCAGAAAAGAAACCTGATCAGCCAAGACAGCATGGAATGCCGGCAAAAAATTATGTTTCTGAATCAGATAGTACCGTAGCACAGTCATCAGCGCACGATAACGTCGAAGCTCCGTCATCTGAATCTGCTGCGCAGAATAAAAACGAATCCATCCCGCAAAATGATAATCAGTCGCAGGAAAATCGTAATTCTCAAGCACAAAATCAGAATCAGAATCAGAATCAAAACCAAAATCAAAACCAACAAAATAATCCGCAGCGACAGAATAATTTTCAGAATAACAAGTTTCAGCACCACCACAAATATCCGAAAAACCCCATTCAACGCCCCAACCAGTCATCTCCAAACGTTGTACCTGACCGTATCGGGCCCAGCCTTAATATTGCCGAACTCCAGGCTAAGGATATGTATGAACTCCAGAAAATGGCCGAGGAACTCGGCATCGAAGGAATCGGTTCATTAGAAAAATCTGCCTTGATTTTTGAACTGCTCAAAGCCAACGCAGAAAAATGCGGACAAATGTATGGCAGCGGCTATCTGGAACTTCTTCCGGACGGTTTCGGCTTTCTGCGTTCTCCGTCTTATGGCTATCTGCCCTGTCCTGAAGATATTTATCTCTCACCATCGCAGATCAAACGTTTTGCCTTAAAAACCGGCGATTTTGTTGCCGGTCAAATCCGTACCCCGCGCGAGAAAGAACGTTTCTTCGCCATGCTGAAGGTTGAAACCATCAATCATGACATTCCGGAACGCAAAAAAACCATCATCCCGTTCAACAGTCTGACTCCTTATTTTCCGACAAAACGACTGGTGCTTGAAAATGATCCGAATGATTTTTCTACTCGAATCATGGATTTAGTGGCGCCTATCGGCAAAGGTCAACGCGGCTTGATTGTCGCGCCGCCGCGTACCGGAAAAACTATTTTAATGCAAAAAATTGCCAACAGTATCCGGAAAAACAATCCGGAAGTCAAATTGATTGTTCTGCTCATTGACGAACGTCCGGAAGAAGTTACAGATATGATTCGTTCCACTGATGCTGAAGTCGTCAGTTCAACTTTTGACGAGCCGCCGGAACGCCATGTTCAGGTCGCGGAAATGGTCATTGAAAAAGCCAAACGAATGGTGGAATACAAAAATGACGTGGTCATTCTTCTGGACAGCATAACCCGCCTCGCCCGCGCTTACAATACCCTGCAACCGCACAGCGGCAAAATTTTATCCGGCGGAGTTGATTCTAACGCACTTCATAAGCCCAAACACTTTTTCGGCGCCGCCAGAAATATTGAACACCACGGCAGCCTCACCATTTTGGCGACCGCGCTGATTGAAACCGGTAGCCGTATGGATGAAGTTATCTTTGAAGAATTCAAAGGTACTGGCAATATGGAACTTAATCTGGACCGGCACCTTTCAGACCGGCGTATCTATCCGGCAATCAATATCGAAAAAAGCGGTACCCGCAAAGAAGACCTGCTGCTCCATCCTGATGAATTGCAACGCGTCTGGACTTTGCGCAAAGTGATGAATGGCGTTCCTCCGGCAGAGGCCATGGAACTGCTGATCGGCAAATTGAAAAAGATGCCGACCAATATTCAATTTCTGATGACGCTGAATAATTTGAGCGATATCTAACTTGGAGATATGACAATATGGCTTCCGGCAGAAAAAAATTTATCCTGACCATGATTTATTTTATTCTGATTCTGTTATTTGTCGTTGCGGTACTGCTGATTTGGCCGGCTTACCGTGATTACAGAAAAAAACAGAATGATGTCTATCTGCTCAAAGATCAGGCATCCGAAAAACGCCGAATCCGAGCGGAACTTGAACACGACGTCAAAGCATTGCAAAGCCAACCAGAAGCAGTGGAAAAAGTCGCCCGTGAAAAGTTTGGATTATGCGAAGAAGGCGAAACTGTCATTCTCTATAATCCTCCGCCGGAACCTAATAAAAATACCACCGAATTAAAAAACATACCAGAGGTAAAACCATGAGTAAAGTAAAAATGAACACCAGTTACGGCAGCATCTCCATCGAACTTTTTGATCAGGAGGCGCCGCAGACCGTCAAAAACTTCCTGAAATATGTAGATGACAAATTTTACGACGGTACTATTTTTCACCGCGTTATCAACAATTTCATGATTCAAGGTGGCGGTTTTGATCAGAATTTTAACCAGAAAGCTACCGGTAACCCGATTGTCAACGAAGCCGACAACCGCATCAGCAACAGCGCCGGCACTATTGCCATGGCGCGCACTAACGATCCTCACAGCGCCACCGCGCAATTTTTCATCAATGTCAGCGACAATGACTTTCTGAATTTCAAAATGCCTAACGCGCAAGGCTTCGGATATTGTGTTTTCGGGAAAATTTCAGATGGAATGGATACTGTAAATAAAATCAAAGCAGTCAAAACCGGTCAACATGCCGGTCATGATGATGTCCCGACCGAAAATGTCGTAATCACTGAAATCGTCCGCATCGATTAATTGAGGTTTGTATGCTTAGAATGAAATTATTTGCGGCGATTGCCGTTCTGTTGCTGGGAAGTTTTATTGCCGACGCAACCAATACCATAGTAAACATCAAAACTTCAATGGGTATTATTACCGTTGAACTTTTCGATGACCAAGCACCCCACACGGTGAAAAACTTCCTTACTTATGTTGATGACAAATTTTATGATGGCACTATTTTCCATCGGGTTATCGACGATTTCATGATTCAGGGCGGCGGCTTTGATCAGAATTTCAAACAGAAAGCTAACGGCAAACCTGTTGCCAACGAAGCAGACAACGGCATTAAAAATGATGCCGGAACTATTGCGATGGCGCGCACCGGCGATCCGCACAGCGCGACCTCACAGTTTTTCATCAATGTCAAAAATAATAATTTTCTGGATCACAAAGGGAAAAATCCTCGCAACTGGGGATATTGCGTATTCGGCAAGGTAGTCAACGGGACGGAAGTTGTCAACAAAATCAAGGCAGTAAAAACAGGCAGACGCAATGGACATTCAGACGTCCCCGCTAAAAATGTTATTATCGAATCAATCACCAGAATACCGGCAGCCGACAAAAAGTAACTCATTTCAATACCGGTTGATTAGATCGCGCCGGCGCAGCTTTGCCATGCAGGTTGAAGCCGGCGGAACGCTGGTTATTCGCGCTCCGTTGCACTATTCTGACCACGATATTCAGCGGATGATGGATAAATACGAAACATGGATTAAGATTCATGTTCACGCCGCCAGTCAGCATCAGCCGTACCGCTTTATTGAAGGCGAAAAATATTTATATCTGGGCGTCCAGTACCCTCTGGTTTTCGGTAATAGCGGCGGTGGCACCATAAAGTTTGATAATGCCCTCATTGTCGCTGAAGAACTGCGCGCTAAAGCCGGCATGCTGATTCTACAATGGTTTAAAAACGAGGCTAGAAAATACCTTAGTACACGCATTAAAGAATTGTCGAAACAATATAATTTTTCTTTTTCCCGCCTGCGCATCAGCAATGCCAAAGCCAACTGGGGCTCATGTTCAACCAAAGGCACCATCAGTTTGAACTGGCGACTCGTTCAGTGCCCTCCGAAGGTAATCGATTATATCATTATTCACGAACTGGCTCACCTTCGCGAAATGAATCATTCTCCACATTTCTGGGCGCTGGTAGAAACCATGTGCCCGGACTGCCAAAACCATAAAAAATGGCTGCGCCGCAATTCGCCAATGCTACGCACCTTTTAGCCTGAATAAAAATGGATTACTTTTGCGAAAAGTTCGCAAGTAATCCATAATTATTTTCTGAAACGGCAAAATACGTGTTCGATACGCGGTAAAGGCAAAGTCATGACTGCATTGCAATTTTGAACCTGCAGTGGTGTCTACTGCGAAGATCATCACTGCAATACATTCACGACACTCTGACTTGTCTGCTTTTTCCAGATTTATTGGTGCTTAAATGTGGTAAGCTCGGTCTGGTATGCCTTTCTGAAATCACTCCAAATGGCACGCGCCTGAGTCAAGCTGCGAACATAAGGATCCAAACATAATATCTGTACAGCCAGACTGTCATCGCCCTCATGAGCGGCCTTCGCAATCATCTCATGCAGAGCAGTCTGACGGCGACAGATTTCCAGCGGTCCCGGCGGCAACTCTCCAACATGTATCGAACGGACTTTGCCACCGACAACAATTCCCGGAACGTCCAGAATTACATCATCAGGCAGATTGGTGATTGCCCCATTGTTTTTGATGTTTATGGCGTCAAAATAGGTTGGAGTATTGGTTTCCAAAGCATGAATTGCCCGGCAGGGATTTTCTGAATAATAACTATGGTTTGGGTCAACCGGGAACGGCGGTTTTTCAAACTCTTTGCCGAGTAAACGCTGTACTTCCATTACATGATAGTTATCGGCGCTCATTTTGGCATAAGTTTCCTCCAGTGATTCGAACCGGTATTGCTCCCATTCATGCTTTTCCCAGAAAAAAGGCAGGTACTCAATGATATGGTCATCATAACCGACCGGA
>JAAYPP010000116.1 GCA_012519765.1 Lentisphaerota bacterium
CGTCAGCTTGGTTTGTTCCGACTGCTTCTGATCATCGTATCCGCCGTAATCATGGCGTTGATTCTGTACACGTTGACTTTGGACAAAATTCATGATATTGCCATGCTCAAACTGATGGGCGCAAAAAATCGGGTGATTCTTGGTTTAATCATGAAGCAGGCATTGCTTTTGGGCAGTATCGGGTTTGTCATTGCTTATTTTATCGGGGAATGGCTGTTTCCGTATTTTCCGCGCCGAGTTGTGATTATAAATGAAGACCTGATACAATTGGCGGTAGTAGTACTGCTGATTTCCATTATGTCCAGCTTTCTGGGAATTGCCAAAGCTTTGCGCGTAGATCCAGGCGAGGTGTTATCATGAACATTAATCATGATTTGGCGCTGGAGGCGATCGGTCTCAATAAAGTTTACGGAAGCGGCAATACTGAAGTTATCGCGCTGAGAAATGTATCTTTGACCATTTCGCGCGGCGAGATTGTCGCATTGCTCGGTCCGAGCGGTGCCGGTAAAACGACGCTATTAACTGCATTAGGTCTGATCCGTACGCCTGATACCGGAGCTATCAACATCGGTGGCGAAGCCGTTTTCAAGGATAAACTGCTGGTCAATGCTGCTGTTTTTCGGCGACGCAACCTCGGCTTTGTGTTTCAAAAAGCGAACCTGATCCCCTTTTTGACGGCCGTGGAAAACGTTCAATTAGCGATGGAAATCAATGACGCAACACCGCGGGAAGCGCGAAAACGCGCGATGACGTTGCTGGATTATCTTGGCGTCGCAGATCGCGCCGGACACCTGCCGAACAAACTTTCGGGCGGTCAGCAACAGCGGGTGGCAGTTGCCCGGGCATTGATTAACCGTCCGAGCATGTTGTTGGCGGATGAACCGACTGCGGCTCTCGACAGTGTGCGCGGCCGTCAGGTCATGGAGCTTTTCCGTGATGTCGCACATGAACAACACACCGGGGTTTTAGTAGTTACGCATGATCACCGCGCTTTGGATGTCTTTGATCGCGCGCTGGAAATGGAAGACGGCAATCTTTTGTTCAGTCCGACTCTTAATCATGAACTTGCTGATGCCAAGTCGACTTGAGTCAGTCATCAGCCAATTTCTGATTTTTGTTGCAAAATTGCCGATTTTGTCCTGTTATTTGACTTTTAAGTCAAGGTTTTATTGCTGCTAAAGGTTATTTTATGGCAGTCAAAAATTCAATCAGGAGGCATTATGGACAAGCTAGAACAGAGTTTTCAATTAGCGGCAGAAAAATATAGTGAGTTGGGAGTTGATGTTGAATCTGCGATGAAGCAATTGGACGAGGTCGCGATTTCACTGCATTGCTGGCAGGGCGACGATGTGAGCGGCTTTGAAAATAACAACGTCGCATTGAGCGGCGGAATTCAGGCTACCGGCAATTATCCGGGCAAAGCGCGTAATCCAGAAGAGCTTCGCGGCGACCTTGATTTTGTTTTTGATCTGCTGCCGGGAACGCACCGTTTGAATATTCATTCTCTTTATGCGGAAACCGGCGGCAAAAAAATTGAGCGTAATGAGTTGGCTCCGGAACATTTTCGCAACTGGATTGACTGGGCTAACGGACGCGGTATCGGCTTGGATTTTAATCCCTCATTTTTCTCACATCCCTTTGCAGAGAATGGAACGTTGAGCAACCGTGACGAAGCGGTGCGGCGGTTTTGGATCGAGCATGGTATTGCTTGCCGCAAAATCAGCGCGGAAATGGGAAAATTGACCGGAAAACCCTGTATCACCAATTTCTGGATACCCGATGGAAGCAAAGACACTCCTGCCGACCGCCTCGCGCCGCGCGCCAGGTTGAAAGATTCGCTGGACACCATTTTCAGCGAAGAGATCAGCAAGGAATATCATCTTGATGCCTTGGAGTCCAAGCTTTTCGGCATTGGCGCTGAATCTTATACTGTCGGTTCGCATGAGTTTTATATGGGTTATGCCTGTGATAAACAAAAAGTTCTCTGTTTGGATGCCGGACACTTTCATCCGACTGAAGTTATTTCTGATAAATTGTCGGCGGCATTGCTTTTTCTTGATGACGTCTTATTGCATGTCAGTCGCGGAGTCCGCTGGGACAGCGACCATGTCGTGACCATGAATGATGAACTGCTGGCGATTGCACAGGAGATCGTGCGCAACGGATATTTGAAACGTGTCCATATCGGTCTCGATTATTTTGATGCCAGCATTAATCGGGTTGCCGCATGGGTAACCGGCGCGCGCAACATGCTTAAAGCCCTCCTTTATGCCATGCTTGAGCCATCTGACAAATTGCGCGACCTGGAAAATTGCGGCGACAACACCGGAAGATTGGTCTGGCAGGAGGAATTGAAAACAATGCCTTTCGGCATCGTTTGGGATTATTATTGCCGACGCTGTAATGTTCCTGACGGTTTTCAAGCTCTCGAAAAAATCAGAGATTACGAACGAAGTGTACTCAGTTCTCGATAATCACAGTCGCTGTAGCATAAAACCGTTCGTGCGAGATAGAAACGTGGACGCGATTGACTCCGCGTTTCTGCGCCGTCGCCAATGCCGTACCGGACAGTTTCAGTTCCGGTGCGCCATCGGCAGAATTTAATATGCAGATATCCAAAAATGAACATTGTTCACCAATACCGCAACCCAACGCTTTCGAAAGCGCTTCTTTGGCACACCAGCGACCGGTAAAATATTCTACCGGGTTTCCCCGCTGCGCCGCTTCATGCTGCTCTGCCTCAGTAAAAACACGTTCGATAAACGCGCGACCGTGTTTCTCAATCGTTTTGGACAGCCGTTCAATTGAAGCAATATCGGTTCCAAGTCCATAAATCATAGTTAGTTTCGTTTGCTTTTTGTGCTTAATGTTGTTATAGTTCCAGCTCTTAATATTATTACAGGAAATGAAAATGTCAAAGTTGAGAGAGAGAATTGTTATTACGGGAGTTGGACTGACTGCGCCTAACGGCAACAATCTTGAGGAGTTCCGACACAATCTGCTTAATGGCGTTTCCGGAATTACTACCATGGAACACCGTTATATCGGGAAAGTCAATGTCGGTTTATGCAATTTCGATCCCAAAATCTATCAAAACCGACGTGATATCCGCAATGGTACCCGTGCTGGTTCTATTTCCATTTACTGTGCCAATGAAGCGATCAAAGACGCGGGAATCGAACTCAACGACTCTACGCGTTCCCGTGTCGGTGTATTTGCCGGAACTACCGAACACGGTAATGTTGAAACCGAAAATGAAGTTTTCAATATCAGCCAGTTCGACTATGATGTTGCTTACTGGAGCCATCATCATAATCCGCGTTCCGTAGCTAATAATCCGGCAGGTGAAGTTACTTTAAATATGAATATTACCGGGCCGCATCTCTGCGTGGGAGCAGCTTGCGCAGCCGGGAATTGCGGTATTATCTACGGTGCGCAACAGTTGATGCTCGGTGAAGTGGATGTCGCTATCGCTGGTGGTGTTTCAGAAAGCCCTCATACCTTTGGCATTTTTGCCAGCTTCCGCAGCCAGGGCGCTCTTGCATATCATGAAGATCCGACCAAGGCCAGCCGGCCTTATGATCTGAAACGCAATGGAATCGTGATTTCGGAGGGCGGTTGTCTTTATGTTCTGGAAAGACTTGAAGACGCCAGGCGGCGCGGCGCGAAAATTTATGCTGAAATTGCCGGATATTGTATGAATTCCGATGCCTTTGACACCGTACTTCCACTCGCCGCAAGGCAGGCAGAATGTTTTCGTATCGGCATTGACCGTTCCGGGATTACGCCTTATGAAGTCGATCTGGTCAATAGTCATGCCACCGGAACTGTCGCCGGTGATATTCAGGAGACGATCGCTTTGCGTTCAGTCTACACCAGCGGTGACAAAACACCATTTATCAACAACACCAAGGGTTATATCGGGCATGCCATGGGGGCTGCCGGAGCGCTTGAACTGGCAGGTAATTTGCCGTCGTTCAATGACTTGACGGTGCATCCTTGTTTGAATGTCGACGAGCTTGACCCGGAGTGCCAAATTCCGAATCTGGTTTACCGCGAACCGGTAAAAGCCGATAAAATAGACTTTATTGCCAATAATTCTTTTGGAATGCTGGGCAATAATTCAGTCTTGATTATAAAACGCTTCGACCCCTGATCCTTACATGAATATGATGCTGCTGCATGAGAATGATTTTATCGCACCGGACCGGGTTTCCATCTGCGGGCGGAGAGCAGTTCATATTCGTGAAATCCTGAAAAAAGAGCAGGGCAGCTCGATTAAAGTCGGTAAAATCAACGATTTGATGGGGAATGCCGTGGTTGTTTCATGGCATGATGACGCTATCGAGTTGACTGTGAATCTTGACTGTCAGCCACCGCCTGCACTTGGCATATCATTGCTTCTGGCGATGCCGCGACCGATTGTCTTTAAACGTCTGCTGCCCGCGATTGTCAGTATGGGAATAAAAGAGCTTCATTTGTTTAACTGTCAGAAAGTTGAAAAAAGCTATTGGTCAAGTTCCGTTTTTGATGAGCTTGACAGTCTTGTCTGGCTTGGGCTCGAACAGTCCCGGGATACTATTTGGCCGCAGATCAAAATACACAAACGTTTCAAGCCGTTTGCGGAAGATGAAATTCCGTCTATAATTGCCGGAAAAACCGCACTGGTTGCTCATCCCGGATCAGAGATATTTTGCCCTGCAGCATTAAAAAATCCGGCAGCGGTTTGTGTTGGTCCGGAAGGCGGCTTCACTGATTTTGAAGTAGATTTGTTATTGCATCAGGGATTTCAGGCAGTCAGTATCGGTACCAGAATTCTCCGCACAGAAACTGCGATTCCGGCAATTCTCGGAAGACTTGTCGGTAGCTGCTCCTGAGCAGCAAGTTGCTCCGTAATTGCTTTTTGCGTTAATTTTTTACAAATATATTTCAGGAATTTATTTCCCTTCTATTGACATTTAATAACTTTTACATTATAATAGTGGATAATATCCATTAATATAAAAAAGTTGGATTTTAATATTGATTAATTGTTATAACCCGTTAGATTTCAATATAAAAGAGAGGGTGTCATGAAACTGAATCAGGATGATATGGAAGGGCTTGCAAAGCAGCATGCGGAAAAATTGAAGTACTGGTATGACTTGCTAAAAGAGATCATGCCGGACTATTTTTTCAAAACTTTCAATTCGACGCAAATAGCGCGAATACTGCCGAATTTGTTCAACATAGACAGCCAGTCTGGAATTCAGCGTATAGAATGTGAAAACAATATTATTTTGATTTATCTAAAGAGCGAAGAAAACAATCTTCTTGTGACCAGCCGGATGATGCGCATTCACAATATTGCGGAGGCAGTTATCCATGAATCCAAACAAAAAATAGTGATCAACAATGAGCCTCGTACGCTGGTCATAGAATATTATGCGGTAACTAGTCAACTTCATCTGGGTGGAACTCCGAACATCTCGTACAAGGATTTGGCAGCAGCCTATAAGAAGAAATTTAAGAAAGCAGAACCGGAACTCAAAGAAATTTACCAGCGTATCAACTGGTTTGGAGTATCAGATCTCAATGCGGAAAAACTGGCGGAAAGGTTGAAATGGGCGCTTGATGCACAAGATAAAGATGTCATCAAAGTAGGAATTGAAAAAGTTAGCGGTCACGAATTGCGACTGACCCTGGCTCGCACCTGTGCTGCGCAGCGCGGCGGTTTCCTGTATAAGCTTATTGAAGCAGTTCATTTGAGCGGCTTCAATATTGAGCGTGCATATTTTCGCGATTTGACCCGGCAGGATGATATCCATGCATTTACGCACATGCCGGTAATTGTTAATACACTTTATTTAACTTCCGACAAAGACATTTCTCTCAATTCAAAAAAAGTTACCGGACTTTTGCGGGAATTAAAACTGGTCAACTGGGTTGATATGCTTGATCTTTTTCACCGTGAACTGGTTACCAAGCTATCATTTTCGCTGGCAGAC
>JAAYPP010000117.1 GCA_012519765.1 Lentisphaerota bacterium
CGCAATTCTGAAAATCGCAAAACTCCGCCTGCGCTGTTGCCATCACTTCATCCGGAATCATCGCCGGACCGGCACTGAAATTGTAAACTCTCATTGTTCAGCCTCATTAACTGGTTAATTAATATTTTAAATAGGTAATATACAATACACGTTTGCATCATTTTTGCAACCGATATTGGCAACTCGGCACTGAAAAACCAAACTCCAAAGTGCGACAGCCAAATGTGACACATTGACACATTGACACACATCAAGTCACAGTAAAAATGACCCCCAAAAGAACATTCAGCGTTTTGATAAAACAAATTTGTTGTCAGTAAACGATTTGAGCCATTGACAAAAAAAGTTGGCATCTTATCTGCTTATAAATCTAGACATTGTTTTAAAACTGTAAACGGTGTTATGCACTAAAAATCCAATTATCAGGAGATAAAATTATGGCAAAAATACTTGGAATCGACCTTGGAACCTCCAACAGCTGTATGGCTGTTATGGAGCACGGGGATGTTACTGTTATACCAAACGCTGAAGGCAACCGCACTACGCCTTCGATTGTGGCTTTTTCAAAAAGCGGAGAACGCCTGGTCGGTCAGACCGCCAAAAGGCAAGCGGTAACCAACCCGAGAAACACGATCTTCTCGGTCAAACGTTTTATGGGAAGAAAATTTTCCGAAGTGCAAAGCGAACTGGCAAATATTCCGTATGAAGTAGTGGCGGCCCCGAACGGCGACGCTCATATCAAAGTAAATGATAAACTCTATTCACCGCCGGAAATATCGGCAATGATTCTCCAGAAACTGAAAAGTGATGCCGAAGCTTATCTTGGTGAAGAAGTAAAAGAAGCGGTTATTACCGTCCCGGCATATTTTAATGACAGTCAGCGTCAGGCGACAAAGGATGCCGGGAAAATAGCCGGTCTTGAAGTACGCCGGATTATCAACGAACCGACTGCAGCTTCACTAGCCTATGGCCTGGATAAAAAATCCGAAGAAACCATTGCCGTATACGACCTTGGCGGTGGAACATTTGATATTTCAATTCTCGAAATCGGCGATGGCGTTTTTGAGGTTAAATCAACTAATGGCGACACTCATCTTGGCGGAGACGATTTTGACCACGTGCTGATTGATGTGCTCGCTAACGATTTCCAGAAAGAAACCGGAGTAGATATTCGTAAAGATCCTCAGGCTCTGCAACGCTTGAAAGAAGCTGCGGAAAAAGCAAAATGTGAACTGTCAACCAGCATGAATACAGAAATCAACCTGCCATTCATTACCATGAATCAGGATGGTCCGGTTCACTTAAGCCGTCCTCTCAGCAGAGCTGAACTGGAACAAACCACTGATGCGCTGGTTTCACGTTCAGTTGCCCCTTGCGAAAACTGCCTGAAAGACGCCGGACTCAATAAATCCAATATTAGCGAGGTTATTTTGGTCGGCGGCATGACTAGAATGCCGGCAGTTATCCAAAAAGCTAAAGATATTTTCGGCAAAGAACCGAACAAAGGAGTTAATCCTGACGAAGTAGTGGCTTGCGGCGCTGCAATTCAAGGCGGCGTATTCAATAAGGAAGTCAACGATGTTGTGCTTTTGGATGTCACACCGCTGTCGCTCGGAATTGAAACCCTCGGTGGTGTTACCACCCGGTTGATTGAACGCAATACAACCATCCCGACCAAACGTAGCGAAGTATTCAGTACCGCCGCTGACAATCAGCCGGCAGTAGATATTCATGTGCTTCAGGGTGAACGCGAGTTTGCCCGCGACAACAAGACCATTGGCCGATTCAAACTTGACGGCATTGCGCCGGCTCCTCGCGGAGTACCGCAAATCCAAGTAGAATTTGATATTGACGCCAACGGTATTCTTAATGTCAGCGCCAAAGATCTCGGCACCGGCAAAGAACAAAAAATCACCATTACCGCTAATTCCGGCTTGAGTGAACAGGAAATCGATAAAATGGTCAATGAAGCCAAAGCACATGCCGAAGACGACAAGAAGGCAAAAGAAAAAATTGAAACCAAAAATCATGCCGATTCGATGGTTTATCAGACCGAAAAACAGCTCAAAGAGTTTGAAGGAAAGATTTCTGACGATGTTCGGAAACCGGTTGAAGAAGGCATTGCCAAGCTCAAGGAAAAAATCAAAAATGACGATACCGAAGGTATGAAAACCACCATGACCGAACTTGAGCAACACCTGATGAAGATGGGTGAGCAGGTTTATGCTCAACAAGCACAGCAAGGCGGTGATACCGCGCCCGAAGGCGGCGAAACAGACAGCAAATCCAACAAAAGTAACGATGACGGCGTTGTCGACGCTGAAGTCGTGGACAACTAAAAATAACCATAAGACAAAACCATTAACCAAACTAAAGGAGAAAAAAAATGGCAAAAGTCAACATCAAACCGCTCGGTGACAGGGTCCTTTTGGAGTCCTGCGAAGTATCCGAACAAATCAAAGGCGGCATCGTCATTCCGGACAGTGCCAAAGAAAAACCGCAAGAATACAAAGTAATCGCGGTCGGTACCGGAAAAACCAACGACAAAGGCGAAAAAGTCGCTATTGATGTCAAAGTCGGCGACATGGTTCTGACCAGCAAATACGGCGGTACTGAAGTCAAATTCAATGACAAAGAGTACAAAATCGTCAGTGTCGAAGACATCTTGGCTATCGTCGGATAAGTACGACATACCACAGACAAAACAACTTGATTCACAATAAATAAAGTAAAGGAGTAACAACTAATGGCTAAACAGCTTATGTTTGGTGATGAAGCCCGCCGTTCTATCCTGTCCGGCGTAACCCAGCTCAGCAGAGCGGTAAAAAC
The DNA here is from genome assembly GCA_012519765.1 of Lentisphaerota bacterium. GTDB lineage: Bacteria > Verrucomicrobiota > Lentisphaeria > Victivallales > Victivallaceae > UBA7640. The sequence goes on from JAAYPP010000117.1 coordinate 2,830, forward strand.
CACTCTCGGACCGAAAGGCCGCAACGTGGTTATCGACAAAAAATTCGGTTCCCCGACTGTAACCAAAGACGGCGTCAGTGTCGCCAAAGAAATCGAACTGGATTGTCCTTATGAAAATATGGGCGCTCAGATGGTGAAAGAAGTTTCCAGCAAGACTTCTGACATTGCCGGTGACGGTACCACTACTGCCACCGTGCTGGCTGAAGCGATCTACCGCGAAGGATTGAAAAATGTTACCGCAGGCGCAAACCCGATGAGCCTGAAACGCGGTATCGATAAAGCTGCTGCAGCGATGATTAGTAAACTCAGTGAAATCAGCAAAAGCGTCGGCGACAGCGATCAAGTCGCACAGGTTGCCACTATCTCTGCTAACGGCGATACCACTATCGGCGAAATTATTGCTGACGCGATGGAAAAAGTTGGCAAAGACGGTACCATTACTGTTGAAGAAGCTAAAACCATCGAAACCACACTCTCTGTGGTCGAAGGTATGCAGTTCGACAAAGGCTACCTCTCTCCATACTTCGTTACCAATACCGAAGAAATGGAAGTTGCTCTCGAAGATGCTTACATCCTGATTTTCGAAAAGAAGATCAGCAATCTCAACGATTTGCTGCCGTTGCTCCAACAGGTTGCCAAAGAAGGCAAACCGTTGTTGATTATCGCTGAAGACGTTGAAGGCGAAGCTCTTGCCACTTTGGTCATCAACAAGATGCGTGGCACCCTGAATATCTGCGCGGTAAAAGCTCCAGGCTTCGGCGATCGTCGCAAAGCCATGCTCGGTGATATCGCAGTTCTGACCGGCGGCACCTGTATCTCCGAAGATCTCGGGATCAAACTGGAAAGTGTTACCATTGATCAGCTCGGCAAAGCTAAACGCGTTACCGTTGACAAAGAAAATACCACCATTGTCGAAGGCGGCGGTACCCAGAGCGCAATCATGGGACGCATCAGCCAGATTCGTCGCGAAATCGAAGAAACTACTTCTGATTATGACCGCGAAAAACTTCAGGAACGCCTGGCAAAACTCGCTGGCGGTGTCGCTGTAGTCAATGTCGGAGCAGCAACCGAATCAGAAATGAAAGAAAAGAAAGCTCGCGTTGAAGATGCTCTGCATGCAACACGCGCTGCGGTCGAAGAAGGCATCGTTCCTGGCGGTGGTGTCGCATTGTTGCGTGCTGCCGAAGCGCTGAAAAACCTGAAACTTTCGGGTGATGAAGCCGTTGGCGTCGAAATCGTCAAGAAAGCTATTGAAGAACCGCTGCGTCAGCTGGCCATCAACGGCGGCTATGAAGGCAGCATTATCGTCGCCAAGGTTCGTGACATGAAAACCAATGAAGGTTTCGACGTCGCCACCGGCGAATACGTTGATATGCTGAAATGCGGTATCCTTGACCCAACTAAGGTTACACGTTCAGCCCTCCAGAATGCAGCTTCAATTGCCGGCTTGCTCCTGACCACCGAGTGTCTGGTCGCCGACAAAAAAGATGATGATAAAGCTCCGGCCATGGGCGGCGGCGGCATGGGCGGCGGCGGCATGGGCGGCATGGGCGGCATGATGTAATTCATACCACCTGCTTTCATTAAGCACTAAATTAAGGCGCGGCATTTTGCCGCGCCTTTTTTTATTCTGAAAAACAAAACATACTGTAATCAGTCAGTTAAAATAATGTCGTTGTGAAGTTTTAAATTCGCGCGCGCATAATGCGCGCGCGAATTTAAAAACAATTTCACAGCATGTTACAGTTAATTTCAGAAGATTAGTGCGACAAAAGTCTCCAATGGTCAATTCCGCGGTTCGCTGACCTGCCTGAGCAACATGTCGATTATTTTGTCGGGAGTAAGATTTTCACCGGCGGCATGAAAATTGCAGGCCAGGCGATGACGCAACACTTCATATGCGGAAGCACGGACATCGGCGCAACAGACATTGACGCGACCATCCAGCGCGGCGGCAGCTTTGGCCGCCAGCATCAAATATTGACCGGCACGCGGTCCCGCGCCATAGCTCAAATTCTGTTTTATGAAGTCCGGCGCCTCGGGATTGTCCGGACGGGACAGGCGAGCCAGGTCCGCGCAATATGCGGCGACATGAGAACTGACCGGAACCGAGCGTACCACCTGCTGAAAATAAAGCAGTTTGTTGCCTTCCATAACTTTATTCAAAACCGGCGAGCGACCGCCGGTAGTACGCTGTAAAATCGCAATTTCCTGTTCGCGTTCCGGATAGTCCAATTTTACCAGAAACATAAATCGATCAAGCTGAGCTTCGGGTAAAGGATAAGTACCTTCCTGCTCAATCGGATTCTGGGTCGCCAGCACAAAAAACGGCATCGGCAACTGATAGCGCATCCCCGCGCTGGTAACACATCTTTCCTGCATTGCTTCAAGCATGGCGGCCTGAGTTTTTGGCGGAGTCCGGTTAATTTCATCGGCGAGGAGCAAGTTGGCGAAAACCGGGCCTTTGACGAAGCGAAGCTGGCGTTGGCCACCGCCGACCACCTCGTCCAAAATTTCGGTTCCGGTAATATCGGAAGGCATGAGATCAGGAGTGAACTGAATGCGTTTAAACTCGAGATTAAGAACCTGACCGAGGCTGGAAACGAGCAGGGTTTTGGCGAGTCCGGGAACGCCGAGCAACAGGCAATGACCTCCAGCCAGCATGGCAGTAAGAACTTTATCAATCGCGGTGGTCTGGCCAACAATTATTTTCGCCAGTTCTGTTTTAACAGTATCGAAACCGGCTTTAAGTTCGCCGATATCCTCGAGCAGGTTGTTTTCGTCGTAAGCCATATATCATCCTTGAAATTAACGGGTTAAAAAATATGTAATCAGAACAGAACCCAGTTTAAGCGCGGTCTCCGAATCATAAACTACACTGCCCGGGCGCGAAGTTCCAAGCCAGCCGCCGGCAATGTCCACCGGGCTGTAAATCAGCTTGCAGCGCTCAGCGGAAAATCCGTAAAGCAACGGATGGTTTTGTCCGGGATATTTCTGCGTGGCTGCTTCGGAAAAACCACTCCGTTCAAACTTGAAAGGAGCATGCGCAAACAAAGGGTGTTGTTCGGAAATAATTTCCAGTTTCTTATCCGGATAAAGCGCTTTGGCAAGGGCACGTGCGGTAATATCAAAATCATTCATACCCAGAGCGTTGTTCAACAATAGAAAGCCGCCTTTATCGAGATACTGCCGGATTCGCTGCAAGGCTTTTTCGCTCAACTTGAAACTGCCGATTCCGCTGAGGTAAAGAAATGGATAATTATCCAGCGGCGCAAGTTCCGGATCGATATATTCCGGCTCGGTTCCAGCATCAATTTTCAGATTATGAGCGAGATAACGCATAAAACGGGTTTCAGCGCCAGGGTCGGGATTCCAAAGCCCGGCGGTTTTGACCTGGGCGAAAATTATTTTGTTGGCATCACTGATTGATTCTCCAGTGTAGAGTTCGCCGGCAGCATAAGCCATACCGTTTTCATACCAGCCGATGGCATACGCCAGCATGTTCATGCCCAGCATTTGCGCGCTACGCGGTTGCAGACATCTGGCATTTTCCACCTGAGTCGGCATGACATTATCCCAACCTGAGCCCAGACCTAACGGAGAAATTATCACTGCCAGCCTCGCCCCGACATAAACGCCTTCCAGATGGGTGACAAGCATTTCATTGAAATTGGTCATGGATTTACCGGTTTGGACAATCATGCGCAACAAGGCATGGTCAGGGACGACGCGGATCAACGGCGATTCCGGAAGTATATTTCCAGTCTCCTTAACCGCGGAACGGTAAAAATATGGGGAACCAACCACCGAATCAAACCAGACCGTGCCGCCGCCAAGCAGATATTTACGCAATTTGGCGCGTTCAGCGTCGCTGAAACTTATGGTGCGTCCGCCGGAAAAGAACAAAATCGGAATTTCCGAAGGGTCGCCGCTGAACGTCGCAAGATCAACCGTCTGTGATTTGTATTCCATCTTGGTTTTCTCGCGAAAACGCAGCAGCAACTGCTGGCAGTCGGCAGGAACCATATTCCAGTCAAAAACCCGGAGAGCCATACCGTCTGCAGTCGTATAATCCAGATAACTGCCCCAGACCACCTTGCCGATCAGTGCGGAAGGAGAAGGCGGACGTTTTTTTTCGGAACGCCGTAACGGAGTCGCGGGAAGAGGAAGCGGGGGAAAGGATTCGCCGCCCTGTCGCCGTTGTATTTTTGCTTCTGGAGGGCGACCGATCTGGCGCAGATAGTCATTTTCGCCTGCAGTGAGAGCTAACCCGGTGATCGTCAAAAATAAAGCTGATAATTTTTTCATTGCCCCAATCCTCCAAATGATTTGGCGACTGAAATAATATACTGCGTTTTTATGCTGATTCGCCTGCCGGATCAAATTTCGCAAAAAATATCGTTGTTTTAAATCAGGTCAATACGCCGGGCAAATTGTTGCAAATGACTTGATGCAAGATATATTTACAAATTCAAATCACGATAAATGCAAAGGAATTTCAGCATGCAGATCATTAATTGCACCCAAGCCGGTTTCGAACCGGAATTGGATAAGATTTATCGCCGGGAAGCGGTTCCGCCAGAGGTGGATGAAGCAGTAAAAGATATTCTGGCGGAGATTAAGCGCGACGGCGATACCGCCTTGACTAAATTTGCAGAAAAATTTGACCGGATAAAATTATCGCCGGCTCAGTTCAGGGTTTCGGATCAAGATATTGCCGCCGCCGAATCCGGAGTCAGCGCAGAATGGAAAAACGCGATTACTTCAGCTCTGGCCAATATCGTTTCATTCGCCGAACAACGTATTCCCAAAGACTGGAAATATTCGCCACGCCCAGGCGTGGTAATCGGAGAACGTTTTGAACCGATGGAACGCATCGGGGTGTACATCCCCGGCGGCACTGCGCCGCTGGTTTCCACGGTACTCCACACTGCCGGCATCGCGAAAGCTGCCGGAGTCAAAGAGATTGTCGCGGTCACTCCGCCGGGACAAGACGGCATGATTCATCCCGCGGTACTGTGGGCGATGCGGAAGGCCGGAGTCAATGAAATTTACCGGCTTGGCGGAGTTTGCGGTGTCGGCGCGCTCGCATACGGAACCGCCACCATCCGCAAGGTGGATAAAATTGTCGGTCCAGGCAATGCCTGGGTTACCGCCGCCAAAAAACAGGTTTACGGACATGTCGCGCTGGATATGGTGGCAGGACCATCTGAAATTATGATTATTGCCGACGACAGTGCACGCGCCGATTTTATCGCCGCCGATATGCTTTCACAGGCTGAACATGGCAGCGGTTTGGAGCACGCGGTACTGGTTACCACCGATGCCGGATTGATCGAAAAAGTCCAGAATGAACTGGATATTCAAAAACAGCGTTTATCACGTGGCACGATGGTTGACAAAGTTTTGAAAGACGGCGTCAGCCTTATTCTGGTCAAAGATCTTGCAGACGCTATTGAAATTGCGGGTAAATACGCGCCGGAACATCTGGAAATCATGTGCCGCGACGCCGAATCGACGGCCGGAAAGATAAAAGCCGCCGGTGCTATTTTTATCGGTGAATGGACCCCTGAACCGGTCGGTGATTTCTGCGCCGGTCCAAGTCATGTGCTTCCAACCGCCGGTTCCGGACGTTATTTCAGCGGACTCACAGTGGAAGGTTTTTTCCGCAGAATGAGTACCATTCAATATACTCAAACCGCAATCCAACAGGAAATTCCGGTCATCGCCGCATTCTCAGAAATGGAAGGACTGGACGCCCACGGCAACAGCGGCAAAATCAGAGGCAGCAAATAAAATGAGTAAATCATATTTTCGTAAAGCGGTTGACGCAATGTCCGCTTATGTGCCCGGCGAACAGCCGAAAATCGTTAACCTGGTAAAAATCAACACCAATGAAAACCCTTATCCGCCGGCACCCGGAGTATCGGAAGTCATTCGCAACTTCAATCCGGAACGGCTCAGGCTTTATCCCAAATCCGATTGCGACGATGTTGTTCGGGTGATTGCGGATTTGAACAATGTCGAAACTGATATGGTAATCGCCGGCAACGGCTCCGACGATATTCTCAACATCGCCATGCGCTGCTTTTGTTCTCCCAATTTGCCGCTGGCCTGCTTCAAACCGTCTTATTCGCTCTATCCGGTGCTGGCAGCGATGCAGGAAGCGCAGGTGCGCCAGATTGCGCTGAATGACGACTTTTCAATTCCCGAAAATGCGGTTGAACAAGCCGCCGGGGCGAATCTCCTGATAATTGCCCGTCCCAACGCGCCGACCGGCAACAGTTTTCCGATGAGCCAAATCAGGAAAATCATTGAAGATTTTGACGGCATTGTGCTGATTGACGAAGCTTATGCGGATTTCGCCGACGATAACTGCATGAGTCTGGTCAAGGAATACGACAATCTGATGATCAGCCGTACCATGTCCAAAAGCTATGCGCTGGCCGGGCTGCGTTTCGGTTACGGCGTCGCCGCTAAAACCCTGATCGACGGCATGATGAAAATCCGTGACTCATACAATGTCGATATGCTGACCCAGGAAATCGCCCGCGCCGCTTTTCTCGATCAGGATTATCTGGCAAAAACCAAAAACACCATCCTGGCGACCCGTGCGCGGCTGGAACGCGAATTATCGGCACTGGGATTTTCATACGTCAAATCACAGGCCAATTTTCTGTTTGCATCGCCCCCCGATCGTGACGGGAAACGTTTTTTCGATGAGTTGCGTCAGAACAGCATAATCGTACGTTATTTCCCCGGCGCAGTTACCGGTTGCTACGTCCGCATCAGCGTCGGTTCCGACACCGAAATCGAACGTCTTCTGACGGTTGCACAAAGGATGTATAAATAGTTATGGACTGGCAAAACTTAATTGAAATCGCGGTCATGGCAGTATTTCAAGGAATCGCCGAATTTCTGCCGATAAGTTCTTCGGGACACTTGGCAGTACTGGCAAAACTGTCCGGTCAATCTGCCGAAAGCGCGGTAAACATCAGTATCGCGCTCCACGCCGGGACGCTGGTTTCGATCGTGCTTTTTTACTTCAGATCGCTACTCAACCTGCTCAATCGTCAGGGCATAAGGACGGTGATGCTTATTTTCGTCGGTTCGCTCCCTGCCGGTGTCGCCGGTATTGTCATAAAATTGCTGAAACTCGATGATCTGCTGGCGTTGAAGATGCTGGTGGTCGGCACCGGTTTTCTCATTACCGCCATGCTTTTGCGCAACGGCTTAAAATCATCCACAGACGACGGAATTAAACTTGAGGAAATGACCATCAAGCAGGCTTTACTGATTGGAATCGCCCAGGCAATAGCGATCTGTCCGGGTATTTCCCGTTCCGGTTCAACTATTGCCTCAGCCTTGAAGCTTGGAGTTAAAAAAGCTGATTGCGCCAGATTTTCATTTTTCCTGGCAATTCCGGCAATCGGCGGCGCCACCCTCCTGCAGTTGATATCCGCATTAAAAAAAAGCGGTACCGAAAATATTGCGCTATTCAGCACAGAAGTAATAATCGGTTTCAGCATTTCGGTAGTAGTCGGCTTCGTCGCGCTGAAACTGCTGATCAGCATGCTTAACCGAGGAAAACTCGAATATTTTTCATGGTATCTTTGGGTTATCGGAATTGTCGTGTTATCTTGGGGAATTATTGACTTGTTTATTTAGACAGAGGTAAACACATGAACAAAGAAAAGATTTTTTTCATCGGCGCCGGAAAGATGGCCACTGCCATTGTCAAAGGAATGCTTAACAACGGATTCAGCACCGAGCAGATCAGCGCATTCGACATCTCGGCCGAGGCGGCGGCACATTTTCAGCACGCCACCGGCATGGAGATTGCCCCGGAAGATGCCATCACTGAAGCGGATATTGTGGTTATCGCGGTTAAACCGCAGATGCTCGATGCCGCGCTTTCCGGAAAAAGAAACGTTTTACAGAAAAAGTTAATTATTTCAATCGCAGCGGGGGTCAACCTGAAAAAACTGGGCGAAGTTACTACGTCTAAACGCCTGATCCGGGTAATGCCAAATCTTCCCGCCATTATCGGTTCTGGCGTTTCAGGATACGCAACCAGTCCCGATATTACTGCGGATGATATCAAAACCGCTGAAAAAATCATGGGTTCAATCGGTATCTTCGAAGGAGTTCCGGAAAAAATGCTTGACGCGGTAACCGGACTGAGCGGTAGCGGACCGGCCTTTGTTTTCGATTTTATTCAGGCGCTCGCCGACGGCGGAGTCGCCGCCGGATTGCCTCGAAACGTCGCTTTGAAATTCGCGGCGGCAACGGTTGCCGGCGCCGCCAAACTGACCCAGGAAAGCGATCTGCACCCCGGCGAACTCCGCGATCAGGTAATGTCGCCCGGCGGCACTACGGCTGAAGGGATCAAAGTATTGGAAAACAGCGCATTCCGCGGTTCGGTTATCAACGCGGTTATCGCGGCCGCGCTCAAATCCGAAGCTCTTTCCAAATAAACAATGTTGAGGGAACAGCATGACAACTCCTGACTGTACTGGAAGACTTAGCGTAATTATCCCGGTTTACAACGAAGAAAAGACTGTAGTTGAACTGGTCAAACGAGTATTGGCGCGTCCTGCCGTAGGCGAAATAATCATCGTCAACGATGCCTCCAGCGATGGAACCGCTGAACAGCTCAAACAGTTGGCGGAAATTCCGGAAATTAAAATTTTCACGCAGGAAATAAATATGGGCAAAGGCGCCGCGGTAATCCGCGCGATACCAGAAGTCAGCAAGGATTTCGTAATCATTCAGGATGCGGACTTTGAATATAACCCTGATGATTACCCGCTGGTCATGGGGCCGTTGCTCCAGGACAAGGCCGATGTCGTTTACGGTTCGCGCTTTATGGGAACGCCCGGACAGGTCCGTTATTTCCGCCATGAAATGGGCAATAAGTTTCTGACCTTCTGTTCCAATCTCTGCTCGGATATTCACTTAACCGACATGGAGACCTGCTACAAATGTTTCCGTCGCGAAGTATTGCAAAATTTGAATCTATGTTCAAGGCGGTTTGGCATTGAAGTGGAGCTGACTGCCAAACTGGCCAAATCGCGCCGTCTGCGCATCTGGGATGTTCCGATATCGTACAATCCCAGAAAATATAATGAAGGCAAAAAGATCACCTGGAAAGACGGAATTTCAGCAATATATCATATTATAAAATTCAATCTTTTTTCGAAAACCTCCGAATTTTATAAACGTCCCTGGGACGAAATAATTAACTAATAACCCAAATGGATAATTGACAATGAACATCAACCTTGTGGAGAATATTGAACTGGTTCATGGCGCAGCGGAAGTATGTGCCGGTGAGGATGGTTTCTCATTAGCCCGGATGACCGAAGAACTGCTGACCTTTTATTCCTTCTCGGAAGCTCAGGAAATCAGAGCCAGCTGTCCGTCAGGAGTCAGAATCTGTTTCAATTCGAATACATCTTTTGTGGCAATGCGGATAAGCTACGGCCGCCTTGCGCGCGCTATTTTTGCGGTTGAGCTCGTGGTAGACGGCACTGAAGTACTGACTTTCGCGCCGGAAACCCCTGAAAACGGCCTGACCTTTACCACCGAACTTCCTGCAGGCGGCGAACGCCGCATCGAAATTTTTCTTCCGCACTTATGCGAGTGTCAGGTCAATGAACTGATAATCGAAGACGGCGCCACGCTTACACCGGTAAAATATCCTGGAAAAAGAATTATTTTCATTGGCGATTCCATCACCCAGGGCATGACCTCAAGTTCACCGTTAAAAAGTTATACATCAAGGCTTGCGGCAAAACTGGATTGGGATTTTCACAATATCTCGGTCGGCGGCGCGATTATGAAACAGGAAGTCGGCCGGATGGCAGAGAAAATCAAATGGGATCTGGCAATCCTGGCTTACGGTGTTAATGACTTCGCTCAAAGTCGTCCGCTGGACGAATTTATCGCCGACACGGTCGGAATGCTACGTTACCTGTGTCAGAGAAAGAAATCTGTAGTCTGGCTGATCACCCCGATCCCATGCCCGGCGGTCCCGCCCGTCAACACGCAAGGTTTGAAAATTGACGATTACCGCAAAGCACTGACTGATGCCGCTACTGAATTCGATAACGTCCGGGTAGTAGACGGTACCGAGCTGGTGCCGGATGACAAAAAATATTTCGATGACGACGGCGTTCACCCCAATGACCTCGGCATGGCTTCTTATGCTGATGTAATGTTCAAGAAAATGAGCTGAATAAAGCACGAAACACAATCTGCCGGTTTAGCCGACACAATTGCAACCATGATCAATTCTTACAATTTGAAAGGACTTAATCTGATTGAAGCCAGTGCCGGAACTGGAAAGACATTTACCGTTTCTCATCTCTATCTGCGCCTGCTGCTGGAAAAACGCCTGGCAGTTAAACAGATTCTGGTGGTGACTTTTACTGTCGCCGCTACCGTCGAATTGCGAGACCGCATCCGAACCTTGATCGCGGAAAAACTGGGTGGGGCAAACGCCGAAGATACGATAATTCTCAAAAAAGCGTTGCTGGAATTCGACGAAGCGGCTATTTACACTATTCACAGTTTTTGCGAACGCATTCTCAACGAAAACAGCTTCGAAAGCAGAATGCTTTTCAATACTGAACTCCAAAAGGATTGCAGCCACATTCGGCAGCTGGTGGTCGACGACTACGTGCGCAAACAGCTTGAAGAAACTGACAATATTCCGTCACGCCCGGAATTCGACGAGCTGGTCAAGCTTTATCACCGCGCGCCGCTGGCGCAATTCGACCGCCATCTCATTGAAGACGCCGAAAAATATGATGAACACGGCAATGAAGTGACAAAATTTGTCAACAATACGTTATACCACAACCAAAGAATCAAGATCGATCATATCAAAGAGCGTTATCCGGAATTGCGCTGGCCTGAACATGCCGCAGTTCTTGACGAAATCGACAACGCAACCAGTCAAAAAGATTTCAAAAAAGCATACGATCGGCTGAAAAATTTAAAAACCGCCTTGACCGCAATCCATTTTTTGAATTTTTACCGGGAACGGCTGAAACTGATGCGGCAGCATCTGAATTTCCGTTCCTTTGACGATATTCTTTCCGACCTTTATCAGTCTCTTCAAGGCGACTCCGGAAAAATACTGATTGAAGCGGTGCGCGACCGCTATTCCGCCGTGATGATCGACGAATGTCAGGATACTGATAAAGTTCAATTTGAGATTTTTCGCCGTTTCTTTTTTGAAGACAGCACCCTGCCCTGCTTCCTGATCGGCGACCCCAAACAGTCGATTTACGGTTTTCGCAGCGCCGATATTTTTTCTTATCTTGAAATCAGCCGTAACGTGGAAAGTCGTTACACGCTGGATACCAATTACCGCTCAGCCACGTGTTGCGTGACCGCGCAGAACAGTATTTTTCAACACATGACCAACCCGTTTCTGCTGGACAACTTGAACTATCATCCGGTAAAAGCTTCCCCGCAAAGCAAAGGAAATTTGACCCGGTTGCTTTTTGCCGGCAGTTTTGCCGATGAAGCCGCGTCCGGCATCGATTTTTACAACCTTGACTTACCGGACTTTAAGAACCGTTCCGGCATACGTCCTGCTGAAGATAACGACATCGAAAAAAAAGCGACTGAAGCAGCCGCAGCACATATCGCGCATTTGCTCAATGCTAATACTGATCAGGTCTGGTTCGAATCCGAAAACGACCGGCGGGCACTGAAGCCGTCAGACATTGCAATATTGGTCATGACTCATACACAAGGGCGCAAAATTCTTGACCGGCTGCGCCGTTTCAATATTCCGGCGGTCATTCAAAACAGCGGCGATGTTTTCAAAGGTCAGGAATCCGACGACCTGATGCTGGTGCTGAAAGCGGTACTGTCTCCTGACCGCCGCCGGATTTTCAATGGTGCGCTGCTGAGTTCAATTTGCGGAGTAACCCCGAGTGAACTTGACCGAATGCTGAACGATGATAACAGCGATAATGATTACGAAAAACATATGGAGCGTTTTCGCAAATATCACAAGACCTGGCAGGAACGTGGTTTTCTTCCAATGTTCAACGGACTGCTAAAAGATTATCAGACTGAAATCAAGTTGCTCGGGAACGGCCAATACGGCGAACGTCAGTTGACCAACATTCTCCAGTTGGCGGAGATACTCAACGAAACTGAAAGTCAGATCAGAGGTATGGATTCGTTGCTCGAATGGTTTTCAGAACAGCGTAATTCTGAATCAAATCAGGAATACGAGATGCGACTTGAAAAAGATGACGAAGCAGTGAAAATAATGACGGTATTCGCATCCAAAGGACTGGAATTCCCCCTGGTGTTCTGCCCGTTTCTATGGAGCAAAGGTATCAGCTCCATGAACCGGAAAAAACTCGGACTGTACCATGATCCCCAAACTCATGCCGCCATGATCGGCTTGACATCATATCAGGAAAATATCGATGCGGTTAACTTCGAGGAAAAAGCAGAAATCATGCGTTTATTCTATGTCGCCTTGAGCCGCGCCCGCAACAAATGCTGGATTTACTGGAACCGTACCAACAAAGTCAACGCTATTTCATATCTGCTCGAACCTGATTCCACGATGCCGGATTCCGACGATACAAAAAATGAAGTCATACCCGAACTACCGGGTGTGCGTTTTCTGAAATATCAAAAATTATCCGAAACAACACTTTACCGGCAACCGGTTCGCAAAGAACTTTTTCCGCCTCCGGAACCGCCCGCGCCCAATCTGCTGCGCAGCGGTTGGGGTATAACCAGTTTCAGTTCACTGACCAGCAGCCATTACAATATCAATCGCAATGTATTTTTAAGTCATGACGGCGAACTGAAAGAAGACGACGACAGCGCGACGGTACAGGAAGAATCTGCAGAAAGTAATGACTTCATCGGATTCCCGCGCGGCATTGTTCCGGGGAATTTTCTCCACCGCATATTTGAAAATCTTGATTTTACTTTGGTTAATCAGGATTACAATAACGCGATGATCAGAAGAAGCCTCCGGGAATTCGGTATCACCGCCAGCCACAAGTCGGAAGATGATCTGATTAACGCCGTAAATTCTATGCTTGACAAAGTAATGAACACGCCCCTTCCCCCCGATAATACCATCAGATTGAGCGCAATCCCGGAAAACAAACGTCTGACCGAAATGGAGTTTCATTTTGCCATCAAGCATTCTTCTGCGTCCGCGCCGCTCGATTTTCCGGATATGCCGGTACTCGAAAAACACTGGCGGGAAAACAGTATTCCCACCGGCTTTATGAATGGGAAAATTGACCTGATTTTTGAACACGCTAACCGTTTTTATATTTTGGACTGGAAAAGCAATTATCTTGGTCATTCGCCGGAACATTATACCCCGGAACAGCTAAAAAGTACCATGGACGAAAAACTTTACAATTTCCAATACCTGATTTACAGCGTCGCGCTAGATTTGTGGCTGAACCGAAAATGTTCTGATTACAGTTACGAAAAACATTTCGGCGGCGTTTTCTATATTTTTCTCCGTGGCGTAGGTCAAGGTTCAAACGGCATTTTTTTCGACCGTCCCGACAAGACTTTTTTCAATAATTTCAAACAACATTTCAACAACTTCAATCCATGAACAGAACGATAGAAAATTTTATAATTAACAGCGCTGAAATTAGCGCGCGCATTATGCGCGCGCGAATTTTAGAAACATAAGTTACGAGAATCATCAGATGAATAACTGTACCCCGGAAAAATTATATGAGTCCAACCTGATCAATGCGATTGATTTGGAATTGGCAAATTTCATGGGCCGATTTGCGGTCGAAGACTCGCCGGAACTGCGCCTGGCAGTAGCACTGACCTCCTATATGACGTCATCCAATGAAGAATCCAGTCTCGATCTCGCCGCTTGTGCAGGCAGCACTGTCGGAGATTTTTTCAAAAAAGAACTGCTCTTTTCGCAAGTCCGCCCGCCGGAAAAATTGTTGCTGGCTCATCTGCCTGAACTTGACTGCTGGCGAGAAAAAATCAATGCCGCCGCGCTCGAAACTATGGTTTTATATAACGGACACCGCCTCTATCTGCGCCGCTGGTGGAATTATGAAGAACGCGTGATTCAGATATTGAACTCGCGCCTTGAAGAAACAGACTCGGAACCGGACGACGCACTGCTGGATCGTTATGATCTGACCGGAGAACAGCGCGCCGCGGCCATCATGGCTATGCGCGGCAAATTGTCTATCATCACCGGCGGACCGGGCACCGGAAAAACCACTACCTTCACCAGTATTCTGGCAATGCTGCAACAACGTTCCGCAACCCCGTTGCGGATTGTGATGGCCGCGCCTTCAGGCAAAGCCGCTCAAAGAATGCAGGAAGCTTTCGACAGCGCATGCTCCCGATTGAAAATCGAAAACCTGAATCTTCAGCCCGCCTCCACCATTCACCGATTGCTCGGCTTCAGTCGCGGGTTCCGCTTCTCGAAATACCACCGTGACAACCCGATACCGGCTGATGTCGCGGTAATCGATGAATGTTCAATGATTCCGCTGGCACTGCTGTACAAGCTGTTGGAGGCAATCCCACCTCACGCTCACATCATCATGCTCGGGGATCCCAATCAGCTCGAACCGGTGGAATCGGGTGCCGCCTTCAATGACATCTGCCGCGCCGCAAAATCAAATCCGCAGATCAGACGCAGGGTCGCCGAATTAATTAAATCATATCGTTTCGCCACGGACAGCGGTATCGGAAAACTCAGTAACATAATTCTGAATGGGAAAACGGAAGAACTGGGGCAACTGGTCGACAATCCCCCAGAAAATGTCAATTTTATGAAGATAACTCCAACAAACCGGATTCTAAATCTCAAAAAGGTCTCCGGTCATTTTCAATATTGCCTGCATGCCGAGAAACTTTCTGACGCATTTGCCGCATTCTCCAAACATCGCATTCTCAGCGCCTGCAACTGCGGTCTCCTCGGCTGCCGGGAAATCAACGATTTAATTTGCGCGCATTTAAGTCCGCATCCACTCTATCGCGGTTTGCCGATTATGATCACCGTCAATGATTACAATGAAATGCTTTTCAGCGGCAATATCGGCATGATCTGGAGCGATGACGACAACGAACAGCTCTATGCAGGATTCCCGGACGGCACCGATGGTTTCAGACATGTCAGGCTGAACATGTTACCACCCTGGATTCCCGCCTATGCAACTACTGTCCACAAAGCGCAGGGCTCCGAAGCCGAACATATCGTACTGATAATGCCCGCCAACGCATTGCCGTTGCTCAGCCGTGAACTGTTTTTCACCGGTGTAACCCGCGCCCGGAAAAGCATCGAAATCTGGTATGAAAACGTCGATCAGCTCATGACCGCGACGGAACATTCTCAGGCAACTCATGGCGGAATAACCGAAAAATTAACTGTTCATTAAGTAAACAATTTTACAATTGTTTTTATCGGACTAGTGTATTATTCAAGGTTGTTTTTCTCACATTTATCTACTGTAAATGTTCAAAGCAACCAAATTCATTCCATAAATAAAAAAGGTCTATCCATAAAAATACCGGAAGAACCCAAAAGGAAACGTAATGTTTAATAAAACAGAA
>JAAYPP010000016.1 GCA_012519765.1 Lentisphaerota bacterium
ATGGTCGGGGTGAGAGGATTTGAACCTCCGGCCTCTGCGTCCCGAACGCAGCGCTCTAGCCAGGCTGAGCCACACCCCGAAAAAAACTCCGTCGTATCAAATATACGGAAGAAGTAAAGTACATTAAAAACTGCACAATACAACTAATATCAGTTTATTTTTTTGCTGATATAACGACTTTTTTCAGAGATCCTTCGCCGACACTTTCGGTGGTAATTTCAGAATCATCCTGAAGCGTAATATGAATAATTCTGCGATCACGTGCATTCATCCGGGAGAGCGTTACAGGATCACCCCAACGCTTGACTTCCTTAGCTGCATCCAACGCCTGTTGGCGAAGGATATCATCATTTTCATCGTTCCCCGGGTATTCCTCGCTCTCTTCGTGCGGATTGGGTGAGCGCGAATATCCGCTGGCACGCTTTTCCTCAGTTTTATCAAAAGAATCATTGCGGAATCCGGCATATCCATCAATATCAAGTATCACTCTCGGGAACTCGGTATCTTTATTGAAAAGCATACGATTGAGGAGCATTTGAAGACTTTCCAGGGATTGTCCTTTGCGTCCGATAATTCGGCCGGCATCCTCGGAAAGAATTTTAATGGCTATTTTGGAATTTTTTTCTTCTACTTTCAGTTCGGCGTTCAATCCAAGGTATTCAAACATTGTACCAAGTGTCCTAACTGCTTTTGATTTCTGTTCTTCGATTTTTGCACTCATTTTAAGTAACTCCTTACTTTCTTTGCGCATTTGCTAGCTTGCCATTATTATCCGTTTTGGTGTTTTGGGTGAGTTTCTGGGTCAGCAGCATCTGCAATATACTGAATATTTGGCTAACCGTCCAGTATAACGTAAGACCGGACGGCAGGTTATAGAGAATCAACAACATAATTACAGGCATAAACATCATCATTTTAGCCTGCATGGGATCGCCGGACTGAGGCATCAATTTCTGCTGAAGAATCATCAGTCCGGTCATCATAAGAACCAGAGGATTAACCGCGAAGCCGAATATTTCAAAAATCGTGTCCGGCTGCGACAGATCTTTAGCCCACCAGAAAGGGACATGCCTCAATTCAACGACCGCATCAAGAGAAAAATAAAGTGCCATGAAAATCGGAAGCTGAAGCAGCAATGGCAAACAACCCCGCATTGGATTGATTTTTTCGCGCTTGTAGAGCTCCATCATTTTGGTATTCATAAGCTGAGGATTATCTTTATATTTATTGCGGATTTCTTTAATTTCCGGCTGAAAACTCTGCATTTTTTTCATCGACACATTGGCTTTGTGGGTAAACGGCCAGACCAGCAACCTGACGATAATCGTAAGCATAATAATTGCCCAGCCGAAAGAACCGCAGAAACTTTTTAGCTCCATCAATGACCATAACATTAGTTTGGCGAGTGCGTTCATGGGGCGCCATGACATCAGGCGCATAGTATAAGATACGGAGGGATCGAACGCATTGACTTCAGTGGATATTTTGGGACCCAGATATGATTTAAATTTCAGTATTTTGCTTTGACCGGACGGAATGGTTATTTGTTTATATACGCCTGCGGTATCAGCTTCGTAATAGTGGTTTGATCCTCCGAAGATTTTTGACATGAAGTTTTCGCCGATTATTTTTTTTTCTTCAGGAGTAGTCGGTATTCTTTTTTCGCGATATTGTTCAATTGACGTGAAAGGTACACTTTCAGCCAGCAAAATAGTCATAAAATAACGATTGACCAGCGCGGACCATTTTACCGGGAGTTCCGGCTTATAATTAAATTTCGTTTCACTGGCATTGACCGCAATACTTTTGACTGTCTCATCTTCGGTCATCAACTCCAAAGTCAAAGTTTCACCGCGTACCATGTCTCCAGACTGCAGAGAAAAGGGCATCAAAGTACCGCTGCCGACTTTAAGCATTTCAATGTTGACCGGTTCGGTTCCTGGATTCAGGAATTCGACTTTATAGTCAAGGCTGTAATTGCCAGAAATTTTCCATTCCTGTTTAAGCAAAATCTCCTGATCGGCGATAGCAATGCGGCGGACCAGCAGATAGCCGGATAAACCGTCCAGCCGGTTTTCAACGATGGCTTTGACCTTCCAAGGTTGAGCTGAAGAAATACTCATTATTCCGGAACGCTCAGGAAGAGAACCTTTCAGCATAATTTTATCTTTGTGATTATGCTTGTAATGCTTTTCAAACAGGACATCGGCAATTTCGCCTTTGACCGGATCTATGGAAACCACAAAAAAATCATTGCGCAACTCTTGCAACGCAATATCGGTAAGGATTTCAGCAGATGCGGATTCCTGTGGCAATGCAGCAGGGTGTTTCGAATCGGATTTGATATTTTCAACCGTTTTGGCAGGTACTTGTACAGTATCAGCAATCGGCGTTACCGGTCTAGCTGGTTTTTCAGAAACCCAGCCCATCATTCTGCAAAACGGTAGCCATCCTACAACAAAAATAATACAAATTATAACAGCAATTGCCGTTTCTTTATCAAATTTCACATTATACTCCTAATCATTTTCCCTTTTACGCGCAGGCACGGGGTCGAAGCCGCCTTTGCAAAACGGCTGGCACCTGAGTAATCTCCAAACAGTCAAAGCCAGCCCCATAAAAAAACCATGAATCCGGAACGCATCAATCGCATATTGGGAACAGCTCGGTTCGAATCTGCAACTTCTCGGCAACCATGGCGAAATTGTCAATTGATAACCCCTGACTATCAGGATTGAAATACCGGACATGTTGAACCGCTTTCGCCATTCAATAGCCCGGCCTTTCTGAACAAAAAAGCAATATCCCGCTGGACGTCTTGCTGTTTGCACCCGATTTTCATTTTTGCCCGCGGGATCAGCACAAAATGAACCGGGGAAATATTGGATCTCAACATTCGAATTGATTCCCAGCACAACCGTCGCGCACGGTTTCTTTCCACCGCCTTCAGGCTGTATTTTTTGCCGCATATAACCCCACCTCTTAATTTCCCGTCCCGGCTGGTAGCAACTGACAACACGCATAAGCGTGAGATATACTTTTCCCCATTATTGCGGACATAATCAAATTCTGACTTGAGACGCAACTTATAAGAACTTCCAAACGAATATTCTTTGCCGGGGGGTGCCTCATCCATGGTAGATTACGATTAAATAACGGTTAATTTGCTGCGTCCTTTCTGACGGCGACGCGCCAAAATAAGGCGACCGTTTTTATCGGACATTCTGGCACGAAATCCGAATTTACGCTTTCTTTTCAATACTGATGGCTGATAAGTCCTTTTCATATAATGTCCTACCCTCTTTGTATGGTGTTTTTCATGATTATTCCAGCGCAACCATTATCGCTGAATACGAAATAAATAAATTTAAAATCAGAACCTAAGAATTTACTTTGTTTTATGAAAAATTCAAGGCGCTAACACTTAAAAGCGATTAAATTAGTTTGACAACTGCTGTGGGTTAACTATATTAGCCCCGATTATGGAAACCTTAAATTTCGAAATTATAAATATTGATTATCGCGTCGAAATGCTGAACATTGATGAGCATGCTGTCGCGGAAATAACTCCATTAGTAACAGCTAAAGCCGACAAAAGACAAATGCTGGTCGCTTCGTTGTCGGTAGACGGGCATGAATTATTACCATCTGGCAAAATAATTCTTGGAGTTGGCGAAACCACTGCGGATCTGCGTGCGATACGCATTATCGATCCGCTGACTGTTAATACCCCATTTTCTGAAGGCGGTTATATCATGTCAATGACATTGACCGGAATGAATAATCAAAGCGCCACCGTTGAATCAAGGCTTGATATTCCGGTAGATTAATTTCCTTTTTATGGGGAATCACTTAATGTCATTTTACGTTTTTATGACCAACCCTTCGGGGCGGTAATGATCCGACTGTTTTTTTCAGGATTATTCTCTAAACCGCAATTCTGACTTGGGATTTCATTTGAACAGCGCCTTTTTTTGTCTGTTTTTAGTGATATTGTAAAAAGCTCAACCAGTGGAGGAATTTATAATGCGGTTTATCTTTGTTTTGCCATTATTGTTAATATCAGTTGGCTGTTCGTTTTTTGATTCCCGTCCTGAAATAGTAGTCGGCGTAAATTTGCCGCTCAGCGGCGCGCATGCCGATTACGGGCAAAGGCTGTTGGCTGGAATTGAGCTGAAGTGTTCAGAACTGAATCAGAGTGCAAAACCCGATGCTGCCAAAATCAGTTTGCGGGTGCTCGATAATCAAAGCACTCTCGCCGGAACGGCTAAAGCTACCAAAACCCTGGCGTCTTGGCACAAAGTTCCGCTTATCATCGGGGCATACAGTTCGAGTTCGACATTTGCCATGCGCCCGGAAGCGGAAAAATATCAAGTCCCGGTCATAACTCCGACCGCAACCTCCGGGAATCTCACTGTTGGCAATAAATTTATGTTCCGCACATGCTTTGCCGATAACATGCAAGGTAAATACCTTGGTGTTTATGCGTACCAGTGCTTGGAAATGCGAAAAATTGCAATTTTAGTCGATGCCGATGAAGAAAGTGCTCAAAATCGTTATCTGGGCTTTGACGTAAAAAAATCATTTGCGGATTGCGGCGGCGAAGTAGTTTTGATTGACGGCTTTTATAATCATGAAGCGACATTCAACCGGCAATTGCGACGCATTGTCCAGGCTGATGTCGATGGAATTTGTTTTCTCGCGGAAGCAACCGAGGCCGTACGCTTCATTAAGGAAGCGAGAATATTCGGCTTCAACGGTTATATTTTCGGAGGTGATGGATGGGATGAAGAAAATATTTATACAGATATTGGAGCCAATCCGGGTAAGTGTTTTTATTTTGGCATGTTCTCCCCTGAATATGAGAGTGACGGAGTAAAAGAATTCGTCGAAAACATCATGAACATAACAGCGCGTGTTCCCGCAGCATGTGAAGCTCAAGGTTATGACACCCTCGGACTTGCGGTAAAAGCTCTGCAATCCGGTTTAAAAGGCGAAGAACTTGCTCAGGAAATTTTAAACATCAAGAATTATCAGGGGGTTAGCGGAACCATTTCGATGCGTTCCGACCAAAATGCCGACAAGCTGATATTTGTCAAGGAAATCGTAGTTGAAAACAATAAAACTGCGTCAAAACTTAAAACTGTAATCACGCCACAAGAAATTAAAAAGGAACCACTATCATGTACCAAGTAAAAAAAGTCAATGAGCCGCCTGCATTGAATGCCGGCTGGGATTCAGCAGCTTGGAATTCAGCAGAAATTATCCGTATTGACACAGTGCGTCCGGAATCGACTGCTCATCATCCGGCAACCAATTGCAAAATGCTCCACGACAACCTCAATATTTATGGATTATTTCAAGTCAAAGACCGCTATGTGCGCGCTGTTACTGAAAATTACAACGAGCAAGTGTGCAAAGACAGCTGTGTTGAATTCTTTGTTGAACCATCAGTAAAATGCGGCTACTTTAACTTCGAGTTTAGTGCCAATGGTACTTTTCTGCTTTATCATGTCCGTGATCATCGCAGAGGCCACAACGGCTTTGCTGACTTCAATCCGGTCAGTGCGAAGTCTGCCGGCCGCATTCAGGTTTTTCATTCCTTATCCGGTAAAATTGACCCGGAAATTGATGTTCCGACCACTTGGGAACTTGGGTTCAAAATTCCGCTTGCCTTGTTTGCTGATGAAACCAAACAGGAAATCAACGAGCTATCGGGAAAAATCTGGCGCGCGAATTTCTATAAATGCGGGGATAAAACTTCTCATCCGCACTGGATAAGCTGGCAACCGATTGATCAGAAAAACTTCCATCTTCCTGAGAATTTCGGCGAAATCAGTTTCGAATAATCCGGCGGATTTTTTAGTGCCACCACAAGTTTAATGCTGCGCAATAACCAGGTTATCAGCGTGGAAAGATGACTTTGTCAGAGTTGCGATTTGACCGCTCTGACGGCGCGCTTGAACCCGGCTGCGGAATTTTTGATGCTTGACATCGGTACGCAAAAAGCCAGGCGGAAATATCCGGGATAACCGAAACCTTTGCCGGGAACTCCCAAAATGTGTTCCTTCATCAGCGCGTCTATAAATACCGTTTCATCCGGGACCGGAGATTTCGGGAAAAAATATAGCGCGCCTTTGGGCATGGTAAATTCGATACCGGCATCAGTGAGTACTTTTGCCATTTCGTCGCGTCGTTCCCGGTAGATATTCAGATCAATCTGTTCATTAATCAGCCCAGTCAGCAGTTTCTGAGCAATTGCCGGAGCGTTGACAAAGCCGAGAATACGGTTGGTCATCACTGTTCCGTTGATCAGTTCCATGGCATCGGGCATATTCGGGCAAACCGCAAGGTAACCAATGCGTGCTCCGGCGAGTGAAAGAGTCTTGGAATATGACCCGACAATGACGGTGTAAGGATAGAGTCCGAATAACGGCGGTACTTCGACGCCGTCAAAATTCAATGCGCGGTACGGTTCATCGGAAATCAGATACAGTACGTTGCCGGTTTTTTCCATGTGTCGACGCATTACTGAAGCCAGAGCTTCAAGTTCAGCACGATTATAAATCTGACCGGTCGGATTATTCGGAGAATTGATCAGGATTGCTTTAGTGCGTGGCGTCAATGCTTTTTCGATAGCAGTGACATCCAGCTCGAAAGTAAAGTCCTTAGCCGGAACAGGTTTCAGGACTCCGCCATAATTTGATGCGTAGAATTTATATTCGACGAAATAAGGAGCAGGACAAATAACTTCATCACCCGGTTCCAAGGTTGCCCTGAAAAATACATTGATCGCGCCAGCGGCGCCAACGGTGAGCACCACATGCGATGGCGGTACCTCAAATTGCTGTTCACGACTCAGACTTCCGGCCACCGCAGCGCGACTTTCCGGATAACCGGCATTCGGCATATAGCCGAAAGCGAATTGCTTGCCGGAATTTTCGGCGACTTGGTAGAGCGAATTTTTTACCGCGGGCGGCGGCGGTGCATCAGGATTTCCCAGGCTGAAGTCATAAACATTATCCGCACCGAACTTATGTTTCATTTCGAGTCCGGCTTCGAACATTCTGCGTATGAAAGATGACTCGCTCATTGCGTTCTTAATATTGTCTGCTAAAACTTTCATATCGTCATTCCTTCCCGGTTCTTTGGTAAAAATGTTTTGGATTACCCCACTCATCGTAACCGATGGTTTCGCCGATGGCGAGGATGGATTGTTCCAGCGAAATTTTGGACTCTTCCGAATTTTCGTTCATTCCCGGTTTCCCGGCATAAAGTTGATATCCGGCACGGTAACGGGTGTCGGTGATATTCGGCATCATTACGTTGGCTCCGGCCAGGAGCCCCTGCTGCCGTCCGTTGGAGTCAAGCGCCTGCAGCGCGGTGGTTGAGGCGATATTGACATCTTTAAGCAGGATGCGGGCGCAAGCGATCATTTTCAAACCCATTTTAAGCTGATGTTTGCGCTTGGCTTCAAATTCCGGCATCGCTTCGGCCAGCGGCGTATCAGGGTGAACCAGATACGGTCCCATACCGATCATATCAATGTCTAATTTTTGAAAAAAGCGCAAGTCGTGAATCAAGTTTTCAGTAGTTTGAAAGGGTAGTCCAATCATAACGCCGGTACCGGTCTGAAAGCCTGCTTTCTGAAGGTGCCGCAGACA
Source organism: Lentisphaerota bacterium (assembly GCA_012519765.1). GTDB lineage: Bacteria > Verrucomicrobiota > Lentisphaeria > Victivallales > Victivallaceae > UBA7640. The sequence goes on from JAAYPP010000016.1 coordinate 7,665, forward strand.
ATCAACTCGTTCTTCATAAGAATGGTCGGCAGGATGAAGTTTGTGATAAAGTTCCGGATCAGAAGATTCGATACGCAGCAGATAACGCTGCGCGCCGGCCTCAAACCAGCGCCGGTAGGTTTCGAAACTCTGTTCACCAAGTGACAAGGTTATGCCGAGTTTCCCTTCCGAACGCAGAGTTATTTCACGTAAAGTGTCTTCGATGAAGTCGACAAATTCGGGATCCGAACGTTCCCCGCTCTGGAGTACCACCGAACCGTAATGACTTTTCAAAGCCCACAAAGTTTCTTCCACGATCTCCTGTTTGGTCAGTATAAAACGATTAACCTTGGAGTTGCCTTTGCGGATGCCGCAGTAAAGACAGTTTTTTGTACAGATGTTGCTGAGTTCAACCAGTCCGCGGAAATAGACCTTCCTCCCGACGTAACGGGTTTTAATGTCGTATGCAATTGAGAAAAGACGCTGCAGCTCGGCTTCATCTTCCAGCTCCAGCAACAGTTTCAAAGCCCCGTCATCGGGTTCAATTCCCTTTTCAATATCTCTGCAAATACTGTCGAAATTATTCATATGCAAATCATGCTTTAAAATTCACGCGCGCATTATGCGCGCGCAAATTTCAGACTTATAGTTACGCGTTATTCTCCGAGTTCCTTGAGCGCGGCTTTACGGCTCAAACGAATTTTGCCGGAGGACGGTTCAATATCGATAACCTTGACGGTGACATTGTCGCCTTCGTTGCAGATATCGGTAACCGCTTTTACGCGGTAATCGGCCATTTCTGAAATATGAAGCAGGCCTTCCATGCCGGGAATAATTTCAACGAATGCGCCGAAATCTTTGACACTGGTGACTCTGCCGCGATAGATTTTGCCGATTTCAGCTTCAGCGGTGAACCCGAGTACACGAGCTTTGGCTTCTTCCAGATAATCATGGTTTGGCGCGAGGATTTTGACCACGCCGTCATCGGAGACGTCAATTGAAGATTTAGTTTCTTCGGTGATCGCCTTGATGTTCTTACCGCCGGGGCCGATCAACGCGCCGATTTTTTCCGGATTGATTCTGATTACTACGATATGCGGCGCACGGGCGCTGATTTGTTCGCGAGGCGCGGAAAGACATGACTCAATGACATCAAGAATTTTGAAACGGGCAATCCGGTTGCGTTCCATCCCTTGACAGAGCAGATCTATGTCGATACCGGGCAGTTTCAGGTCGAGCTGAAATCCGGTGATTCCGGTGCGGGTGCCGCAAACCTTAAAATCCATGTCGCCAAAATGGTCTTCTGCTCCGATAATGTCGGTCAGCAGAAGCTGCTTGCCGTTATCATCGGTGATAAGACCACAGGAAATACCTGCGACCGGAGCCTTGATCGGAACACCGGCATCCATCAGCGCAAGTATCGCGCCGCAGACTGAAGCCATCGAAGTCGACCCGTTGGAGGCCATGATTTCGGAAACGCAACGCACTACATACGGGAAATCCTTGGGAATAACCTTGGCTACGGAACGTTCCGCCAGGTTACCGTGGCCGATTTCGCGCCTTCCCGGTCCCATAATCCGCCCTACTTCACCAACGCTGTAGTTGGGGAAATTATAGTGCAGGTAAAAACGTTTGTTTGATGCGGATTCACTGCCGGTTGTGATGGTGTCGAATTCCTGAGCATCTTTTTCACCGCCGAGCGTGGCAATAACCAACGCCTGAGTTTCGCCGCGAGAAAAGAGTCCGGAACCATGAACGACCGGAAGGACATCAACTTCAGCGGAAAGTTGCCGGATATCTTCAATGCCGCGTCCATCTGGGCGGAACTGTTTTTCGAGTATGACGCGACGGGTGGTGTCACGTACCAGATCATCAAACGATTTATTGAATTCCAAATCGAGTTCGGGTATTTCTTGGAATTGAGCTGCCAGCGCGGCTTTGGCTTCGCCGAGCAGTGCGTTCATCGCCTCGATGCGGTCGGCTTTGCCGGGAACGGTGCAAACAGCTTCAATGCGGTTTTTACAGAATTCGCGCAATGCTGAATCAAGAGCTTCCGGAACCAGATGCAAGGTTGGGGTCTTTTTCGCTTTTCCGGCCTTGGCGGCAAGCTCAAGCTGCGCAGCAATTTGTTTTTTTACAATGTCATTGGCAAAATGCAGGGCATCCGCGAGCATTTGTTCGGAAACTTCATCAGCATCGCCTTCGATCATAATCACTTTGTCAGCGATTCCCGCATAGATCAGTTCAAGTGAACTTTTGGCCATTTCCGCATTAGTCGGATTGGCGACGAATTTCCCGTCAACATAACCGACGCGTACGGCGCCGATCGGGCCCTGGAACGGCAGATCTGAAAGAGTCAGAGCAACGGAAGTTCCGAGAATTAACATGATATCAGGGTTGTTGATTCCGTCGGCACTGAGCAGGAGCCCCTGAATCTGGACTTCGTCAAAGAACCCCTTCGGGAATAACGGACGAACCGGACGGTCGGCCATCCGGCAAGTTAGAATTTCACGTTCACTCGGGCGTCCTTCGCGTTTGATGAATCCGCCCGGAAATTTGCCGGCTGCGCTGTATTTTTCACGGTAATCTACCGTAAGCGCGAGAAAGTCCGTACCAGGACGCGCCGGGCCGGAACAACAGGTTACCAGCAAAGTGGTATCGCCCATGCGCAGAACGCAGGAGCCATTGGCCAGATTGGCCAATTTACCGGTCGAGATTTCGATGCTGCGGTTTTCCGCAATTTGACAAACAATTTTTTCTTCGGACATATTATCCTTTCCTTTGGTTTTCCGCATGTTAGCGGAGTTATCGGTTATGATGTTCAAATTGCGGAATCGCGACAGCAACTCCCCGGAATCACATTCCCGGAACCTGTTGTCGCAGACATTCCACAAGAAACATCAACAATTACTTACTTCAAAAAAACAAACGAGCCTGACGCAAAATATGCATCAGGCCCGGCATCAATTATTCCACGTTTGAAAATCAGCGACGGATTCCAAGTTCGTTGGTCAGGGAAATGTAACGCTCATAATTTTCTCTGTAGAGATATTTGAGCAAGTTACGGCGGCGGCTGACCATGAGCAAAAGACCGCGGCGGGTGCTGTTGTCTTTTTTGTTGCTCTGGAGATGTGCAGTAAGTTCTTTAATACGATGAGTAAGAACTGCGATCTGTACTTCCGGTGAGCCGGTGTCGCCATCCTGGCGTGCGAATTTGGTGATAATGCCGGTTTTAGCTGCCTTGTCCATAAACTTTTTCCTTTTGTTACGGGTTTGCAAGCATCATCTCCAAGGCAAGGAAATGCACCGTCAAACCGTTTAGTTCAAGCTTATAAAATTATCATCGATTCAGGAATTTTCAAACCGGCTTCTGAAAAAGTCGCTGGATTTTTCGTGGTATTCACATATCTGATGCACCTGTCCGGGATAGATATTCAACCCGATTTCCGCCTCGGAAAAGTCCATTACCTCACACTTGTGCCGTACTGAATTTCTCACGGATTCAGAATGTTTTAAATGATTAGAAAAAATGATTTAAACATGTAACTTATATGCCGTCAGGTTGAACAACAGATGGAGCTAGCGAAATATGGAAAAGTCATGGCGCCGACAAAAAGGATCAACTATACTCGAAACGATGCTTTGCATTGCTATCCTGATGATGGTGTTTTTCGGCTTGATTCAAATATTCAATTTTGCCATCGCTAATATGATCTGCGAATATTCGGCATTTTATGCCGCGAAGTCCCATGCACTCGGATACACCCCCGCGATTACCAGACGCGCCGCACGAACTGCGGCGATGGCCGCGAGCGGACGTGATTATTCCGCAGTAAAACTTGGTCCCTATACTTCTCATCGGGAAATGCGCGAAAAATTATCGGAACGGGCCAGAGATTACATGCAATTTGACCGTGCCGGCGTATATCGGATTAATTATGAATACTGGACCGAACAGGAGCTAGGGGGAACTGAAACGCCTTTTTTGGCCGCACATGTCAGCAGCAGCGAGAAAACCGTCAACGCCGCTGTAACCATATACAACAAACCGATGTTTGATTTTTTGCGGTTAAGAAGAAGCAATGCAGGAAGGATTTCCAGCAGCCGCGTGGAAATGATCAATCATGCAAGAAACTATTTAAGAAGCGATGGTTATCATGCTTATACGCCAAACGAATAAAGAACGCGGGCAGGTTATGCTGCTCGGGCTGGTGATCGTGATCATTCTTGGTCTGGTTGTGCTGTTTTTGTTCGATCTCCAGTTGGCGGTTCGCGCCAAGATGAAAGTGGAAACCGCGGAACAGTCGGCGGCCTTGGCGGCAGCTGAATGGCAGCGGAATTCATTGAATCTGATCGGCGAGTTGAATTTAATCAAAGCCTGTGACGCGATGCTGGAAAATTATGAGCCGGCAGATGTTGAGGACAACGGGCAGAACCGCCAGGATTTGCTTTACGCCGCCGGACGCACGCTTACTGAAATGCAGTCGCGTATCGCCTTTGTCGGACCGATGATTGCATTCGGAGCTGCGCAACAGGCCGCTAAATACAACGGTATCAATATTTTTGATCACTTCAAAGAAAAAGATGAGCCTCAATATTTCAATGAGGATGAAGACGTTGAAGATCTTTTGGCCGACATGGCATTCGATTCCGACAAAAAAACGGTTTATGACGATATAAGACAATATCGCCGCAAACTGGACTATGACCGGCGTTATACCGAACTCAGTGAATATATTAATCATTACCGCTGGAAAGAACCATATAAGGCACTGCTAGCCGATATTCGCGAGCGCGGGCTGGCGGTGCGTCCGAGCGGACTGTCATATATGACGATGGTCGATCCTTCGTGGTTGAAAATTGAAGATGTTTATGATACTTGCCTTAATCTGAAATATAACGGTGTCGAGAATATTGCGGGAATTCTTTTAAAAAACTTGGGAATTCTTTACTTGGATGATTCATTCTGGGAGGGTAAGTGGTGGCAGATTTCTTACCGTTTGAACGATTTCCCCCGTCAAAGCGAGATCTATCCCCTTTACGTAGATTTTTCATCATCTAATGAGGCGGAATCCAACAAAGATTTACTGGAATATTTTCTCGGAGCAGAAAACGTTTATGAAAGTAGAGCATTGAGCAATGTCAGATGGTGTGTTTTCAATCTGTCGCAGTGGGAACCCGAATATATGGATGAAGCGTGGTTGGATCGCAGTTTTTTACGCGATGAACTCAAGCCGAGCGCGATCTATCAGGGAGCTATCGCTATGGCGACGACTTATGAAAAAATCACTACTATCAGTCGATATCGTATCGGTAAGGAAAAAGATAAAGATACTGCACAACACGACGGCTTAGCACAAAAAATTTTAAAGAGGGGCACGAGAGATGGAGCTATCCTCGAGAAAAAAC
>JAAYPP010000118.1 GCA_012519765.1 Lentisphaerota bacterium
CCGCAAAGCACTTGCACAGAAGCCGGACAGTATGGAAATTATTGACAGCATGGCATGGATGCTTTACCGGAAGAACGAGTTTGAAGACGCCCGCACCTATATTGACCGCGCCATAACGTTGTCCCCGGACTACGTTCCCGGAGTCATTGCCGAGCATGCCGGCGATATTTATCACGCATTGCGCCACTATCACCGCGCAGTCCGTTATTGGCGGAGCGCACTGAAAAGCGATGATCGGGATATTGACCGGGAAGCGCTTCAGAAAAAACTTCGCGAAGTCGAAGCCATGATGGCGTTTGAAGACTGAAACCGGATTTTTTTCACCGGTTCAGAAAAAAGATCACTCCAGCCACCAATGCCAGGATGAAAATTGAAAAAAATATGATTTTCCAGACGCTCCAGGGCCGCTCACCCTGCACTTCTCCGGTGCGCGCATTGACCAGAAAAATATATTCTTTGTTCCTGAATTTGAAAGCATTGACCCAGACCGGCAGCAGCACTAATTTGAAACCGATATTATGGTATGCAACCGCAACGCCGTCAATCCGCTGAACATCACCGCCGATAGCCCGACGAATAGTTTCCCTGATCTGCGGTTCCATAATGACTTTTGCTTCGCCAAACCCGGACTCCAGAGAAACGCTGTAGCTTTGTTCCTGATAACCGCGGATCAGATCCGGCTGATACCCGATAAGGGAACCTAAACTCCACGGTTCCAACTTCTTGACCAAGGTCTCCGGCAACGAATGATTAGCCGGAACCAAAACGTTTCTGAAGCGGTTTTCCACGGTACCGGCGGCCGGATACCAGCGGGTACGGCGCTCCTGGCGGGTGCGGCGTACTGATTTGCCATTTTCAACCGCAGTATAACTTACGGTGACAAAATAATATTCACCGCGCTGTCCTGTGTAATCGGTCTTGGTTCCACAATCATAAGTCCAATGCGGCAAATAGACCCCGTTGAATTTGCCGGTACGCGCCTGACGTTTTACTTTGCCGGGCAGAAACCATCTGGAACGCAACCAAATCCGGTAATGCTCAAGCGCGGCTTCAAAGTTAATTTTAAACGGAATCACCGCGCATGGACGGAGTTGCCTTCGACTTTGTTCAGCCGCGAAAATCGGGGAACTGCAGTACGAGCAACGGTCAGCGACGACATTCCGGGGTAATTCGAGTTCCGCTGCGCAATTTTTACAGACCGCGATGATTTGTTCCGGAGCATCTTCCCCATTGTCAAGCCCGGCCAACGTTTCCAGATACCCGGTGGTGGCGACGGCGGCTCCGCCATTATTTTCGATTTCCGCGATGCTTTCGCAATGCCGACAAAATAACGCCTGATGTTCGGCTGAAAACTCCAGTTCGTTGCCGCAATTCGGGCACGGCTTATGCTGTTCCGACATAAAAAGCTCCTGTGAGTATGTTTTCCTCAAATATAAACGTGAAAGATAATTTGACAAATCCATTAAATGAAGTCATTTATAAACCAACATGAAAACACTAAACCGGAGGAATAATCATGGACGATATTGATATTAAAAAATTCATGGCAGAAAAATTGAACGAAGGGGTTTCTCTTTCCGATATTCAGAAAGAAATCCAGGAAAAATTTAACCGCCGCATGTCCTATATGGATGTTCGCGTCATGGCATCAACTCTTGATAATATTGACTGGAGCAAAAATGATCCGGTTGAAGAGCCGGCCAAAGATATTGCTGAAGATGAGGCGGAAAAGCCGCAACCCGCTCCTGGCGACGGCAATACGGTGGTTGAAGTCAGCAAACTGGTAAGACCCGGGGCGGCCATGAGCGGAACAGTCAAATTCGCTTCAGGAGCTCAAGCGGACTGGATTCTCGACCAGCGCGGCGGTCTGGGATTTGATAACGTGGTCGGTGAGCCGACAGAAGCGGACACTAAGGCATTTATCGCCGAATTGCAACGGAAGCTTCAAGGCGGACGCTGAGCCGCCAAAGCGGTGGCAAATGCTCAATATAAAATTAAAGTTTAAAAAAATCTGTTGGCTCTGTCATCGAACCGCCTGTTGGTTTATCGCGCTGATTATCGCCTTGCTGGTAACCATCTACCTGCTGATGGTCAGTTCCGGATTTATCACCAAAGCGATATTGCCGGTTATCTCGCATTTTGCCGGGATCGAAATCAATGCGGAAAAATTTCAGATTTCTCCCTTCAGATCCCGGGTTGAGATCAGCGAATTCCGTATTGGGAAAGCCGAACAACCTTTGCTGACCATAATGAATTTTAAAGGTTCATGGCGGCTCTGGCAAAATATTTCCGGCAACCTGAATGCCGAAAATATAGAAGCGTCCGGAGTCAACATCTGGGTTCACCGTTCCATTCCTTTTTTCATGTCGGACGAAACCGAGTCTCCGGAAAAGACCAAAAAACAGCCCGACGTTCGCTTTGATCTGCGCAATATTGCCGTTCGTGACGCCAAGATCAGAATCAAACGCGACGATTCGGAAATTACCCTGAACATAAATTCTCTGCATCTTCCTCAACTCAAGAACGACGTTCATGCGCTTTTATCGACAGATGCTGCAATCGATTTGTTTCTGGGCGAACAATTGAAGGTCAATGGTCAATCCAAACTTGAATGCGGCTTTACGATTGACCGCCAGCTGAAGCCGTCGCAAATCGACCTGGAGCTGAGAACCAAAAACATCAGCGGTACGGCGGAAGGTTTCCAGCTCAAAGACGATAACCTCAATTTGCATATTCAGGCGGATAAAGAAGCAGAGCGCACCAGGTTGCATATTTTTGAAATTCAGCATCTTAAAAACGGTGAATTGCGCAGTCTGATTAAGGCGGACGGATTATTTGACCGCGACGCCAATTCCGGACATTTGAACTTTTCGATCATTCCTCTTTCGCACGAAATAATCCGCCCGGCCGTGTTTGCGGTTGCCGGGTTCGACCCCGGACTGCCGGAACTTACCTTCAACGGAAAACTGGATTATTCGGGTAAACGTGCGCGCGGAGTCGGTAATATCATATTGAAAAACCGCGGCGTAACGATCATCGGCACAGAAAAACTCCGTTTTCCCGAATGGGATATGAACGGAGAATATGAATTCAACGCCGATTTCGCCAAAAAGGAATTGCGCCTCAATCGCTTTTCATTGACAGCAAATGACCGGAAAAGCCAAGCCATGAAATTGGTGCTCGGAGCAAATCCGCTTTATTTTTCGTGGAATAATCCGAACCAGCCGATGTTATACGGTAAAGATGCCGCCTGGGATTTGAACATCAACCTCAATCCAGCCGTTTTCAATCCGCTGTTAGCTCCATATCGAATTTATTTCGGCGACGGCGCGTTGAATTTGCAACTTGCCGCCAAACTGTCAGAACAGCGCCCGGGATTTGATTTTCACTCCAATATTGAGGCGGATAAACTCTTTATCCGACTTGATGAGTATGACCTGGAACTGAAAAAAACTGATTATACCGCCACTGTGGACGGCGCTATCGATCCGCTCGGGCGGATGTTCACAATCGATAAAACTGAACTTTGGCAGCGCGACGCAAAAGGCTCGCTCGGGCACGCAGTCCTCACAGGGCAATGGGATCTGCAGACTTTTGTGCTGGACGCACGAGTCAAAATTGATGACTTTGTCAGTCGCGCCATTGCTCCGCAACCCATGATTCCGGATTTTGTTCGTGAAATCATTGATAATGTTATGAATAAATTTCATCCTGCCGATTATAAATTTGAAGGACACGCCATTCTGGATTTGTGGAACGGTTTTCTAAAGGTACCCGAAGCCCTCCTCAAATTTCACCAGCCGCCGGACCGGAACATCCAGTCGCTTAAAGTCAATAATTTTTATATAAACTGGGATCGTGACCTTATTATGGGACCGTGTATTGCAGAACTTGACTTAACAAATTTCATGGTCAGCCAGGTCAATTCCTGGGTTCCGCCGGAGTCTTCTTTCTGCCGTAACGGACTGCTATCCGGGAAACTGACTTATTTCATGAACGGCATCGCCACCGAAATGACTGCCGACGCGCAGTTGAAATTCAAAGGACTGGAACTTAACGCGGGGAAAATCAATTTCCCGGAAATCAATTTCTTGCCGGCATTTAAAGTTTCATTGAAAAATTATGAGCTTCTGGAACTGGATAAATTCGAATTCGACATTTTACGCAATAACGACACCCTGGCGCAAATGAAGATTGCGCCATCCACCGGAAGTATCAGTGAGCCGGAAAATGCGCCGAAACTTAACGCGACCATCCAAATCAACCGTTTACCGTTGACGGAACTCAACGCTTTTTATCCCACGGAAAAATTTTGTTTTACCGACGGAACTATGGATGCGCAAATTCACGGATTATTCGCGAAATTCGGTCGTAGCGTGGAACTTTCAGGGATACTGCAACAGCGCGATAATGAGTTCAGAATCAATGACAAGCCGGTTTGGCACCCAGTCAATGCCAAAACAGCTTTCGCCATTTTGCTTGAGAATTTTCAGCATATAAACATAAAAAACGTCCACAGCACCATTGATGATAAAATTAATTTGGAATTATCTCGCTCCAATTTCGACCTGCCTTTTGAAAATGCCGTCATCAATGGGCGGATTGCCGGTTTGAAGACCGAATTTATAGAACCGCTTTATCCTTGGCTTAATGCCATTGACGCAACGGTCAGCGCAGATATCGCGATGTCTTCATCCGGGACGCCATCACGTTTTGCCTGCGACAGCCAATTTAAAATCTCCGGCTTCAAACGTTTCGGAGCCGCCAACGGAATTGACGGCAACGGAACTGTAAATTTTATCAGAACCCCCGAAACCGTATCATCACAGGGCAAACTGAATCTTGACAGGATGCTCGATCTGAAATGGAACGGCTCGCGCCATGAAAAAGACCCGGCGGCAATAGATATTACGGTGGCACAGCTTGATCTGGAGCTGCTTCAGAATTTTCTAAAAACCAACAACCCTGTCCAGGAATCCCCATTACCGCCGCCGCCGGAACCGGTCTATGATTTCAGCAACACGCCATTCAACATCAATCTGCAGATGAATGGTATCACCTATTCAGAGCTGAATAAACTCAATTTGAACGCCAGAGTCGCCGGAACCGGCAAACGCGTGGTTATCGAACCGATTGCGCTCAATATCAACAACACACCGATTCAGCTACGGGGTGAAACCATATCCGAAGCTGACGGCATCCGCTGGCAACTGTCTGGAACATTCAGCGAACTTGATCTGGATCCTCTGACTACTCCCTTTTTTGAGGGTGATTATAAAAATATTGCCGGCATCGCTGAAAATGCGCGTTTCAATATCTCTGGACACGGTGTACGCTTCCCCCGCTTCTGGGACAATCTGGAAGGAGAATGGCTCGCCAGCTATCGCAATGTCGTGATTCCGAATGAATTCCAGCAAACCGTCCTCGGACGGATCTTTTTCCTGCCGTTTCAGCTCATCGGCGAATTAAAAACCGCCGTTTTTGGCGTCCCCTCTACGAATCAACGGCTCAAAAATATTTTTTCGCGCGTCGTGCAATCCCGAAAGAATGTCGAATTCAGTCACGGCATCATCAATGCCAGTGCCAGCGACGGTCGTATCAATCTTGACAAAGTGCTATTCACCGGCGATTTTGTAAAGGAGCTGAAGTTTGATGGTTATTTAGGATTTGGCAGTGATCAACGGATGCTCGTTCATTCCAGAATCAATCTCGAAGAAACCATTCTGCCGTTGACTATCCGGGGCACAGTTTACCACCCGGAACCTGACTACGCCAAGGCGATTGTCCAATTTACGGCAATCAACACCGGCTCGCTGCTCAGAGGTGTAACCGATATTTTCAGCAGTAATTTTCTGCAGAGCCTGATTGAAACATTAACCGGAAAAACCGCCCGGAAAAATATTTATACAGAACCACCAACAGGAGAAACCCATGAAAGAAATTAAAGTCAGAACCAGTTCCAAAGACGGTATGCACGACATCACCGCAAAAGTCAAAGCGCTGATCCCAAGTTCAATGAAATCCGGGATCTGCGTGATTTTTTGCGAACACACTACCGCCGCCGTAACTATCAATGAAAATGCCGACCCAGATGTCAAAACTGATATTCTTAACAACTTGAACCGTCTGATCCCATTCGTTCAACCGGAATTTTTGCACCGCGAAGGCAATTCCGCCGCACATCTGAAGTCTTCGCTGATCGGCTGTTCGCTGACTATTCCGGTTCAGAACGGCTATCTTGCGCTGGGTTGCTGGCAGGGCATCTACCTTTGTGAATTCGACGGCCCCCGGGATCGCCAGGTTTCCGTTACTTTAGTTAATTCCTGAACATTGAACCGGTCAGAAAATAATTCCACGCGACTTTTTTAAGCTGAAGGGTTATCGCGCAGGTGCCGGTAGCAGAGGATTTGAAAAAGGAAGTCCGGACCGTGCGGCTGGTTCAGCAGATTTCTCACCGCGCGCTGCCGCCTCCTGAGCCAGTCTTTCACGTAGAATAGCCGCCATTGCCGGCGGGTAATTCTGGAGACACGCATCAGTAACTGATTTTTTAATCTGAGCATAGGAAGCTAATCCGACGCGCTGTTTGATATCCGCATTGTACTGACTGTAATTGTTGTAGATATAGCGAGCCATGCGCTCCTGAGCAAGGGCGGCATCATCATCGCCCAGCACAATATAATTGCAGGCTCTGAAAATAAATCCCGCAATGATATCGGTTGCCTGTTTGACACTAGCAGAACGTACATCTTCAGCCCATTCTTTCATTACAAACTCATCGAGGCGCATACGATGAGCGCCGGGTTCTTCACGTTTCAGTTTTTTATAATAATCTTCAGCTTTGCTGAACATGCCATAATTGTAAAGCAACGTAATAGCTTCTTTGAAAAAGTTGATTTTTGCGGAACGGAAACTGGACTGTTTATTGTTTTCCTGATATGCTTTTTCAAATGTGTCAGCTACTGAGTCAATGACGTTGAAATTAGGAGCGAGGATGATGTTTTCATAATTATTGCGGTCAAGCCATAGCAAGCGCCCGCTGACAAATGCATCTTTCAGCGCTTGTGTTATCATACGCTCGCAGGAAAGATCGCGATTCCCGATAGTCATTTCCAGTCCTTTGGTTGCCCAGTAAATAGATTGAGCTTCCGGAAGGCGCCAGTCCAGCTGTCCATATTGCTGATTGATCCGTTTAATCAAATCAGATTCAAGGCGGAATTTTTTATACAGCCATTGGCGGCGTAAATAGTGTTCAATATCAACCACGGATTTTACCGCGGACATTTCTTTTAAAAGCAGCTCAGATATTGTGCCGTTATTTTTGGTGAACTCTTCGTAAAGTGCATCCAACGAAGCAAATCCAGCGGCATTAAGCGCGACCCAAAAAGGATTATTTCCGGTATAGATGGCCTTGAACGCGGCTTCATCTTTAGGTGCAGCCGCAAATCTGTCCCAGTCAGGTTTGGCACCAATCACATTTTCCATATCTATAGCCAGATGATTTTTGTAGTATTTGTGAGCATCATCAAGTACATTGCCGACTTTATGCTGAAAAATCCATCCTAGCTCTTTATAAATCAATGGATCGCTGGGGTTATAATCAATGGCTTTGTCCCGAATCAGACGAATTCCTTCCTGAATCCAACGCCAGCGGTCTTCCGGTTGCGAACATGTCACCGATATATTATATGCCATATTCCAGGCTAGATATGCCGTTGCTCCGGAAAAGCGGGGTTGTAATTCAGTAATCCAATAAGCCAGCTGAACCATTTCGAAATAGTTTCCAGAATCCTGAAGCGATGCCGCGCGCAACCAGAGAATATCTGCAAGTATGCCGCGAAAACTCCCAAGTGCGACCGTGGTGAAAACCACCATGGGCGGAGCATTTTTGATTTGACCGGTCGCGTGCAGGTGGTTTTCTTTAATAATGCCGTTCATTCTGGAAGCAGACCAGTTAATGGCAAGCACCAGAATACCAGTGATCAGCAGCAACGAAAAATTTAAAGTTAATATCCTGAATTTACTCATTTTCTAATTACCAGTCCCATTTCTCTGCGGTTATAAAGCCAGATGCCGAAAATGAACAGCGGCAATGCTCTGAAGACAAAATATTTCAAAAAGATGCTGCCGATAAGTCCGAGCTCAATCAGCTCTCCGCCCGAAACAAAATGCGTAATTTCAAACGCCTGCATCGGGATCAATATCAACAAAAGTGACTTACCCATAAAGTAACCGACATGATCAGCAATTCCTCCAAAATATGAAGTTCCGCTTAAGATGACAGAAAAACTACCGGCCAAAAGATATGAAATAACGACAAATACTGCCATCGGCATCGACAATACGGATGCGGCGGCACAGCCGAGCCCGGCCATAATCACAAGTTGCATGAAAAGCACGAAAACCGCCCTGAAATAATTGTCAGTAAATGAACTCGCGCTGATCAGTATTTTAGGCCCGTCTGCAGGCTGAAAAAATAATTGCGCCCGCTGCGGATCATGATTTTGAAACCCGATTAACATCATGCCTTTGGGGCTGATAAATCTCGATGTCAATATCCTTTCGTGGAACTCGCCAGTCATAATCTGCTCAGGAACAGTACTTAATGCCTGTGGAACAAAATTATATTCTTGACCTTCCTGTTGTTTTTGCTCAAAAACATTCTTAGCCTGCTCTGCATCAACAGCAACCGGGAAACCTGCAATCCATAAACCATTGGAAAGTCGCTGGTCTTTGCTTTCTACTTTATTTACATATAAACGGAACCGGAGATAAACCGGGCCGTCATAGTTGACAGGAAGCCCCTCAAAAGCCCATTCGCGAATGCCATTGAACGGTATTTGAGAATAATTACCGATAATTTCCCGCTTGATGTCCTGAAGCATTTTATTGATGCCTAAATCAGACTCATCAACGTGTTTCCCGATTTTTTTATTAATTTCAATCCGGGAGGCCAGCTCGCGTTTGGCGATTTCGTCCATGTCCGGTAATTTGGGGTAATAAACCCGGCGCGCAACCATGACTTCGTTTTGAATGCGAAGTTTTTCTTTTTCGGTAAATTCCTGACGATGATATTGATATGTGACAATAAAATACACCGTCGCCGTTGAGAGCAACAGCAATAACAAATGAATCAGAACAATACCAAACCACTTCCCCAGCCAAACGGTGGTTCTGGAAATTGATTTGCTGACAACCATGTGAATCTGATAAGTTTCAGTGTCTCTTGACATCATGAAACAGCCAAGCCAAATTGACGAAAGAGAAAGAATAAATCCGATCGCGGCAAGACTGTATTTTAGTGAAACCTGAATATAACCCTGTGCGGTACCATCACCTGCAATAGTTGTCGGAACAAAAATAATGCAGAATAACAGTATCACCAGAAGAAGCTGAAAAATATTAGACCTGAACGCCGTTTTTATCGTCAGCTTTACAATTCCCCAAAAAGGCCCCATATGCAGAATCTCTTATTTATTGGTTTTCGCTCATTTATCGGAGGATAACAGGTTTTTGAGCTTTTCATTCGCGGCATTAAGGTTTTCAACCTTGTCTTCCAATTTATCTTCCGGTTCAGGATCTTCTTCAACCTTAACTTCTTCAGTCAATTGTTCAAGTTTAATATTTTCCTCGGCCGTCTCTTCTGCTGCCGATTTAATATTTTCAACAATTGGTTCCGGCGTATCATTTTGCTGAGTCAAAGTCTGCAATAATACCTCATTAGAGGGAGCATCATTTAAATAATCGGCAATATTGCCGCCACTGACCACGCCGGCGGTTTCAACGCTGTCACGACGCGCTGTATCGATAACTTCTAGGAAGAAATTTTCCAGGGTTTTACGCGGATGGTCAATTTTAAAATCTTCTTCCTGCCCGAAATTCTCTCGAAGAATGCGAATTACTTTCGCAGTTATCTCCGGCGTCAATACCGGAGTAACAATTCTGCTGGCTTCGGTAATCGTCAGAAGTTCATTAAGGGTTCCAGTAGCACGAATTTTGCCGCCATACATTATCATCACCCGATCACAAACATCTTCAACGTCACTGAGCATGTGGCTGGTGATAATAACTGTTTTGCCGCGCTTCTTCAAATGCAGAATTAAATCCTTAACTTCCTTGCAGCCAAGCGGATCAAGGCCGGAAGTAGGTTCATCTAAAATCAACAAAGAAGGATCATTGATCATTGCCTGAGCCAACCCGATTCTGCGTGCCATCCCCTTAGAAAACTCGCCGACCCGCCGCCGCCGCGCATGACTCAGGCCGACCATATCGAGAAGCTGCTCGGCGCGGGAAAGACGTTCCTCTGAAGATAATCCGAATAAAGCGCCGAAAAAATCCAGAGTTTCAATAGCGGTCAGATATTTGTAAAGATATGACTCTTCCGGCAGATAACCGATTTCGCGCTTGGTCTCAACCGCGCGCGGCGAACGCCCCATAACCGACAAAGTTCCAGCGGTCGGATAAAGCAGGCCAAGCAACATTTTTACGGTTGTTGATTTGCCTGAGCCATTGGGGCCGAGCAATCCAACCACCTCACCCGGGTACACATCAAAATCGACATCATTAACCGCTTTTGCCTTTGGACGTCCCCAGAAATCCCGAAATATTTTGGTCAATCCGTAAGCACTTACTATCGGGTTATTATCGGCCATAACTATAATCCTGTTTATGTTAATCGTTATCTTTGATTAAGGTCAGTTCTTCGCCGCTGCGCATGAGGCGCGCGCTATTGAAAATAATCAATAATGTACTCAACGTATGAAATACCGCCGCCGCAATCGGTGTCATCAAATCCAGAACCGCCAACAGCATCCCGCCAAAGACAAAAGCCATACCGATGAATAAATTCTGGTTGATTATCATGCGCATTTGCCGTGACAAAGCAACTAATGCGGGAATACGCCGGAGGTCATTGGTCATCAAAGCAATCGAAGCGCTGTTGATAGCTACGTCGCTGCCAATCGCGCCCATCGCGATGCCGAGATCTCCAGCCGCCAGCGCCGGTGCGTCATTTACCCCGTCGCCGACCACGGCAACCGTAGAGCTCAAAGATGCTTCATTCACATATTCGACTTTCCCTTCCGGCAGACATTCACTGCGAAACTCATCGATATTGAGCTGTGCGGCCACTGCTTCTGCGACCGAACGACGGTCGCCAGTCACCATCGCGCAATGGCGAATTCCAAGAGCCCGTAAATCAGTAATCATCTGCGCAGACTCAGTCCGGAGCTTGTCGCGAAGCCCAAGCCACCCCATAATTTTCTCTCCCCAAGCGACATAAACTATGCTCATATTGTCCGCATCCGCTTCTTCTGCCGGAATATTGTATCCCAATTCAGTGAGCCACGCTGCTCGACCAACCAGGCACTTTTTGCCATCCAAAGTAACCGAAACTCCTTTGCCGTGAATTTCCGAAAAATCACTGGCGTCAGTTAAAGTCAATCCGGCTTCCTGAGCTATCTTTTGCATTGCTTTGGCGGTAGGGTGGTTACTGTATTGTTCAGCGCTGGCAGCAACCCTCAACAGTTCAGCCGGTTCAGTTCCGTCAAACGGATTAAGACGAACCACCGAAAGTAATCCGTTAGTCAAAGTTCCGGTTTTATCAAAAACAAAGGTTCTTATTTTAGCCGCCAACTCAAGGTGACCAACATTTTTAATTAAAATCCCCAGTCGCGCAGCGGCCGCCACAGCCGCAACCACCGCAGTTGGAGTGGCCAGAACAATTGCGCATGGGCAGGCAATGACCATAAGAGTGATAACCTGTCGCATATTACCATCTGAAAACCACCAGGTTACACCGGCAAGCATCAGTACGGTCGGGGTGTAATAACCGGCATAATTATCAATAATACGAACAATCGGTGTCTTCGAGTGTTCTGCCGCCATAATCATATCTTTAACCTTGCCAAGCGTAGTATCTTCGCCAACCTTAGTTACTTTAATTTCCACTCCGCCGGTAAGATTCTGTGTACCGGCGTAAACATCATCATTGGCAGTCTTATCAACCGGCAATGATTCTCCGGTAATTGAGGCCTGATTTACCGTACTTTCGCCACGAACAATTATTCCGTCAACAGGAAAGTTTTCACCGGCTCGCACTCGTACCAGATCACCTACTTTCAGTTCTCCGGCTTCAACCTCGGTTTCTGTACCATCAACAAGCAGATGTGCAGTCGTCGGTGTCAATTTAATCAGTTCTTCGATGGAACGCTGCGCACCGCTCGCGGTACGTGTTTCGATGATAATAGTCAGAAGCAGGAAAAAAGCGATCAGCCCGGCGGTCTGGAAATCGCCGCCCGCGATAGTCGCCAGAATTGCCAGTGCTACCAGCTCATTCATATAGACCTTCCCGTAGAAAAGGTCTTTTACCGCGGTCAAAATTATGGGTACCGCCAAAATTAATGCGCCGATCAAAGCGCTGAACTCTGCCGCCATTTTGTAGTCAGGCAACAACCACTGGAGCAGATAAGAATTAAGGGTAAAACATCCACCCAGCAACGCGAATGAAAGACGTCCCATTGAACGGTCGTGCCCGGTACCGGAAGAAATCTCACCGCAAGTAGGACAAACCGTACCTTTATGAGAATCGCAATGCCCATGTTCTTTATGTTCTTTCATATTTCGGTCACGCTCGCTGATTGATAACTGAGAACCGGGGTTGTCATGTTCACTTCCCCTGACTTGATTTTTGATTATACTTTCCATGATTAACGCACCTCTTCAGGTTCAGCGGTTGTCTTTCTAGGCTCGGGATTAAGCTTTAGCCTCACCTGACGGTGTTTGTCTCCGGAGCTGCTGATGATATATTTTTCTTCGACTGCACTGAGCACATTGGTCAATGTCGAGTTGTAAAGGGCAGTAAGCACGGTTTCAGGATTTTCCTTGTATTGTTCGTAAATATTCTTAAAATAGATACTTTCGGATTCAACTTGCGCAACCACTTTTGTGCGATAGGTTTCGGCAAAAGAACGAATCTGTTGAGCACGCACCTGCGTTTCATTTTCAAGGTTTACCCGATACTGTTCAGCCAGTTCAATCAAAGTGCCGCGTTCCTGATTTGCTTCGGTTACTTCACTGAAAGACTTGCGGGTAGGCAGAGGCGGAAGAACTTGACTGAGCTGCAAGCCGTCGATTTCAATCCCGGCATCCAGCTTGGCTATTTCCATCGCAAAGAGTCTGGTCACTTCATTGCGGTAAGCTTCTTTTTCTTCATAAAGCAGGCTATCCACTTTATTTTCCGCAGTCACTTTCAAAATCACGCTGCCGAGAATATTTTTGATCATGGTTTGCGGACCGCGAACTCCTTGTCTGACGTTAGTATTAGTATCAATTTGCACCTGATCCGGCTTCAACGGGTCTTTCGGGCCTAAAATAGTTTCGAAATACTTCCGCGGATTGGTAACCCGGTATTGAAGACGCCATGAAGTATGGATGATATTGCTGTCGCCAGTCAACAGATACAGGTCAGTGCCAGGTACCAGATTTGTGTTGGCAGTCTCCATTCCGGCCATCTGGCGCTCCTGCAAAGCCTCAAACGATACATCCAACGATTGCTGGCTGGTCTTAATATAGATGAAGGAATAAATCGGTGAAGGCGGATACCAGTGCCACCCTTCAGTATGTGTGGTTACGTATTTGCCAAACCGCAGAACGATCGCAGACTCTTGGGGTTTAACAGAACACAATCCGCTGGCGGTGACATAATAGACCAGCATTCCTGAAATCATCACAACCATCGCCAAAAACAAAACTTTGCTCAGCCTGACCAATGCTTTCTGACCAAGCTCAAATAAGCCGACTTGTTCCTGGATGCGTTTTTCTTTTGAGTTATCCATTATGTACATTCCTCCCGCAGGTTACTTTGCGGCGGGTTTCGCGGGAACATTGAGGGAATCGGAATTCATTTTCAGAATATCAAACGGAGCGGAATTAGTATCAAGAATCAGAGTTGTTTTATCCTGCATGACACGGCGTAAAGATTCCAGTTTGCGCAAAAATATCGCCAGCTCCGGATTTTCCTTGAAAACTGCATAGTATTTTGCCGCCTCCGCATCACCTTTCGAACGGATAATCTGAGCTTCAGCTTCAGCTTCAGCCAACACCTTGCGGGACTTGGTATCTGCTTCGGTTTTGATTTTTTCTGCCTCACGCTTTCCTCTGGCGCGGAATGTTGCGGCTTCTTTGGCGCGTTCGTTTTTCATCCTGGTAAATACTGATTCCGTAATAGTTTCCGGGATATTGATAGCCTTAACGCCAACGCTTTTAACCTCAATTCCGTAATCCGCGGCAGTAGCTCGCAATTTATCGAGCATCATTCCTTCCATTTCGCTCAGCTTCACTTCTTTCGGATTGACATTAACCAGCTGTTTAAAATCATAACGCCCGAACGTTTCTGTTTTTACGCTTCTCATCCATGCGTTCAAAGTATCTTCGGCATTAGTCACATCGACCAGTTTTTTGAAGAAAACAACCGGATCTGAAATTTTATAAATGGCGTAAATTCCGACAATGACGTTATGACCGTCTTTGGTCAAGGTTTCTTCAAGACGCCCGACATTACCGTCAAAAACGCGGTATCGATTATCAAATTTTTCAATTTTCTGAATAGGATAAGGCCAACGGAAGTGAAGTCCCGGGCCGACCGGGTCGCTGGATACTTTGTCCAAAGTAATCACCAGTGCGGTTTCACGCTCTTCAACCTGGTACGAGAAAATTACGGTTAGAAAGATTGCCGCGACAATCAGACCAAGAAGCATGGTTGCCCAGTGTCTGGTTACTTTTGTTTTTTCGTTGCCGTCTGTCATGATCTTACAGGCTCCTTAAATTTTTTATTGATATTATTTTTGATTAATTTCTTCGAGATTGGCATCTATCAAGTCAAGCTGTCCTTTCTTCTCGAAATTCAGCTCGTAAATTTCATATTCCAAACTGGCGCTCAAGATATATTTGCGCGCTTTGGCGGCATCATCTTCAAGCATTTCCAGATAGTTGCGCAGTTTAAAAAGCTGCGGCATCGTGCGGTATGAAACTAATTGCCGGAGAAAACGTTCGCTCTCGGCCTGGGAAACCAGTTTTACCTGGAAGGCATAAGATTCCGCATCGGCAATCAAGCGGTCTTTATGAGCTTCAATCATCGGCACAATGTCATTATAATAAGCATGAGCTTCAAGAATTGAAGACTCCATTTCTTCGCTTGCGCCAATAACCTTTTGGAATTCCGGGGAAACATCTTGCGGCGGATGTGCGTCATGAATATTAACTTTAACAATATTAATTCCCAATCCTGCATTGTCTGCTTCACGCTGGATGTTTTGATGAAGAATTTCGCTCGCCTTGGTACGACCGCTGGACATAATGTCGAATATCGAAACGCTGGCAAAGAATTTTGATGCGACCTGTTCACCGATATTTTTCAATGCATTGTCCGAATTCTGATTGCGGAAACCGTAATCAATCAACGAATCTTTTCTGATTTGATATTGTATCGGAATGCTGATGCCGAGAAATGAAACCGGAGCCGAAGTCTTGTCTTCAGTTTCCGAGGCTACCAAATATCTTGATTCCTCGGCATAATGTTTTTTATCCCAGGCAACCAGCATAGGACGGGTCTCTTTGCCGTCAGCGTCGACCATTTTGGGTCCGACATTAATGGTTTTGATCTGATCGCACGAATAATTCACTATCTTGCCAAAAGGATAAGGCAATTTGAAGTAAATTCCTGGTTCAAGCGGCGTTTTATCAATAATTCGACCGAACTCCAATCTGATGCCCAGCTGATTCGGGCCAACTTCGGCAATACAGGTAAATGCCCATAAAATTACCAGCCAGAGAATTATCAGCGGAAAGAGAAACCTTTCCGCAAAACTGTAAATCCAGGTGCCGGATACCTTGAATCCGAATTGATAATCAAGTGTACCGGCAATATTTCTCGCCACTCCCCCGGGTTCAGTAAATAATGCCAGAATACGGCTTTCAAAAACCGGACGCGGAGCTTCCAGAGAACGCGGACGGTAAAACTCTGAAACAAAAATACAGATCAGCTCCACACCTAAAACGCCAAAACTGAAAAAAACTACCTTGGCGGCGTTGACGTTGAACTGAGTTATGTTATAACGATAATAACACAATGATCCGATTGCCGCGACCAGCGCCACGCTGAATCCGGCAACCAGCCACGCACCAACCGGGCGCAACCAGCGAAACATCGGATCTTTGGACTGCCCAAGAAAAAATACTCCGGGGAAAATGCTGAAAACCATGGCAACAATCGCCGCCACCACCGAGCCCAGAGCATCGACCGGAACCGGCAACGTTCCCGGCTGGCGGGCACTCCAGGAGCCGGAAAACATAAACATCAATGCTATAATCAGGATTACGGCCATCGCCGCAATTGCAAAAGGAGCATACTTCTGATAATTCTTTAATGATCTTCCAGAGGTAAATCTTACATCTTCATTGACTTCAAACGCGGCGATTTTTTCCTTTCGCCTGGCCAACAGAATTTTTTCCTCTTCTTCCTGGTAAGCCGCGCTGCTGATATAACCATTTATCGCCGCCGCAACCGAATACAGGGTAGCAATCATAAATGGGACTACCATCAATGCAAAAACATCGCTACCGGCCCAAGAGCCGTATTTTGACCATGGCCAGTTGGCGATTCCAAAAACAATAACTCCAATAGTAAGTACCAGACCGACAACACTGCCAACGACGGCCAGTATCATCAACTGCCTGGACTTTTCACAACACATCCGCAGGTCTTTCTCATTTTTCATCAACACCAATCCCTAAGCTGTTATGTTTTGCCATATGTCGATTTAGGATTACAATACACAGCACTAATTGCAAAAACAACCCGCATCATAAAAAAAATGGCGGATAAAAAGCAGGATATCACAATAATAGCGCTCTTCCATTATGTCGCCAATTGGTGTTATCACATGTTTTAGAATTGATTTTTCTGGTTTCCAATCTATATTATTTGGTTTTTGCAAACCCCATTAAGCCCCAGGAGTTAATTGTGAATAAAGAATTTAATGTTGCAATTGCAGGCGCAACCGGAGCGGTTGGTATCGAAATGATTCAAACGCTGGAGCGCAGAAATTTTCCGGTAAAAAACCTGCGCCTTCTGGCGTCGGCACGTTCTGTAGGGAAAAAACTCTCCTACAAAGGTGTAGAGATAACCGTTGAAGAACTCACTCATGACTCTTTTAAGGGTGTTGACATCGCGCTGTTCAGTGCCGGCGGCGATATTTCCAAAGAATATGCGAAATCTGTAGTTGATGCCGGCGCGGTGATGATAGATAACTCAAGTGCATTCCGCATGGATGATTCCGTGCCTCTGGTAATTCCAGAAGTCAACCCGGAAGATATCAAACTGCATCAAGGAATCATCGCAAATCCGAACTGCACTACCATTATTATGCTGGTTGCGGTCAATCCTTTGCACAAAGCGAAAAAATTAAAGAGGCTGGTTGCCGCGACCTATCAGGCCACCAGCGGTGCCGGCGCCAAAGGCATGGATGAACTATTGGTGCAGACCAGGCAGGCTCTTGACGAAAAACCCATTGAACCGAAATTTTTCGCGCATCGCATCGCATTCAACCTGATTCCACATATTGATGCTTTCAACGCTAATGGTTATACCAAAGAAGAGTTGAAAATGGTCAATGAATCACGCAAAATGCTCCATTGCCCGGAATTGAAAATTTCCTGTACTTGCGTGCGAGTACCGATTCTGCGTGCCCATTCCGAAGCGCTCAATATGGAATTCGCAGAAGATGTAAGCGTCGAAGAAGTTCGTGCTATCCTTAGAAACGCGCCAGGTGTAACTCTGGTCGATGATATTGCGAATAAATCTTATCCGATGCCGCTGGACGCTACTGATCAGGGAAATGTACTGGTCGGACGCATCCGGCAGGACATTTCCCGTGATGACCGCAAAGGTATTGATATGTTTATCAGCGGTGATCAAATCCTGAAAGGCGCCGCTCTTAACGCGGTACAGATTGCCGAACTTATTTAAATTTTGCGGGCATGACTCGGACTATTTTGGATTTGTCAGACCATGCTTAAAACTCGCGCGCGCATAATGCGCGCGCGAGTTTTAGAAATATAATTATCGATAATCATCAACTTGTAAAATTATTATTCTGGTTTATCATAATCTCATAAATTTTACCTGAAAGCAATAGATTAGAATGTCGAGCTGGAGAGGAAAATGCAGAAAAAAATATACTGTTGCCTGATTACAGCATGGATGCTTTTTTCTCTGCAACCGGCCGGATTCGCCGGATGGGTCGAGACGGGAAAAGACGGGAAAACAATTATCAACATTAAAGTTGACGGTCTTCCTGATTCCACTTTCAATGACCCCTACAGTCGGGCAGAAGTTGCTGCGGTAAAAGAATTTATTCGATTATTCCCTCAGCGGTTTGCCCAAAAATACCGCAATAAATATAGCAATGACCCCGCCCGATACGGCAAATTCAACTGGGATAATGTCGAAATAAGACTTCACCCCTTTTCCGGAATCAAGGTTCAGGGGATTGAAAATGACCTTCTGGCAATCGCAGGAAAAATCGCGCCGGATGTTCTTTATATTAATTTTCGCAAATCCGATAACTATATCCGAAACGGCTTTCTCTATCCGCTTGATGAATTTATTGAAGCACTCCCCGCATCTGAAAAAAAACATTTTTTTGAAGAACGAATCCACGAAAAAGTATGGGATGTCATCAAACGTAAAGGGCCAGACGGAGCAATTCACACCTGGGCACTTCCATACGGCGGTACTCCACTCGGCAAAGTATTGATTTTTCGCAAAGATCTGTTTGACCGCAACAACGTTCCTTATCCCGACATCAATTGGACATGGCATGATCTGTATGAAGCATGTAAAAAAATTGCCGACCCCGGTCAGGGTATTTACGGAATCGAATTCGGCCGCGGCAAAGCAGAATCCTGGCACTGGATAACTTTTTTATGGTCAGCCGGGGGCGAAGTCATGCAATATGATGAAAAAACCGACACCTGGCGATGCACTTTTGATTCTGATGCCGGAGTCATGGCACTGGATTTTTATACCAGACTCTCCGCTGAACGCTGGATCGACCATAACGGTATCATTCGCCGCGGGTACGCCTACAAAGATGCCAGAGATGCTGCCGCAAAATGGGTTCGCGGCGAAATTGCGATGCGTATTGAATATATCAATGAACGCTCTCTGGCCAGCTTTAACCCGGAAATCAATGGTATTGCTCCAGTGCCCAAAGGGCCGACCGGAATGCGCGGTGCAGAACTTAACAGCCGCATGTACGGTATGTTTTCCGAAATTAAAAATCCAGTCATCCGTGATGCCGCCTGGGAATATATGTACTACTGGGATTCAGAAGCTGCCGCCAAAGTCCGAACCGAATTAATGGTAGAAGGCGGTCTCGGTCAATTTGTTATGCCCAAGTACCTGTTGAAATTCGGTTATAGCGATATTGTCCGACTCTCCCCCAAAGGCTGGGATGAATTTTTTGATATCGCCATCCGTACCGGCAAACCCGAACCTTACGGAAAAAACAGTAACTTTGCCTATGATCAAATGTCCGTCCCTTTGCAGATTGTTGAGCTCATGGAACTTAACGACCGGTTGCCGCCACCGGATCAATCCGAAGCGCGCAATGCCATACTTCGAGCAGAACTGAAGGCTGCAAATGATCGTGCAAATGAACTGATGATAGGAGATATCTCTCCTGCCGAACAGCTCAAGCGCCGCGTCATGGCGATAATATTCCTTTCAGCGGTCGTCATTGCATACTTTTTTGTATTTCGTAAAATATTCCGTATTTTTACTCCCGACAACTGCGGGGACAACAACCAGGTGCGCTGGGGCTTCCGTAAATATCCCTGGGCTTATATACTGCTGCTTCCTGCCGTATTGACCATCCTGACCTGGAATTATCTTCCTCTTGCCCGTGGTTCAATTATGGCATTTTTCGATTATAAAATTCTCGGCAGATCCATTTTCGTCGGTGTCGATAATTTCGGTAATCTGCTGGCTGATAATATATGGTGGCAATCTGTCTGGAATGCGTTTCGTTACAGTATTCTGGTAATAGCAATGACCTTCCTCCCGCCTATGATTCTCGCCATCCTTCTCCAGGAAATCCCCAAGGGAAAACTGTTTTTCAGAATGATTTATTATCTGCCGGCAGTGGTTTCCGGACTGGTAACTATGCTGCTGTGGAAACAATTTTACGAACCCTCCGAATTCGGAATTCTGAACCGGATAGTTATGCAAATCCCGGCCATCGGCTTCATCGGAATCGGATTGCTTATGTTGATGATCTGTCTGGCTTTTGCCAAACGCCTCTGGCTCTACCAGATGTGGTTGCCGATGACAATGTTTGTCGTAGCAGGAATAATTTTGCTGCTTTCATTCAGTGCGCTGGCACGTCCGATACTTTTCCCCGGCGGAGAATCCTGGGGTCAATCACTGGCGGCATTTTTCCCGCGCCTTCTGCAACATCATCGCGAACCGTACCGCTGGCTGTTCAATCCTAATACAGCAATGATTTCCTGTGTAATCCCGATGGTTTGGGCCGGCATGGGACCGGGATGCTTGATTTATCTGGCCGCGTTGAAGGGAATTCCTGAAGATTATTATGAAGCTGCCGACCTTGACGGTGCGACTTTTATTGACAAAATTCTTTTTGTAGTCTTTCCATCTCTTAAGGCCCTGGTGATAATCAATTTCGTTGGCGCGTTTATTAATTCATGGTACGCTTCCACCGGAAACATTCTCGTAATGACCGGCGGCGATGCCGCAACCCGTACTGAAACGGCGGGGCTCTACATCTGGTACAAAGCATTCACCTTCTTGGGATTCGGTCCGGCCACCGCCGCCGCCTGGATGCTTGCATTTATATTAATCGGCTTCACTGTGCATCAATTGCAGATATTGTCCAAGGTCGAATTTCGCTCTGGCGACACGAAGAAATAAGGAATCGAACAAAATGGGTATAATATCCGCCATTGGGCGACGAAACATCAAAGTTCGAACGCTGATTTTTACTCTGTATTTTATCCTGATTGTCGGCGCGATTACCATGGTCTATCCGTTTTGGCTAATGATTACCGGCACTACCAAAAGTGGCGTCGACAATACTGATGCCACCCTGATTCCACAGTATCTTTATGACGATAATGCCTTATACCGCAAGGCTATCGAAGGGATTTTTAATGAAAAACTACCAAGCGCGCAAATCGTTTACAATTTACCGATAACCGAATTCCGCACATTGGAGCCGCCCCCCAAAAATCGTGATAAATTCGTCCGGGCATGGGAAGCGTTTCTTGAGGAGAAAGAGTTCCCTTTTTACTATTTTATGCTGGGCTACAGCGAAGTCACGGTGTCACGGAATTCTTGTCCGGCCAACTTGCGCAGTTTCAAAAATGTCATGTACGATCGCTACAAGGGTGATATCAATGCGCTTAACACCGACGCGGGCACTGATTTTGTCGCCTGGCCTAACTTCATCATTCGTGAAACAACTCACGAAAACCGTCGGATGATGCCGAATATCCGTGCGCCAATTATGGTCGAATGGTATAAGTTCAAAGATGCAAGCCCTATCCATGAGCGCGTTTTTTCGACCGCATCAGGATATTATAATACGGGATTTCTTCAACCGCAATTCTCGCGCGATATCACCTCCTACAATAAAACCCATAAAACGAACTATGCTTCGTACTCCGATATTGTGCTGTCCCGCTTTTATCCGAAACATAAAACCGCAACCGAACGCCGCGACTGGGAGTTTTTTGTTCGAAACGTCCTCAATCTGCTTTGGGTGAGAGTCGATGCTTCCGCGTTGAACGATTTTCATTCATTTTTACAAATAAAGTATCAGAATATCGATGGCTTGAACCAGGTTTACGGTTCAAAATATCAATCTTTTGACGATATACCGTTGGTGGAACGGGTTCCATTTTCAGGAGTAATCCTTGCCGACTGGAGCAATTTCGTACAGGGCTGGGAAGATCCGACAAGTCGAAAAATCTATTCGGCTCCAGCTGAAAGTCTCTCCATCAGCAGCATTGAATTTGACTTTCAAGACTACCTGAAAGATAAATTCGGCTCTATTGAAGCCATGAATAAACATTGCGTCACGCATTACAACTCATTCGAAGAAATATATCCGCCGCAACAGGAATACCATTATCAGAAAATCATCACCCACAAGGCGTTGCTCCGCTACGAATTTACGGTTCGCAACTTTATTACTGTAATTGATTATATTCTGCTCCATGGCCGCGGCATTTACAATACCGCTGTTTACTGTTTTCTGGCGGTGCTTTGCGCATTGATTGTCAACCCGCTGGCGGCTTACGCGCTGAGCCGTTTTCAACCGCCGTCAACCTATAAAATTCTGCTTTTTCTGATGTTGACTATGGCTTTCCCGCAGATGGTCACCCAAATTCCCAACTTCCTGATGCTTCGCGAACTGGGACTGCTCAATACCTTCGGTGCTCTGATTCTGCCAACCCTCGCCAACGGCTATCAAATTTTTCTGCTTAAAGGTTTTTTTGATTCGTTGCCCAGAGAACTTTATGAAAGCGCAATGCTGGACGGCGCCAGTGAAACTCGTATTTTTTTGCAGTTGACGATGAACTTATCCAAACCGATTCTGGCAGTAATCGCGCTTCAGGCCTTTACTCAGGCTTATTCAAATTTCATGATGGCTATGCTGATTTGTCAGGATCGCGACATGTGGACGATTATGCCGTGGCTTTATCAGTTGCAAATGTCCAGTTGCGAAGGCATTATCTATGCGTCTCTGATTGTCGCGTCGATCCCGACATTTCTGATTTTTATGCTTTGTCAGAACGTAATTATCCGCGGCATCATTGTACCCGTGGAAAAATAAACTGCTCAACAGCATTCAATAAAGCAGAATCAGATTTTTCGTAAAAAGCCAAGGCGGGATTCTGGAAAATTGCAAAAAATTACCTTCTCTCAAAATATTTCACGCAAAATGACCATGTCTACGTTCATATCTATGGGTCATCCATGAAATTCATAGCCTCGGTAACACTGTCGGCTTCCATTATTGGGGGAAGCAGGATATTCCATGCAGTCTTGAGACATAAATTGGAACTTTAAGAATTGCTTGCTGTTGATTTTTTTATAATGATAGTATAATATATGCCAACGATGGCGCTACTAATTTAAGCATTAATTATAAATTTTTTGCCAACGATATCATAATATGAGTAAAATAACATTAAAAAAATTTCCGATTTGTCGGGAGTGTCGATCAGGACTGTTAGCAGAGCATTGAAAAATCAACCCGGAGTAAAACCGGAGGTTGGTCGGAATGTGCTTGAATTGGCCAGACATTTGGGATACACACCCAATGTAGCCGCACGCAATTTGCGGATGAACCGGAGCAACATCGTCGGTATTATAGTTTCACAAAATTACAAAAACAGTGTTTCGGGGCGCAAGGTGAACGACCTGCAGAAGCGACTTGAGGAGCAAGGTTTTTATCCGTTATTCGGGCTTTTGCCGTCTGATTTCCGTGGAATTGCGTCAAATGCTTCAGGAATGGTCGGGGCTGACCAATACTGTGGTTTTTCTGAGTTGGCATCATCAGTTTGACCCGGCAATAGCCTTTCCTGGTTTGCCGCAACAATTTATTTTTGTCGACATTCCGGAAATTTCAGGATTTCATTCTCTTTCCATAAATCGCGCCTGCGGAATTCGTGAAGCGATCCGGCATTTTGTTGATTCCGGTCGCAGAAGTATTGCGCGTTGCGGCAATATTTCCAGCCGAGAACTTGGGTTTGCGCAATCGTTCTACGATTGTGCAGAAAAAAAAGTCACCCATTTTTATTTTGAGATCGACACCGACTTTGAAAGCGGTATCAACGTGGCTCCGCAACTGTTTGCCAAAAATGTTGATGCGGTATTTTTTGACACTGACCGGATGGCTTATGGATTCCTGAAATATTGCTGGAAGCATGGCATCAAGGTACCGGAGCAAATTGCAGTAATTGGCTTTGACGACGATCCATGGTGTGAATATTCATGTCCGTCGCTAAGTACTGTAGCACATCCGATTGCCGCAGTTAATAAAAAAATAGTAGAACTTGCGGTGGCTCCGTCCAACCCGCAGAAAATAGAATTTCCGACCAGATTTATTAA
>JAAYPP010000119.1 GCA_012519765.1 Lentisphaerota bacterium
ACAAAATCAATGGAATTTTGACGCCAGATTTCGGAGCAAAATGATTGCAGTGCCCGGCGGTTGCGGTTGGAAACAAATAGTTCGTCAGGATATCTTAATCCCCACCATCCAGGTACATTTATGTTAATTTTCAAATAAATGCTGGCATGTGGATCGCCTTCCAGTATCTGCAACATATTTTGCTCCATCGCACTCAAGTCAATGCGCCCGTCCGCCGTTCGGTATCCTGACGCGAGCGCGACTTCGTACATGTGTCCGCCAGTATGTGTCCAATTGAAATAATTTTGGGCTGATGGAGTGACAGTAGAATATGTGAACGGGGCGTGATCGCCTCCGGCGGACTTCATGATATTTGTTGGTTTTTTGGAGAAATGAACTGCAGGATTGCGCTCAAAAGACGGTAATGCACCCAATTTCAAGCTGACGTTGCGAGTGTGCGGGATAATGTTGAAAGTAACCCCTTCCAACTTCCATTCGTATGTATCCGGAGCAGCAAAGCGCGAAATCGGTAATTCGATAAAAATCTGTTTTATTCTTTCTTCATAGCGTATAACGGGGTCAAAAGCGCTCAGTGCACTGCGATTACCGGCATTATCATAGAAAACCAGTTTCAGGTCTTTCAGTTCAGAGATAGGAAATTCTTCCTGATATTTAAAATTCAAAACAAATATATCGCCCTGCCTGACAGTATCGGTTGTGCTCAACGCTTGAAGAATAATGTTTTTTGCTGGCAAAAGACGCAAAAAGGGAATGTTTCTCCAAGGTTGTACCGGCGGAACGCCTTGAGATTCCATAGTTACGGTTTGCCCACTTCCTGGGATCTCAACACTCCACGACATATCAGTTTTCAAGGTTTCGATAATTTTACCCTCGCGATTCCAGACATGCCCCTGCATGATACATCCCGCAAAACCATCAATCTTAAACATGTCAATGACAATCCGGTTGACACCTTTTTTAAGCATAGAAGTAATATCGACTTTTCTGACGGTTTTCCAGTCCATATCAGCATCAACATCCTTGCCATTGACTTTTAACGAATACCCGTTGTCCGCAGTAATCTGAACCATGCCGCAAGATGGTTCTTCATTCAAGACATATTCACGGCTGAAAATCGCCCGAGGAGCATCCTTTTGTTCTTTCACCCACAACCATTCTGCCATCCAACTGGTAGCAGGGGGTTCAACTGTTACCGTATTTTCGGCGACAGGTTCTTTGAGAATGCTTAACCCGCCCTTATAAATCGCGGGGTTCAAAAACCATGCCACGCCACGTCCCGAAAATCCTAATCCGATTCTGACACTGACCGAATCTGCCGGCACGGTAAATTTCCCGGTAACAATGGTTGTGTCCAACTGTCCGGACGGCGCAGTACGCATGTGAATCATCTTGGCTTTGCCATCCTTATCAAATGAATAGATTTCCCAGCCCGGACCCGTTTTATGCTCCACCCGTCCCCTGCAGATCACTGAACTGGTATAAACTCCGGGTTCCAGTTTTTTCATCACCCGCCAGAATGCATAACCGGAATCCGAGTCGATCTCAACCTTCAGGGCACTCTTACCATCAATTTCTTCAGTTGAAAATTTCGCCCTTGCGGATTGTGTCCTTGCGATTATCCAGTGCTCTCCCGGTTCCTTTTGCTTGGATACCGGAGGCAATAAATTTTCTGGTTCGGCAGCAATTCCGGAAACCGCGATCCCCATTGCCAATAATATCAATCTGATAATTCTGCTCATAAATTCTCCTCTATATGGATTCTATTTTAGTTTTGACCTTTTTGTAACTTATAAACAACAAACTGACTCAAACCATGGCTATATTCTTTTTTAATCCTTCCCCGCATTTATTAACAAACGAAGCACAGAGTTTCCCTCCCGGCGTAGGAATTACTATCTTACCTTGTTCAAGACCTCCAGGTTGCGGCTCAAAAATATATTTTTCCCACCCTGGAGTTAAGGGTTGTAAACCAAAAATGCCTTTGGCAATCATGTTGCCCGGTGCCGCTCCCCACGGATGAGCCCAGCTCATATTGCATTTGTGTGAAGGGTTCCATGCCTCACAACAGACAGTCGCTCCCATTTTGATCATCCCCAGCCAGCTGGTATCGTTATCTGCCGTCATCAATTTCAGCGCATATTCAGCACGATGATATTTGAACAAAGTTTCCAGAAAAAACTGTGCCATATAAACGCTGCATACCATACCGCGCGACAAAATAAATTTCAGGCAACTTTCTATACGATCTTCAGGAACAAGACCAAAGCATAATGCAAGCATATTGGCGTGAAAAGAGCAATGCGTGCTATTTGAATTATCCCGGTACAAACCTTGCTCATGTTCGAACAATTTCGCGTTGAAAGAATCTTTGACTTCCTGTCCTAACTCTCTGAATTTATCTGCGTCTGAGTCTTTGCCAACGTAAGCAGCCAGCTTTGACAATAAAATCAAGTCATAATAGACCAAAGCGTTTGGAACAGTACAGTGCGGCCCCGGTTCATAATCGTCTTGCTCAGATGGCGGCCAGTCGATGATAATGCGTTGCGGAAAATCTTCCACCAAACCATTTTTAAGCAAATAATGAAACGAAAATTCGTTTTTCAATGTTTCATAATATCTTTCAACCAGATCATAATCCCCGGTATGCATCAGGTATTCGTAATATAATGGAATCGCCAGCTGTTTCCATTCACACGGCCAAGTCGGATGACGCAATTGATATTCAAGCGTACGACGGGCAATTTCGGTATTTCCTTCAACTGCAAAATGGGTCAACATGGTATTGTATGTGTCAGCTTCGTATGCGATGCGTTCTCTGGACGGACAGTCCGTATAGACATCAAGGCTGGTCCAGGCAATGGAATTTTTACAGAACTCCCAGACCTTGACCAAGCTGGAATCAGAGCATTCAAACGCCGAATCGGCATAATTAAAAGGAGCATTGACGGCAATAGCACGGATGGTTGAGCTTGTAAAATCTCCCTGCCAGTTAAGTATTTCCGCATAACGGAATGCCCGCAAACCGAAGTGGGCAAGTGTGCCTCCGCCGGATTGAGGGAACGTCCATAATTCTTGATAGCAGTTCAGTGTCCGCATCTGAAATCTTACCCGATCTGGTTCAAAAAGTTCCTCTCCCAGACGCAATTCCACGGCACCGCCATTTTCAGGCTTATCAAGTTCAATTCCGCCAACAACTTCTCGCCCGAAATCGATAAAATAATGCCTTTCCCCCAGCTTTTTTACCGTTGAAGGAGCAACCTTGGTTAATGCATAGTTGTCCATTCCGGCCAACTCATATTCTTCGCTAGCCGCGCCGAATACGGCTGCTGCCGTCCAGCTTGAGTCAGCAAATCCCGAAGTATTCCAGCCGAATGGGAACTTATTTCCGTCAATATGTTCATGATACTCCCCGGGGCCGGCATGTCCTTTGAAATACTGATCGATATGTGGTTGCTCCCAACAAACCGGGCGGTAAATATCATTGGCGTCGAGCATTTTCCAGTCGCTGCCGGAAACTACTTTTCGGATTTTTCCGTCGGCAAACATCATTTCAAGTATTATCGCACATCCTTTGCGTTCACCACGCGAGAGTATGCCTATGGCATTATCACCGCAGCAAAGTTCCGAAGTTACATCGAACGAATGCAACACTGGAAATCCGTCTTTTATAGCTCGAAATGGACCGATTCCAATCAGCCGGCCATTTATCGAAAGTCGATATTTGATAAAACTACCACCCAAGAGCCAGTTACCTTCATGACCGGAACTGGCTTCGGATTTCATCCAATATTCTCTTGAATAAGAATGAGTATCAGCTATAACATAAACCCGGGCACAATACGGCAAGCGTTCAAGCTGAAACTGTTTGCGTAAAAACACATTACCGGCGCCTCCAATCCATTCGGCAACGCTCATATCAACACGATTTTCTAAAATCGTCGCTGTTGCATAGTCCACTGCCGAGTTTTTTAGTACGTTATCCATCTTTATCCTTAAATTATTTCTTCTTAAGCCGAAATATCCTAGTTTGCGGTTCAGACGCGCTAAAATTGATCTTACGAGTAACCTGCAACCGCTGTTCTGCCACAACCGGATAAAGCTGTTCAACCATTGACTCATTTGGCAGCAACAGTGTTCTGGCCCCAGGTTTTCTATTGGTATGAATTGCCAGATAATCACCCGAAGCGTAAACAGCATCATTGGAATCAGTATAAATGTGTACTCCGGCAGTAGCAGCGATAGCCCGCAATATCTCCGGCGGCAGTAGCGGTGCCACACAGAAATAAGTGGTTAATCCATCTTGTTCGGACTTAACCAATCCGGGCTTACCGTTTTCACCGATCACGGCAAGTGTTTCATAGTTTCCAGCGGCAGGCAAAAACAGCGGTGATTGAGCGTGTCCTTTCGACAAACCGAATTCACCACTATACTCAGCCAACAGTGAATTACCCGGTTTCAATTTCATTCTGACCTCGATTGGTCTCTTGAACATTTCCAGTTTAATTCCAGCTAATTCAGCTTTTTCTGTAATTCCTGCTTTTGAAACTACACCAGGAGCATAAAACCATAAAGCAGTCGCCTTATTTTTCCGCAATTTATTATTAATCGCCGTAAGTTCTTCCGACGTCATATGCCATGGATTCATAAAAATATAAAACTGATACTCCGGCATGTCCGGATTGAGAAAATCATCTAACAGATATTTGTCAAATGGTGCTCCGATACGTCCAATAAATTCTCGTTGCAAAACACAATGCAACATCATCGCATCGGATTTTTGACGCGGTTGTATTTGGCGTGAAAACAATAATGATTTTTCACTAAAAATCACTGCTATCTGGCTGACTCTGCTGAGATTACTCTTAACCGCTTCCTGTCCGATATTATTAAGTAAACCCATGGTTTTTACGATTTGCGGGTCATCATACCAATCCCGCTTACCGCCACTGAGATTATGCCAATACAGTCCAGCTCCGCCACATAGTGCCTTTGCAAACTCCCTGGCTAATACTTCATCAGTCTGATATGAATGTCTTACCGAATAAGCATATCCTGGAGGATTAGTCAGATGTGTCCTGACATCGCATTCATTCAACCATATTTTGTTTTTCATCCGTAACGACGGCGGTGGAGGATAATCAAATGCTGCAGTTCCTCCAATATCACGAAATTGACTGTGGTAGGAAATCGGACCGGTAAAACAGTCGACATCGGGACAATCTATTGCCGCACGCTGTTTTAAATATCCAACCTGTTCTCCGAGAAAATGAACTCCCAAATCCATTATATGACCGTAATATGCCATCATAATTGCTTTGCGTTGAGTTTCTTCTTTGACGATTGCTCCATACCAGGCAATCCCCTCACAGATTACATCTGATAAAGCTTCAGCATAATCAATAGCACGACGACTTTTTACGGGGTCACGAAACATACCGATGCCGCCTTCGAGTCGTTCCAGTTTGTCAGGGATCCTTGGATTAACAAATGAGGCGTTATCGTCTTTCCAGGCCTTTTGGAGCGCGCTTTCATCCTGGTATTTACTTTTTAGCCACCCGGAAAAATACTCTTGCATAGCCGGGCTATAGTCGCTGAGAACATTATCTTTACTCAGATCACTTCCGCCCCAGTAATGCATCCACTGTCCTTCCTCTCCCTCACAGATATAATAACCGATCACCCGATCCGAATATGGACCGTTTTGGACATGACGAATAAGTTCTCTCAGCATATTTCCCACGATCTCACGCCACTGTTTCGAGGCTAATGAAGGTTTTCCATATCGCTTGCCGCCATCAAATACCACCATTTCTTCGGGGTAACGTTTATCGAACCATCCCGGAACAATATCACGAAAACCTGGTTTAAGAATAATTTTCGCCTCAGAATTATTGTCCAGAGCTTCTGCAATCTGTCGATCAACTTCAATAAAGTCGTATTTATCGGGAGCAGGCATATTGGGCGAAATCGAGCAAATAGTCATATGCATCTGATTAGCAGAATACAGCCGATGCATGTTTGGTTGCATATAGGAACCACCGCCACCGCGTGTGCTGTAAAACATACTCATAACCGGCGATCCATCCAAATGCAATACCGGCATTCCGTTCACAGGTTTTACTTCAGCGTTAACCGGTGCCGGATTTGCCGAATTAATCAATTTGACTCTTTGAATCCATTCTTTCCCCTCAAACTTGACCGAATAAAACGGTATTTCCAAGCTTAAATCATAATTACCATGATACAGATAACGGCTGGGAGTAAACGATATCTCAAGCATGGCTTTACCATTATTTTCAGCTGCATTTTTCAGGACAGAACCATCCAGACGTTGCCTGACAAAAACACTTTTACTTCTTGACATCCGCAAATAAACCGGAACGTCAAACTCATCGTCAACCGGCAATGTTAAATCAAATCGTAATTTCAGCTGTTTTCCTGCTTCAATTTTACCGGGCAACGGCTGGTTGGCAAGAATGATTTCCTTACGTTTTGCATTATTGACATATTTGATTTTCCCCCATGCACCATCGGGCGGAACTCCCAATAAAACACTTGGTTTCCATGCAGAATCGTCATATTCACTCTTCAACCAGCCGTCAGGCTTATCCGACGATGACACCCAGCTTTCATCAGTAATTATCTTCACGGATTTTCCAGATTTGAGATTAATATCAATTTCGGCGATTATTCCGGCGGCATAACGCGCATTGTAATTATCGACCGAGATTATATTCTCCCCTTTTTTCAGGAACTTAGTTATTTCACTGCTTGCTGAACTGTCCCACGACGCACCAGAGCGGATTTTATTGCCGTTTACATAAAATGTTGCCCGATCGTCCGCTGTACCTTGAAAATACGCACTTTCCACTTCATCTTCAAGCATAATTTTTTTACGAAAATAGCGACTGATGTATTCAACGCGTTCTTTAGTAAACCATATCCACGAAGCCTGCCAATTTTCTTCTTTGAGCGGTGTCGCCAGCAACCTTACCTCTGATATTTCCAGATTTCCGTCACGATTAGAAAATTCAATTTTCATCTTGCGGGTGGCAATATTATCGGGAATAGCCAAGCGGAGATAACCTTCGGATTTTGTAGGAACAATCTCTCCATGCGAATTCCATTTTTGTTGCTGATCATCCCAGCTGGCTATAGATATCCGTTCAATATTTGCAGCACTGCCAGGCATTAACAAAACTTTCACTCCCGGCAAGGCATCACGCCAGCTCAATTCAAGCCATGGAGT
The DNA here is from genome assembly GCA_012519765.1 of Lentisphaerota bacterium. Lineage (GTDB taxonomy): Bacteria > Verrucomicrobiota > Lentisphaeria > Victivallales > Victivallaceae > UBA7640. The sequence continues at coordinate 7,250 of JAAYPP010000119.1, forward strand.
CATATCGTTGGAATCCGGCCGCCATGAAGAGGTACTTTTCCCGTCAACAGCTAATTCCGGTCCGTTTTTCGCCAAAGGCGTTGCCCATGATGACCCCTTTGCGAAAACATCTGATGTATATTCATTCTGCCCCATAGCCAACTCCATTGCTTCTACTGAAAATAAACTGATTTCATCAAACCACGCAGTCCCTGTTTCTTTTGCTGCCCCGACGGCAGACTGCATCATAATGCGAAGACGCGTTGTCCCTTCCGGTATTTCACCACCGGAAATACGGCAAGTCAATTTGACCCATTCAGACGATTTGGTTGGCCCAGACGAATAAACTTTCAACAGTTTTCCGGCATTATTTTCACATCTTATGTATATTGCCGCTCCTGAAGTGGCCTTGCCATCGGTTTTACACCAGCTACTAAGTTCATATCCTGAAGTATTTTTAACCGGTAACACGTTGCTGATAGCATATGCACCGCTATCAATGCTAGTATCTGCTACTTTTATTGCAGCTCCGCCTTTTATCCCGCTGCCAGCCTCCACAGTGAACAGCCCTTCCCATTTGAATGAAGTCGTTTTTTGTGCAGAACAAAGCGATGCAGCAATCAAGCAAACGCCCAGCAATGTCGATTTAATTATGTGCATTTTCATTTTGTCTTATCACCATTTATTATGTTTAAACTTTTATAGTATCGACAGTCACAGAGGTACACCGGAAGATTGCCAATGGCATCATAATTTCAGCAGAAAATGAAATCATTGGTCTGTTAAAGAGAGCACCATAAAAGGTCTTGTCATCCGAAATTTTATCCAGCGAGAAAAA
>JAAYPP010000120.1 GCA_012519765.1 Lentisphaerota bacterium
CCACTCTGAAAATAACCATCGATTCCCCATCCATTCACGTTGACATAGCCACCTAGAACGTACCAACTGTACCAGATATATTTACCGTTAGGTGTTGACCCGTATAAAGAACTGGGATTACTAGCAGCAAAATAATCATCATAATCACTCTGATATTGCGCACTGGCCAGTCCCCATTGCTTAAGATTGTTAACACATTTGCTGCTTTTGGCGAGACTTCGGGCGCGTCCAAGCGCCGGCAGTAACATTGACGCGAGAATCGCAATAATTGCGATGACGACCAAGAATTCAATGAGCGTAAAACTCTTTTTTGACATTTTTATGTCCTCCTAATTAGTTAATAACTTTTTTTCTTTATATTTATAACGCTTTCACGTTCGACGACAAAAGGTTCTACCCAAATTTGCTTTATGGAATTTGATTTACCGCTGACTACGTTGCTTATTTCCAACATTGCCATCCTGGATAATTCTTCAGAATTTTCCTGAAACGTGGTCAATGGCGGCAGTAACATTGTAGAAAAATCACGGTTATCAAATCCCAGCAACGAAATATCGCCAGGAATTGATATCCCTGCCTCATGGCAATAGGAAACAAAACCGAGCGCAAGAATGTCAGTAAACGCAAATACCGCGGTAAGCTCGTCCGTCTGCTCAAAAAGATTTTTTGCCGCCAAAGATGCGCTGACTTCGTCCATCCTGCTTTCTGAAATTTCAGATTCCGAATTAAATATGGTCATGCCGGGATGTTCCGAAGCAAAAAGACATGCGCCTTGATATCGTAAATCAAAAAAGCATCCCGGTATATCCAAATCTCGTGAAAGCAAGCCGATCTGCCGATGGCCTTTTCCATATAAATAGTCCATCGCAATATAACCTGCCCTGAAATTGTCAGTACCAACGCAGTGCCAGCCTGAAAAGTTCTGATTAAAAATAATTATTTTTTCTTGACCGATTAAAGATTTTATCACTTCAAGTTCAGATTCTTTTTTAACATCAACTGCCAATAATACATCGACTATTCCAGACATTTCAGATAACTGCCGCGGCGAATTGACGAAATGCACATTCGCCTGTCCGGTCTCCAATAACTGTCGCAATTTCGAGAGTGCCTGCAAATAGAAAGGATTGCGATAACTATCGATATGCAGATAAAAAACAATATTCTTCTGAAATGCCGGATTAGAAGTTACTGTGTCATTGACATAAACTCCTTTGCCATGCATTCCATAAAGATATTGTTGCTCTTTAAGTTTATCCAACACTTTTTTTATTGTATTATGGCTGACGCTGAATTTTTGAGTCAACTCCGCTATCGAGGGGAGCTTTCCATTCAGCTCTCCACCACGAATCGCGTTCCTCATCTGCTCATAAATAAGCTGATAAGGTGCTGCTTCATTATTCTTTTTGTTCGCTTTCATTAACATCTTTCGTCCTGTCATTTTAACTTAGCCAGCCAAGTTCTGTTATAATTATATCGCAACTCAGAGAATAAGTCAAGAGGTCTTTTGAACTTTCATTAAAAAAGTTGACTAAAAATTGAAAATTTCATCCTGTCGGCAATCCTTGCGAGCCTGATATTGCGGATGACATAAACGCTGTAAAATTCACGCGCGCATAATGCGCGCGCGAATTTTAGGAAATCTCAAAAACCACTTTTTTCGCATTGAACAGAAAAAGGAGCAACCGGGTTATTATTTTGGGATATTCCAGAGAAACTTGGCCAGCTTGGCGGGGCGGTAAACAATTTTGAGATTACCGTTTTCCATTACTTCAGCGGAAACTATTATCGCCGCCAACCGCTTGTAATCATCATTATTTTTCAATTTTCGGATGGCGGCTTCAGTGCTGGAAGTCAAAATACTTTGCGGCAACCGGAGTTTACAGACTTTAAATGCCGACGGTTTGATTGTGATTCCGTCTTTTCCGAAATCTGGAACCGCTTCCGCATAGAAATTAAAATTCATACTGCCGTAACGGTATGAATAATTGAGCAAAAATCTATGGTCTCGGTATTCGATACGGTACGATAACGGATCTATTTCGGTGGGGGACATCGTATGCGAAAGCGCATGGGCATTGCGGGCGATTGCCAAAAGATGAGCAACTTCCTGAGCCGTGAGTTCAAGTTCCGCCTGTTCAGGGGGAGTTTCTTTGATAATTTCAGGGTAAATTCGCTGAAAGACGTTCCATTGAGTTGACATTGCTTCTGCGCTCAACGGCGGCAACGGATAAGACGCCGGTTTCCCGGTAATCAGCGAAACCAGAATCAGCACTGCAATCAACATTATCGCGGGCAATGAAACAAATAAAAACAGCCCTATCCTGATTTTGCTTTTTTTGCCCGGCGATGCAGTTTCCGTAGTCGGGTCGACTAATTTTTCAGTTTCTTTCTCCGCCATTTTCAACTCCGTCGTAAATTATGGTTTGTTTTGAATATGGACTGCCGGACGAATATACACCAACTTTGTCAAATCGTTATCCCAGGAAATGTAGTCGGCATCCAGCAACGCTTCAAGACTCAAACGCTCTTTGTACTCTACTTTCGCGACAATTTCGTTAGAAACCACCTTTTCAACAGCTTCTTTTTCGCTTGCCAAAGCCACTAATCCGGCAAAATGACAACGTGAAAAATATTCAGCGGCAGATTGACGATCTAAAATTTCAGTCACCCCGTCCGGCTTGAAATTACTGCCAACGCACACCATCGAATAAAGAATGATTTCCTGGTTGCGTCCATCCAGCAAAGCGGCAACCCGGTCGTTTTCACGGTAATGACCTCCGTACGCCAACCCCACCGCTGAAGGAACACAGCGCGTGCTGATTCCCGGTTTCTGCGCAGTCAGGCCGGCAACAAACGCCGCCGCTAAACGCATTCCGGTAAAACTGCCAGGACCCGCCCCTACGTTCCAGCGGGTTATCTGACTGAGTGAAATATGGTTTTCCTGCAAAAGTCCAACTACCCATTCAGCCAGCGAGGCGGCAGTACGGCCGCGCATCGGCTTGTCCGCATTAATCAGCAATTTCCCGCCGTCATTATTTTTTACGCCAAAAAGCGCTTCATGTCCGGAAAGATCAAGAACCGCATCAAACATTTAGATGTTCCTTTCGCCTTTAAATGAAAAAAGCCCGCCGGTTTAGAGGCAGGCTTTTTCGTTTCAGTGAAAATTTATTTCCCCGCTGAAGCGGCCGCTTGGTTTTTAGCTTTGCATCTTTCGAGATATGCTTTGCGGCGGATTCTTTTGGAAATTTTTTTTAGTTGCTGACCCATTTTACCATCTCCCATGATTTTTAAGGTTTTCAGTTACATGCTTCAATTTACAGCCGAACCTTAATTTTTCAAATCGTCACAGAACAATAAAAGTAGCGGCATTATTGCCATCAGAAAATCCTGTTGCCAATATCACAAACCTTTTCAGCACGAATCAAACACTAACCAACAGCAAAACGTCGCGAATTCTAACGTTTCAACTTACGAGAAAATATGGAGAGTAATTCGGGAATTTCCGAACAGCGCAAAAGCCACGAGAAAAACAGGTAGAGCGCTCCGCAAAAACCGAGCCCCAGCAACAGCGCGGCAAGGTTGACCATACGACTGTTAAAAATACCACCTGCTCCCAAACCATCAGCCAGAAATGGAAACATCCAATGAACCGTATAGCCAGCGGCAAACGCGGTCAGCAAATTACGCCACAGCGCCAAATTAACCGGCCACATTCCGAGCGTTCTTTTAAGTTTTCTGCGCAGGATCAGCAGCAAGGCGAAGTTATTGAACAGCGAAGCCGCCACCGTAGCCAAAGCAATACCGCCCTGACGCAAGTAACGCATCAGAATCAGATTCAAAGTAATGTTCAGAATAATCGCACAAATCCCGATAATGACCGGAGTGACCATATCTTTGCGCGAGTAAAAAGCATTGGTGATTATTTTGAAAGAACAAAAAAAAGGAATTCCCAGCGAATAAAATAACATGGCAAAAGCAGTCTCGTCTAAATCACTTCTGGTAAATTTGCCGTGGAGCAACAATCCCTCCAGTATTTCAGTACGAAATACAATCATGAATGCCGCGACCGGCACCGCCATGAACGAGATATGACGTAATCCCAAGCGCAACTGCGCCAGCATTCCTTCGAAATCACCACGCCCCACCGAACGCGACATTTCAGCAAGCATCACGCCGCTGATTGAAACCGCTACCACGCCGACCGGGAAATAAACCAGGCGCTCACTGTATTCCAGTGCAGAAACCGCCTGCGCCCCCAGCGAAGATGAAAGAAAACGGTCAACCAAAACACTGACCTGATACGCTGAGGTACCGATAATTCCTGGCAGCGCAAGCTTCCCAAGTTCTGTTACTGCACTGCGGTTACGGATATTTTCCCATCTGAACTTCGGAAGTATTTTCTTACATTTCATCAACCACAGCATCAATGAAAATTCAATCAATCCTGAAATCAGTACCGCATACGCAAGGTTTTCCAGAAGTGAAACTCCTGAACCGCCGAAGTAAGGAATTATTAACATTCCCCCAATCATAAAGATGTTCAAAAACAATGCTCCGAGTGCCGGCAGAAAGAAAATCCGGAAAGTGTTTAAAACCGAACTCAGAATGCCGACCAGGCACATAATCAGGATATAAGGAGAAAGCAGTGGAATCAGCGTACACGCCAGCACCGCATGTTCGCTGGTCACAAAACTTTTCAGAACCATCGCAATCAATGCGGTAAAAATCGAAATCAACGCCAGAAGTGCGCTGAGCCAGAAAAAAATGGCGTTTAACTGGCGACGCGAGGCTTCAACTCCTTCTTTTTCGAGAGTCGACGAAAGCATCGGAATCAACGCCTGCGCCAAAGCGCCCTCGCCCAGTATCCGGCGAAAAATATTGGCAATGGTAAAAGCCAGCACCCAGCCGGCTTTGTAAACACCGCCGCCCAAGACGTTGGCTTCAATAATAATTCTGAAAAACCCCAGAATACGGCTCAACAAATTGGCCGACAAAACCCCCATGGAGCTGCGTAAAATATTGCGGTAACTGGGACTCATAAGCTGTTCAAACCGAAAAACGGACGTGTATTACATCACCGTCCTGCATAATATATTCTTTCCCTTCAATCCTGAGTTTCCCGGCAACTTGTGCCTTCGTCCAGCCACCGGCTTCCACCATATCTTCGTATGAAATGGTTTCCATTCTGATGAAACCCCGCATCAGATCGGTATGGATTTGTCCGGCTGCCTGCGGTGCAGCAGTCCCTGCGGTAACCGTCCAGGCCCGGGATTCCATCTCACCGGCAGTAAAAAAGGTGATGTACTCAAGCAGTTTGTAGCCGGTACGGATAACTTTGCTTAATCCGGTTTCGGTCAGCCCCAGGTCTTCCAGAAACAGCGCAGCTTCTTCCGCGTCAAGTTGTCCGATTTCCTCTTCCATCTTCGCGCACACCGGAACTACCTCCAGATTGTGTGTAGCCGCATATTCGATCAAGGCAACGGAACGTGGTTCTTGACCCCATGCCCGAAGCGCGGCTTCATCGACATTGGCGCAGACAAATGCGGGCATCGTAGAAATCAAGCCCAAACGTTTGACTATTTCGTCAACCCGTGGATCTTTGCGGTCATACTCAGGTAATTTACCCTCGTTCAGATCAGCAATCATACGCGCCGCCAAATCGAATTCAGCTTTTAATTCCGGATCGCCGCTCCTCATCTGTTTTTTCGAACGTTCGATCCGACGCTCCAGCATTTCCAGATCCGCCAACATCAGTTCGGTCATGATAATCTCCAAATCCCTGACCGGATCGACTTCGCCCTGAACATGGATCACATCGCCGTCATCAAATAACCGCACAACATGCACCACCGCGTCGACGCTGCGGATATGCCCGAGAAATTGGTTGCCAAGCCCCTGCCCTTCGCTGGCGCCTTTAACCAGACCGGCAATATCAATAAACTTCAACGAAGCCGGGACAATCCGCTTGGATCGCTCAAGCTTCGCCAACACGTCCAATCTGGAGTCGGGAACAGCCACCACTCCGGTATTCGGTTCAATCGTGCAGAACGGAAAATTGGCGGAAGCGGCACCGCCCTTGCATAGCGCATTGAACAAAGTGGATTTACCGACATTCGGCAGACCGACAAAACCGCAGGAAAAACTCATATTAAAACTCCGGGATTATAAATATTCAAAAAAATAAAAACCATGTGCAAATACATGGTTCAAAGTGTTTTTAAGTTAACGCCGAAGCTCTTCATTTTCAATATAACGGAACGTTGCTCAGACAGATTTTCATGACGCCGAAAAGACCTAAAAACATGCCAATGCGCAATATTTTACCAATCTTGACAATTTCTTCCGGTATAAATGGGGTTTAAAGATGATTTTTCCGTGGTATAATTATTTCTAAAGGGCAAAGCGCCCTATATACAAAATCACCGAAAGGAGAATAAAAAAGGCAGCCTAATTCAAAGGCTGCCTCTCGAAAACAATAATATAATGCTCAAGAATCAAAATCTTCATCGAGATCATCGAAATCCAGATCCTCTAAGTCTCCGTCAAGAAAATCATCGTCTTCAAACTCATCACCAAGCAAGTCATCGTCTTCATCAATGTCAGTGTCGAAATCATCTTCCAACACTTCCATTTCTTCATCAAAAATTTGTGATAACGTAACAACTGACCCGCATTCCGGGCAGCATCCGTCATCTGCTTCAATCGCGCTTTCACTTACTTCCATATTGCAATAAGGACAAATTGTGGCCATGGCACTCCTCCTGAAGTTAATTATCCGTTTGTGCAGGTATTATATTGACTTAACTGGAAATGTCAACTCAATAAAAAAGAAATTATGATATTTTTAGAAAAAAACGTAAGCGCATCGGGTTGCGAGCATATTTTTCCGTAATAGAACTTGACTGGTAACGAAGTCCAGGGTTTCGGACATTTTCAATCCACAACCCTAATAAATTCACGCAAAGACCGATTTTATCAACATCCTGCGGAATTGCAAAACGGTCAAAAACTGCCTTTTAAAATTCGCGCGCGCATTATGCGCGCGTGAATTTCAGGAAATAACTTTAAGCAACGCCGATATCAAAAAACTCAATTCGTCTGCATTAATTATGTAAGGGGGCATCACGTAAACCAGTTTACCGAAAGGTCGAACCCAAACACCGTTATCAACTAAACGACATTGCATTACTGACATATTAACCGGAGATTTCATTTCAATCACGCCGATAGCACCGAGCACCCTGACTTCAGCCACTTCGGGCAGTTCTGAAGCGGGAGACAACTCTTTACGCAACTGCGTTTCAATATCCAGCACGCGACGTTGCCAGTCGCCGGAAGTCAGCAAATCAATGGAGGCGTTGGCCACCGCGCAAGCCAACGGATTACCCATAAATGTCGGGCCATGCATAAACTCGGGCGGAGCACCGCCGGAAATCATATCCGCGACAGAGCGCGTGGTAATCGTCGCCGCCAGCGTCATGTAGCCGCCGGTCAGTGCTTTGCCGACGCAGATAATATCCGGAGTTACGTCAGCATGTTCCAGCGCAAACATTTTTCCGGTGCGCCCGAAGCCAGTGGCGATTTCATCAAAAATCAACAAGATACCGTTTTCATCACACAATTCCCGTAATCTGCGCAGGTAATGCGGTGAATAAAAGCGCATTCCGCCCGCGCCCTGGACAATCGGTTCCAGAATCACCGCGGCAATTTCTTCACGATTTGCATATAACGTGTCTTTCAGTTCCGCAATATATTTTTCATCCCATTC
>JAAYPP010000121.1 GCA_012519765.1 Lentisphaerota bacterium
AAACTCGCGGGGCTTATTGTTCTATCGACTACTCCAATATGCGGTAGAAACGGAGCCGGTAACATACGAAAACATTAAATCAACACAACATATGGGGTAAGGTTGTGTCAAGTGCATACCCCAGTATGATTTTTTCGATCCGCGTGGTGCCAAAGAAGCATATACCGAATTAAAGACTATTTATTCCATCTTGGGGGCGTCGGATAATGTTCATCTGCATATGGGGCAAGGCGATCACTCCTACGCCCCCAATCACCGGGTCGCAGCTGCACAATTCTTCGGATATGCAGGGAATGATCCGGAACCGGAATTAACTGTGCTTCCCGACGAAGAGTTGTATTGTGCACCAAGCGGATCTGTCTTCAACATTCCGGGATCTCGAAAAATTATCGACTTTTTAAGGGATATGCCTATAAAACGTCCTGTCATCAGCGTCAAAAGCATCAAAGCGCCAGATTATCGGGTTCTCCGAACAAAAGTTCTAAAAAATGACCCATATTTGTTTGTGAGTCGTTTTCGACTGGGAATGTCGGTACTTAAAGCGGTTGGAACACAACGTTTTTTCTCTCCGCCCAATGTTACAAAAGTGATATTATCATTGAATGATTTTGATGGAGTCGTGCCGGATGGCGAAATGTTGTTTCTGCTTGATATACGTGGACATGGAGAATGCGCCGAAAACCTACAAGGCATTAACAGCGAAAATCTATATGCCCAATATGGGAATATGCTTGGGGAACCATACCTGGCAGAAAAAGTAAAAGATGTAGCTAGGGCTTTGCTGACTCTGAGGCAATGGGGAGCAAAGCAAATTGTGCTGAAAGCAAGCGGTGAAATGGCTATTATTGCCGGTTATGCGGCAGGCTTCGCCGATGTGCTTGATTTGAGTGATCAGCCGCCATCATACAAAGAAATGGGGCAGTCTATTGAATCACCATATTCAGAATGGCTTTTCCCGCATATTAATCCTCAACCTGGAACTATATGAAAATATGTTACAGATGTGAAACAAAATAGAGTAGTGTAGTATTCTGCAAAATTAGTTTTTTCGTTTGGATTGTAAAGATTTTGAGGATTTGACCGTATTATGAGATCTGGCGCTGGCGGTATTCACCTTGACGCTGGACAAAGTGATTGTCATGCCTTCGTGTCAGTATCAGTGGCTTTGCACCGCGCTCCGGTTTCGGACGTTATATGGCGGCGCTGGGTTTTACCAGAGGCGTCGGCTATGTGGTCGGCCCCTAAATTGGCTCGTTAGCCTTTGATAAATATCATGGACAGCCGCTGATGTTGGGGACTGTTATTATTATTTGCGGTGTTTGCCGTGGGCAGATTATGGCTGATATCAGAGAGAAAACAGTTTCATTCCGACAAGCATCACCAGTTGTAAATCGGTATTTAAATTCGCGCGCGCATTATGCGCGCGCGAATTTAAAAGCAAAGTTATGCAATATAACCGGGAAAATTACTGGATAATCCTGAAAAAGCATTCTGGTTATAAAAAACGAAAAGCAATATTCATCATTATTGCGGGGTGAGGAGCCATTTTTTTATAAAAGCAGACATCATGGGAGCGCAAGTCCTTCCACCCGAGTCACCCTGTTCAATAATCATTGCGGCGGCATAGTTGCGGCCTTCATGACTGAAATGGCAGATGAACCAGGTATTTTTGTGGCGGTTATTTCTGGGGCCGACTTCCGCGCTACCGGTTTTGCCGTAAATTTCAAGTCCGGAAACGGCCGCCTCACGGCCGCTGCCGCGCGGTGCTGAAACGACACGGCGCATGCCTTCTTTAACTATCGCCAATTGTTCGTCAGTAACCGATAATGACCTTTTGATCTGCGGTTCGGCATTATAAAGAAGCAAACCGTCTTTATCTCTGACTTCCTGAACCAGATAAGGCTGAAACAATTTCCCGCCATTGCCCAATGCCGCGGCATACACCGCGGCCTGCAAAGGCGAAACCAGAATAACCCCCTGCCCGATTGAAACCAGTCCGGTGCTGAAATCAGTCCATTTGGAACCGAACCTGTTTCTTTGATAATCTTTATCCGGCAATTGTCCGGAAGTTTCAGGTAATTCGATACCGGTGGAACTTCCCAGCCCGGCATCTTCCATAACATCACGTATTTTATCTACTCCCAGCTGCAATGCGAAATTGATAAAATAACAGTTGCACGAACGTTCAAGGGCGAAAAGCAAATCCGCATCGCCGTGAATACCGGTACACCTGATGGCGCTGTTGCCGATTTCAACCCGACCTTGACATAGAGCGGTTTCCGACGGAGAAATCCCTTCTTTTAAAATTGCCAACGCCACCAACGGTTTGATAATGGAGCCGGGCATATAAGCGCTCTGCAATGCACGATTCAACTGCGGGCTATCCTTGTCTTTGAACAACGCGCGGATTACCGGATTATTTGGTTTGGGTGAAAAATCCGCGAGATTAAAAGAAGGTGCCGACGCCATAACGATTACCGCGCCGGTATCTGCGTCAAGAACGACAAAAGCCCCCTTATAGCCGCGCAGAATATTTTCGGCCAGATCCTGAGCGTGAAAATTTATTGTAGTCACGATACTGTTGCCGTTAAAAGGCGCTTCTCCACCCGGCAAAACCTGATCGACAAAACCTCTGCTGTCAACCTGAACAATCTGGAATCCGGGAATACCGCATAAACCGCGCACCCCACGTAGTTCGCCCGGGTGTTCGTCGGGAATGTTATCGTAAGCTTTTTCCAGCCCGGAAACGCCGCTGTAATCAGAAATGTAATAAAAGTAGTCCTTGCGGTCTGAGGCGCGCATCGGATCACGCAGCCGCGCATAACCTACGACGTGTGCGGCAAGACTGCCGTACGGATAGAATCGCGAGCTCTGGGGCACAATGCTGATGCCTTTAAGATTCATGGCAACTTCATTAACAATCGCGATCTCACGTTCATTCAAGTTGCTGAAAACGGTAAAAGGCAATCCCGGGCGAGTATTGATGTGCCGGATAATTTCTGCGCGTTTAATCTGATTTGGACGTCCGAACCGCAAAGCAATATCGGCAATGACTTTTTCAATGTGATCAATAGTTTTGCCGATTTTGCCGGGGAGACGCATTTCCGCCAGATAAAGACAGACCTCGTAGTCAGGTTTATTATCGGCGAGAATTTTATGATCGGCAGTAAGAATGCGTCCGCGCAATGCGGGATTTCTGATTAGTCTTATCGACTGATTGATAATTCTCTTGTCATAGGAACTATGCCGGTGAATTTGTTCAAAGCCTAGTTTCAACAACAGCGTCAACATACCAATTGCCATAAATGATGACAAAATTAATATTCTGATTACTGACTGTGAAATTTTCATCAGTACCACCGTCTTGTGTTTCGAGTCATTATGCCGAGATCAGGGCGATAAGGCGGCAGTTTCAGTTTTACACCCAAATCATTTAACACCAAAGCCGCCAGCGGCATGAACAATGCCGCAAAAAACATGGAAGCTGCAAAAACCGGCAACCATTCATTGATGATAAAATATACAGAATCATCAGATTGAAAATTAATAAGCGCCAGCGGAACAACTTGAATCGCCGCAGCCATCAATCCCGGAATAAAATTAAAATACCATGTGCGAAACTGTTTTATACTTGCCCATTTATTTCCAACCACAGTCAATACGGCAAAAATGATTATATGCCAGGGAACGTCGCGACCTGCTACGGCATCAATCATAATCCCGCAAAGCATAGCATAAAAGAGGGTGTGTAAAAACTTAAAATTCAAAGCAATATAAAAAATCAACAATGCGAGAACCGGAAGATAAATGCCGGCAGTTCCAAGAATTATCTGCGACACTATTCCGAAAAAAATAATCAAAATTATGAATATATCGCTCATAATTTCGGTTCAGGAACCATAACATCCTGTTTGCGGGTTAACACGATCAAAAAACGGATATTATCCAAATCTGCGGCCGGACTGAGCAGACCGTTGACATATAATCGATTGTCAAAAACAGAATCACCGCCAATCACTCCGTCAAAAGTACCAACCGGAATCCCGGCAGGAATATGCGTTTCAAATCCTCCGGTAACTACCTCGCCGCCCTGTTGATAGTCATAACCTGTCGGCAGATAATTAATTACGGCAAATTCTCCGCGTTGAGTTCGACTCGGTGGAGTAGTTCCCGCATTAATAAATCCGGAAATATCATATTCTTTGAGTTTCACGGAAATCTTCGCATGCGGGCTTAATATAGTAATTACTTCAGCAGTATGCCGGGAAACACTTTTTACAATCCCGCAAAGCACTACCTGCCCAGTTTGGCCACGTCTGAAAGTCAACACCGGCGAACCGACTTTGATACCCGCCGCTGCACCGCGATTGATAATAAAACGTTCACGCCATTCCATTGGCTCACGCCGATGAATTTCAGCATTTACATAGCTGAAATCCAGTTTTCGGTCTAACTCAAGAAGTCGTCTCAATTCACGATTTTCAAATTGAGCTTCGACTGCGGAGGCATAACGTGCCGCCAGAATTCGGTTTTCTGCCTGGAGTTCTTTCAGCGACTCCATCAGGGTGCTTTTACCGTGAAAAAACATGGTCTGTTCTGACAATAAATTTTTTGCCCGGTTCGGCAGTTCCAGATAGGGATATAAAAAATCAGCGTAAACTCGAGAAAAAAAAGTACCGAAGCCATGAAATGCTGTGGCGGTTCCAAGAATCAACGCTCCCGCAACCGCCAACATTCCGACAACTTGCCGGTATTTTTTCCTTGATCCAGGCATTAATCGGCGAAGAACGACTTCAACCGAATGAGTTCACAATCGGCATCAGTAACCAGTTCAGTAATCAATTCTTTAATCGTCATTTCACGTTCGAGCAATCCAACTGACTGTCCAGCCATCAGCGAACCAGCTTCGATATCACCGTCAATCGCAGCGCGACGCAATGAGCCGATCCAGTATTTTTCGACTTCTTCCTGCGCCTGTTCCCGTCCGATCTTTCCTTCTTTCATCTGAAGCAGCAACTGCAACTGAAGTTCGCCGAATTTTTGCATCCCCTTGTTCTTCAGCGCCCGAACGGCGACCACCGGCAACTTCGAATCATACTGCGGAGTAGAAATCGCATCACGGGCATTGGCACGCATAAAAACATCTTTGAATTTCTGATGAACGTTGCACTCTTTGGTCATCACAAAACGAGTTCCGAGCTGAACGCCGGCAGCCCCCATCAGCATGACATGTGCCATCAGTTTCCCAGTACCCATACCGCCAGCGACAAAAACCGGCAATTTATCACCGAACTTGAACAACACCTGCTGTAACAGAATGGTGGTCGAAACATGACCGATATGACCGCCGGCTTCGCTGCCTTCCAGAATCAAACCATCCGCGCCGTAACGAATCATCCGTTCAGCAATTGACTCCGTAGAGGCGAAACACAACACTTTGGCCCCGCTCGCCTTCGCAATCGCAATTTCTTTATCGCGCGGAAAACTGCCGGCAAAAATAACATAAGGCAAGCGCTGATCCTTGAGCATCGCCAGATGTTCATGATAAGCAGGCGCGATGGTTATCAGATTAACAGCAAAAGAGTTATCGGTGAGCGAACGGGTTTCTTCAATATTTTTGATCAATATATCAACCGGCGCATTGCCGCCGGCCAGGCAGCCGAAACCGCCATTATTGGATACCGCCGAAACCAATTTCGGTTCGGATATCCAGGTCATTGCTCCACACATAATCGGATACTGACAATTTAAAAAATTACTACCACGACGGATCAACTTTTGAAATGATTTACTGGTTTCCATATTCCTCCGGATTCTAACTTAAAACAAAGCGGTTATTATCCGCCTGAACGAAGCTTTAAATATACATTGCTGACATTATTTTTCAATAACCTCTATCATCCGGGTAACAAAACTCCAAGTCCAAATCTGCATCTTTTGGAAATTTCATTTATCATAGGCTGTTTAAAATTCGCGCGCGCATAATGCGCGCGCAAATTTTAAGCACATCAAAAAAAGTTGAATTTAACGATTCATATATTCCGGATTATTTAATGCGATCTGAGTTTCTCCGGAATCACTGAATATTATCAGGCATTTTTATGATCCGGCTGCTTTCTTCAAGGCTGTTGCTGGTTATTGTCATCAACCGTATTTGCGCCACCCACTTGCATGACGGTAACGATTAAAATCAGCAAAACAGCCTGAAACGTGATTACGATGGCAGTTTTAAAATCGCCCCAGAGCAAAGGTAACACACTCAGCCCCAAAGTTAATACCAGCAAATGAACCAGCTGGACGGAGCGTTTACGCGACAGACCCATTTTTACAAAACGGTGTGAAATATGATTATGATCGCCGATATAGATCGGCTTATGATTGCGGATACGGATAACCACCACCGCCAGCGTGTCGAAAAGTGGAATTGCCAAAATAAAAACCGGAAGCAGAATTGGAAATCTGGTTAGTGAGTATTCGCGGGAAAAATAAGTTATTCCGGCACTCATCACCGCGGCCATATATCCCAGAAAATGACTTCCGGAGTCACCCATGAAAATTGATGCCGGAGTATGATTGTAAAACCAGAACCCAATCCCGACGCCACAGGTTAAAGCCCCTAGCACTGCTAGAAAATATTGATTCGTCATTGCCGCCACCGCGGCAAAAAACGCCATCGAAATAGCCGCAGTCCCAACCGCCAGACCGTCCATATTGTCGAAAAAATTAAATGCATTCATCAGCAGTACAAACCAAAACACGGAAACACCCCAGATGAAAAATGGGTTATTGCAGAATAAAGAAATTTTGATGCCGCCGAAACTGACTGCAAAAGCGGCGATTAGAATCTGTCCGCCAAGCTTGCAAAACGCGCTCATCCCGTATTTGTCATCATACATACCAAGCGCGGTGGCTGCCAAAGCACCAATACAAATTACGATCAGTCGTCCCGACACAAGCTTGATACCGTCAAGGTTGGCACTAACATCTGCCGAAATACGTTCTAGGTCAGGATTAAAAAGCATAAGCGCGCCACAACCTATTGCCAGAATCCAGGCGCTGAACATCGCCGCGCCGCCAAGCAGCGGAGTAGCGTTGTCATGCAGTTTGTGCCCCTCGCCTTTCGGACGATCCATAATATCCAATTTTTCAGCCAACTTTTTGAAGCCCGGAGTCAACACCAAAGCCAAACCGGAACCTAACAAAAAAACCATGAGATAAACCTGCGGCCATGAAACCATAATTTGCTTAAACCTCTGATAAAAGTTATTGAAAGAAATAAAAAAAACGATATACTATAGCCTGTTTTCTCCATCAACAAATTATAAACCACGAAAATACGTCAAAATCTATGAATCATAAATATCTTTTCGGGCCGGTAGCATCTCGGCGTCTCGGAGTTTCGCTCGGTGTCGATCTGGTTCCCTCAAAAACATGCCCGCTGGACTGCATTTATTGTGAAGCCGGAAAAACCACCAACTTAACCATGGAACGGCGTGAATATATTCCTGTCACCGAAATAATTCGCCAGCTTGACGAAACATTGAAAAATAAGCCGGAACTGGATTATATTACTTTTTCCGGTGGCGGTGAACCGACCTTAAACTCAGGTTTGGGATGTGTCGTCAACTTCGTCAAAGACAGTTATCCCAAATACCGGATTTGCCTGCTGACCAATGGTTGCCTGCTCTGGGACGAACAGGTCGTCAAGGAAATAGCGCGTGTCGATCTGGTGATTCCTTCGCTTGATGCCACTACTGAAGAAGAATTCAACGCGGTCAACCGTCACAGTCCTGATCTGACTTTAGAAAAAATGCTTTCGGGTATGTTTCAATATGCCAAAGTAAGAACCTCGGAATTATGGCTGGAAATCTTTATTGCCCCGGGCCTGAATGATTCTGACGCATCCATCGCCAGATTTGCGGATATCACCGCCCAAATCAAACCCGACAAAGTGCAACTGAACACCCTGGACCGTCCTGGAGTGGTAGATTGGTTGAAAGCATCAGAAGCAGCCAATACCATGCGCTTCATCCGCGTGCTGGAAAAAATTGCACCAGTCGAAGCCGTTGGGCCTTTCCGCTACTACAGCAGACGAAATCAAAAAACAGCAGTAACTGAAGCTGAAACCAAAATTCTCGGCCTGATCAGCCGCCGTCCGGCAACCATTCCGGATCTGCAGATCGCGCTTGGAATGGAAGCTCAGGAATTGAAAAATATCCTGGAACAAATGTTGAAATCCGGACAAATCAATTTTGAACGGCTGCCGCGGGGCGATTTTTATAGCATACAAAGCTGAATCCTGAAAAAACCGTGATCAAACCACGGAAGCTCATTGATTCATGGCTTTGCTGCTCTTATTACGCTTCCGTTCAAGCTCGGTAAGATAGAGTTTGCGCAACCGCATATTTTGCGGTGTAATTTCCACCAGTTCGTCTTCTTCAATATATTCAAGCGCCTGCTCCAGCGAAAGCTTGCGCGCCGGCGCAATTTTCATATTGTGGTCAGAACCGGATGCCCGCATATTGGTCAGCTGTTTTCCGCGTTGAATATTGACGGTGATATCGCCTTCCTTGCAATGCTCACCCACAATCATGCCTTCATAGCAGTCGTCATTAGCTTCAATGAAGAAAAATCCGCGCTGCTGTAAAGCGTCAAGCGCATATGCCATCGCCTTCCCCTGCCCCGCACTGACAATACTGCCGGCAGTACGGCGTGGAATCGCACCGCACATCGGTTCATAACCTATATAACGATGGGCGACGATTGCTTCACCCGCGCTCAATGTAAGCGCCCGGCTGCGAAAACCGATCAAGCCGCGAGTCGGAATCTTAAATTCGACCAGTTGCCGCTTGCCGCGTGCTTCCATATTACACATTTCACCCTGCCGTTGTCCGGCAAGCTCAATAATTTTTCCGGTATATTCATCAGGGACATCAACTGAAAGCATTTCCATTGGCTCATGGCGCTGCCCGTCAATTTCTTTGCAAATAACCTGTGGTGGCGCGACCGCCATTTCATAACCTTCACGCCGCATGGTTTCAATTAATATCGACAGATGCAGTACACCGCGCCCGCTGACTTTAAAGCTCTCGCCGCCACCTTCACCATCGGCCACCCTGAGCGCGACGTCTTTTTCCGCTTCTTTCAAGAGACGTTCGCGCAGATGACGGCTGCTGACATATTTACCTTCGCGTCCGTAAAACGGAGAATCATTAACTCTGAAAATCATCGACAACGTCGGCTCATCTACGCTGATCGGCGGCAATGCTTCAGGACATTCCGCATCCGTAATGGTATCTCCGATATCAATACCTTCGACCCCAACTATTGCACAAAGATCGCCACATGGCACACTGTTCACTTCTGACCGTTTCAGCCCTTCAAAAGTAAATATTTGTTTGATATTTACTGGCTTCTTGGTACCGTCGCGCTTGATAATGACCATTGGACGATTAAGCGCCATAACTCCGCGATGAACCCGTCCAATTCCAATACGTCCGACATAGTCCGAATAATCAAGCGTGGTAATTTGCATCTGAACCGGACCGTCTAATTTCGGAGGCGCCGGAATATGCTGAATAACCGCATCCATCAACGGCATGATTGAAGTGCGCGGTTCGTTATCCAAGTCAGTAACAGCCCAGCCGTCGCGTCCACTGGCAAAAAGTACCGGAAAATCAAGCTGATCATCATCAGCATTAAGTTCGCAAAAAAGATCAAAAACTTTATTTAAAACCACTTGCGGCCTGGCATCTGGTTTATCAACTTTATTGACCAACACGATCGGCTTAAGCTTCATCCGAAGCGCTTTATCCAACACAAAACGAGTCTGCGGCATCGGCCCTTCTGCGGAATCAACCAGCAAAATAACTCCGTCCGCGAGATTTAACACGCGCTCAACCTGTCCGCCGAAATCGCTATGTCCGGGAGTATCAATGACATTGATCTTGATCCCCTGATATTCAATACTGATATTTTTGGAAAGAATGGTGATGCCGCGTTCGCGCTCCAGATCGTTACTGTCCAGGAAACATTCCTGCATTTCCTGATTGTCGCGGAACATCTTGGCCTGCATGATGATCTTATCCACCAAAGTGGTCTTACCGTGGTCTACATGGGCGATAATTGCAATATTTCTGATTTGTTTCATACATGCCTTTGAGGCTTTGTCCTCAATGTTTATTTTAAGGGAAAACCATTAATATAGCATCAAAACAAAGAATAAACAGGGTATTTATCCTAAAAAAGCAGTCGAATCATTGGATTATCGGATTTTAACCATTGCTACGCGCCGCAGCATTTTTTATATTTTTTCCCGCTGCCGCAAGGGCACGGATCATTACGCCCCGGATTCGAAGTGCGGGAGATGCTTTGGCGAACTGCGTGTTTGCGTTCTTCGATGATTTTATCAGCGAGTTGCCGGAAGCGCTCAATAGTGTGAGAATAGAACAAACGCCAGTCATCACAAAGCACACTTAAATTGTGATAATCGCCCGGACGATTTTTCGGGCAACAACCGGCGCAGAGATTAAGATATTCGCACTGGCTGCATCTTTCATCCCAAAGTTTTTTACGCATCCCGAATTCCCGATAAAGCTCAGACTTGAGCAATGAGTCAAATTCGTCGACGACAACATTGCCGAGCTTGAGTTCCGGACGCACATAAAAGTCACACGGATAGATATCACCATTGTGTTCAACCACCAAATACTGTCGGCAATCTGTTCCCATGGC